>CAVJHQ010000076.1:0-11958 GCA_963649365.1 Alloprevotella sp.
AGACCGACTTCGTGGGCACCAACCCCAAGTTCACCGGCTTCGCCGCCAAGCTCGCCCAGGTCGTCGCCGAGCAGAACCCCGCCGACGTCGAGGCTCTCAAGGCCTGCGAGATGGACGGCTCCACCGTCGACGCCGAGCTCGTCGAGATGATCCACGTCATCGGCGAGAACATGAAGGTCCTGCGCTTCCAGCGCCTCGCCGTCGAGAACGGCGCCCTTGCCAGCTACATCCACCTCGGCGGCAAGATCGCCAACGTGGCCGTCTTCGAGTTCTCCAAGCCCGAGACCGCCGAGGCCGACGAGTTCAAGACCTTCGCCCACGACGTCGCGATGCAGATCGCCGCGACCGCTCCCGTCGCCGCCTCCCGCGACGACGTCCCGGCCGAGACCGTCGAGCACGAGCTCTCCATCTACAAGGCCCAGGCTGCCGAGTCCGGCAAGCCGGAGGCCATCCAGGAGCGTATGGCCCAGGGTCGTCTCGAGAAGTACTTCAAGGAGTTCGTCCTCTGCGAGCAGGAGTTCGTCAAGGATTCCTCCGTCACCATCGACGGGCTCGCCAAGAAGACCTCCAAGGACCTCGGCGACGAGATCAAGGTCAAGTCCTTCGTCCTTTACCGCTTCGGCGAGTAAGCGCGAAAGATAGCCCCCGGGAGCCGGTCACATCCGTGGCCGGCTCCTTTTATGTGCCCAGACGTTGCGCTCGCGCAAGGGCTCGTTTCTTGCCTGCGCGCGCTCTGGTACACTCTTTTATCGGCAAAGAGGCGCCTTGCTGGCGCGTTCATCTATCGAAGAGTGGAGGACGGTTTGGCTGACCTAAAGTACAACCGCGTTTTGCTCAAGCTTTCCGGCGAGGCCCTCATGGGCGACCAGGACTTCGGCATCGATCCCTCGGTCCCCACCCGGCTGGCCAACGAGATCAGGCCCGTTTACGACGCCGGTGTTCAGATCGCCGTCGTCATCGGAGGCGGCAACATCTTCCGCGGCGTCCAGGGCGCCGCGGGCGGCATGGACCGCGCCCAGGGCGATTCCATGGGCATGCTCGCCACGGTCATCAACGCGCTCGCGCTGCAGGACACCTTCGAGCAGGCCGGCATGGACTCCCGCGTGATGAGCGCCATCTCCATGCGTCAGATCGCCGAGCCCTATATCCGCCGCCGCGCCATCCGCCACATGGAGAAGGGCCGCATCGTCATCCTCGCGGCCGGCACGGGCAATCCCTTCTTCACCACCGACACCGGCGCCGCGCTGCGAGCCTGCGAGGTCAACGCGCAGATCCTCATGAAGGCGACCAACGTCGACGGCGTCTACGACAGCGACCCGAAGAAGAACCCCGAGGCCGTCAAGTACGACAGCGTCACCTACGACGAGGTCCTTACCAAGAACCTCAAGGTCATGGACGCCGCGGCCATCGCGCTGTGCCGCGACAACTCCATGCCCCTCATGATCTTCGACATCAACGGCGACGGGAACTTCCTGCACGCCGTCGAGGGCCAGAACGTCGGAACCGTGGTCTTTGACAAGGAGAACTAACATGAGCCAGCACACCGATTACGCGAAGTCCCACATGGACAAGGCCATCGACGCCCTGAAGTCCAACTTCTCGCGCGTTCGCTCCGGCCGCGCCAACGCCCACATCCTCGATCCCATCAAGGTCGACTACTACGGACAGCCCACGCCCATCACCCAGCTCGCCGGCGTCAAGGTCCCCGAGGCCTCCATGCTCGTCATCGAGCCGTGGGACAAGACCTCCCTTAAGGCCATCGAGAAGGCTATCGAGGCCTCCGACCTCGGCATCACCCCTTCGAACGACGGCGTCTCCATCCGCCTGCCGTTCCCGCGCCCGACCGAGGAGCGCCGCCGCGAGCTCGCCAAGGAGTGCTCCAAGCTCGCCGAGGAGGCGCGCGTCGCTATCCGCAACGTCCGCCGCGACGCCAACGGCAAGGTCGACCGCGACGAGGAGCTTCCCGAGGACGAGGCCACGCGCGAGAAGAAGGCCATCCAGAAGCTGACCGACTCCTACGTCGCGAAGATCGAGGAGCTGCTCAAGGCAAAGACCGCGGAGATTATGGAGATCTAAGTTCCCGCAGCCCCGGCGCAGCCAGCGCCCAAGGACCAAAAAGCCGGCCGACGCCCATGCGACGGTCGGCTTTTTGCGCATATCCGGCCCGTATTCTGGCTATGGGGTAGACTTAAGCGAGCCGCGGGTGGCCCCAGGGGAGGGCCGCCCTTCTTCGCAGACATCCGAAACACGACGCCGGCGCCCCCATGCGGAGAAGCTCCGCGGGCGCGGGCAGAACGGGGAGAGCCACCGTGCGCTTTGACGAGAAGCTCCTTCAGGAGTACTACGCCGACTCGCCTGACGACATCTCGCTCGAGGACGTGGACATGGCCCGCGTGCCGAGCCACGTCTCCATCATCATGGACGGCAACGGTCGCTGGGCCACGGCCCGCGGGCTCGACCGGAGCCGCGGCCACGTCGCGGGCGTCGAGTCGCTGCGCGAGGCGGTGACCACGAGCGTGCGCCTGGGCTTCGACGTGCTCTCCGTCTACGCGTTCTCGACCGAGAACTGGAAGCGCCCGCAGCGTGAGGTCGACCTGCTCATGCACCTCTTCGCGACCACGCTCGTGAAGGAGCTGCCGCTCTTCCATCAGGAGAACGTCCGGCTCAGGTTCCTGGGCGACCTCGACGCCCTTCCCGAGGAGACCCGCCTCGTGTTCCAGAAGGGCCTCGACGAGACGGCCGACCACACGGGCATGGTGTTCGCCCTCGCCGTCAACTACGGCTCGCGCGCCGAGATCGCCCGCGCCGCCCGCGAGCTCGCCGCCGAGGTGGCGGCCGGCGAGCGCGACGCCGACTCCATCGACGCCGACGCGCTCTCCGCGCACCTCTACACCCAGGGGCTGCCCGACCCCGACCTGCTTATCCGCACCTCCGGCGAGCTGCGGCTCTCCAACTACCTGCTCTGGCAGCTCGCCTACAGCGAGTTCTACGTGACCGACACCTACTGGCCCGACTTCACCCGCTGGGACATGCTCCGCGCCGTGAGGTCCTTCCAGGCGCGCGACCGCAGGTTCGGGGGCGTCAAGTAGCATGGGCGAGAACAGCGATAACCGGGGCCGCCAGAGCGTCGGCCTCGACAAGCAGGTCGACAAGCTCGAGGCCCTGCGCGCCGCAAAGGAGAGCCAGCGTGCGCAGGGGACCCTGCGCGGCCAGCGTGCCCGCGGGTCGGCCGAGAAGCTCCTTACCCGCACGACCTCCGGCGCCATCTACGCCGTGCTCACCATCGGGTGCCTTTTCCTGGGGCCGTTCGCCACGGCGCTGCTGATCATGGGCATGGCCTGGCTCTGCTGCTCGGAGTTCTTCCGGATCTGCCGCATGGGCGGGCGCGGCCCCAACGAGATCTTCGGGCTCGCCGTCGCGCTTCTCTTCCCGCTGGCCGCCTACGCCCGCGGGGTCTCGGGTATGGCCGTGGTGCTCATGATCTTCCTCGTGGCCATCGCCGCATGGTACGTGGCCACGCCGCGGGCCAACATCGCCGACGTGGCCGTCACCGTCTTCGGCCCCGTGTACACGAGCTTCTCGTTCTCCTCCATCGTCCTTATCCGGGCCTTCGACAAGGGTCCCCAGGGCGCGGTCCTCGCCCTCGGGGTGATGCTCTGCATCTGGGTGAGCGACAGCTTCGCCTACGTCGTCGGCTCCAAGCTCGGCAAGCATAAGCTCGCGCCCCGAATCAGCCCGAACAAGAGCTGGGAAGGCTTCTGGGCGGGGCTCGTCGGCTCCGTGCTCACCTGGGTCGTCATCGCCCTCGTCGGCGTGGACGGCCTGGCCGTCTGGCATGCCCTGCCGCTCGGCCTCGTCGTGGGCGTCGTGGGCGTCGTCGGGGACCTCTTCGAGTCGCGCATCAAGCGCGGGGTCGGCGTCAAGGACTCCGGCAACCTCATGCCCGGCCACGGCGGGCTTCTCGACCGCTCCGACTCGCTCCTGTTCGGCTCCGCCGCCGCTTATCTGCTCCTTCTTATCGGAGGGATTCTCTAAATGACCCCTATCACCATCTTCGAGGACACCGCGCCGCGCTCCGAGCGCCCGCGCCCGGTGCGCGTGGCGGTCCTCGGCTGCTCGGGCTCCATCGGCACGCAGACCCTCGACGTCGCCCGCAGGCACGCGGACAAGGTCCAGGTCGTCGCGCTCTCGGTGAACACCTCAGCCGCCGCGCTCGTCTCGGCGGCCCGCGAGTTCGGGTGCGCGCATGTGGCCGTGGCCGACCCCTCCCGCGCCGACGACCCCGTCCTCTCCGAGCTTCCGGCCGCGTGCGAGCTCGCGTTCGGCGAGCAGGCCGTCACGGCCCTCGCCGAGCTTCCCGACGTCGACGTCGTCGTCAACGCGCTCGTCGGCTTCGCCGGCATCCACGCGGGCTACGCCGCCCTCAAGGCCGACAAGGTCCTTGCCTACGCGAACAAGGAGTCGATCGTCTGCGGCGGCGACCTCCTCATGCCGCTCGCCCGCCCCGGCCGGCTGATCCCCGTCGACTCGGAGCACTCGGCTATCTTCCAGTGCCTCGTGGGGGAGAGAAGCTCCGAGGTCCACTGCCTGTGGCTCACCTGCTCGGGCGGCCCCTTCTACGGCAAGACGCGCGCCGAGCTCGAGCGCGTGACGGCCGCGGACGCGCTCGCGCACCCCACCTGGGACATGGGCGCGAAGATAACCATCGACTCGGCGTCGCTTATGAACAAAGGCCTCGAGGTCATCGAGGCCCACCATCTGTTCCAGGTGCCCATCGACTCGGTTCGCGTGCTCGTGCAGCGCCAGAGCAAGATTCACTCGATGGTCGAGTTCGCCGACGGCGTCGTGAAGGCGCAGCTCGGCGGCTCCGACATGCGCGCCCCCATCCAGTACGCCCTGAGCTACCCCGAGCGCTGGGACGCGACCGTCGAGCGCGTCGACTGGGGCTCCTGCGCGCCGATCACCTTCGGCGAGGCCGACGAGGAGACCTTCGGCTGCCTCGCCCTCGCCAAGCGCGCCGGCCGCGAGGGCGGCACGCTCCCGTGCGCGATGAACGCGGCCAACGAGGTGGCCAACCTCGCCTTCCGCCAGGGCGCCTGCGGCTTCACGGACATCGAGAAGATCGTCCGCACGGTCATGGACGCCACGCCGGTCGAGCGGGTGGAGAGCCTCGAGCAGCTCCTCGACGTCGATGCCCGCGCCCGCGAGGCCGCCCGCGCCGCCCTGTCCTCGGAGGTCTAACCGGTGTCTGTGCTTCTTTCCGTTCTCTCCGCGGTGTTCTGGGGAGCGATCGTGCTCTCGGTCCTCGTCTTCATCCACGAGGCCGGCCACTACCTCGCCGCCCGCGCCTGCGGCGTCCGCGTGACCGAGTTCATGCTGGGCCTTCCCTGCCGTCACAGGCTCTCGTTCAAGAGCAAGAAGGTCGGCACCGAGATCGGCGTCACGCCCCTGCTGCTGGGCGGCTACAACCGCATCTGCGGCATGGAGCCCGTCGAGTCGGACAAGCTCGCCGAGGTGCTCGCCTGCGTCCAGGCCCACGGGCGCATCGAGTACGCCAAGGTTGCCGCCGAGGTGGGCATCGACGAGATCGATGCCCTCGAGGCGCTCGTCTGCCTTACCGACTGGGCCGCCGTGAGGCCGTACTACAACCCCGAGCTCGGCGAGAAGCCCTCGCAGAAGACCTATCCCGTCGCCTTCGAGACGGTGGCGCGCGACGCGGCACTTCTCACCGAGTACGACCGCGGGCACGACTTCTCCAAGGAGGGCGCCACCAAGGCGGGCGCCCCGCGCGTCCCCGAGTGCGGGGCCGAGAAGTTCCTCGAGGCGGAGCGGTCCCACACCTATGTTGGGATGGGCTTCTTCCGGCGCCTCGCGATCCTCTTCGCCGGGCCTCTCGTGAACGTCCTGTTCGCCTTCGTGGTGGTAAGCGCGTACTTCATGGCCTCGGGCATCCCCGTCGCGTCGGACGAGGCCGCGATCGGCGCGGTGAGCGCGGGCTCCTACGCCGAGGCCGCCGGCGTATGCGCGGGCGACCGCGTGGTCAAGGTGGGGGAGACCGAGGTCACGGACTGGTCCTCCATGAGCGCGGCACTCGACACCTACCTCGACAGCGGCACCGACTTCACCCTGACGGTCGAGCGCGAAGGGGGCCAGGTCGAGCTCACGGTCGACCTGGAGGACGGCCAGCCCGCCAAACTGCTGGGCATCAGCTCCCAGGTCGTCGTCTACCACCCCGGCCCCGTCGAGTCCGCCGGGCTCGCCCTGAGCTACGGGCGCATGGTCGCCGGGTACGTGGGCAGTCTCCTCGTCCCCCAGACCACCATGGAGGTGCTCGACCAGTCCTCGTCGGTCGTGGGCGTCTCCGTCATGGCGTCGGAGGCGGCCTCCTCGGGGCTTCTCGACCTCCTCATCCTCGCCGCCTCGGTGTCGATGTCGCTCGGCTTCATGAACCTGCTGCCCATCCCGCCCCTCGACGGCGGGAAGATCCTCATCGAGGTCATCCAGCTGGTCCTCCGCAGGCAGCTCTCGTCCAAGGCCCAGAACTACATCAGCTACGTCGGCCTCGCCTTCTTCGTCTTCGTCTTCGTCGTCGTGCTCAAAAACGACATCGTCCGCTTCGTGATTGGATAGCCATGGCCGAAAACGCCGCACATGCCAACGCCGCCCCGCGCGACCTCACCCGCCCTGTCCACGTCGGCTCGGTCCAGGTGGGCGGCGGGGCGCCCGTCTCGGTGCAGTCCATGTGCACCACGAAGACGGACGACCCCGCGGCGACGCTCGCGCAGATCGGGCGGCTCGCCGACGCAGGCTGCGAGATTGTGCGCGTGGCCATCCCGTCCGCGGCCGTGCTCGACGGCTTCGGCGAGATCTGCGCGGAATCGCCCCTGCCTGTGGTGGCCGACATCCACTTCGACCATCGCCTGGCCATCGAGGCCGCCCGCCGCGGCGCCTCGGCGCTTCGCGTGAACCCGGGCAACATCGGCTCCTGGGACAAGGTCGACGCCGTCATAGACGAGGCCGGCTCGGCGGGCATCCCCATCCGCATCGGCGTGAACGCCGGGTCCCTCGACCGCGCCATCGACGCGCGCGAGGACCTCACGCAGCCCCAGAAGCTCGTGCAGAGCGCCGTCAGCTTCGTGCGCCACTTCGAGGAGCGCGGCTTCGCCGACATCGTCATGTCCGCGAAGGTCCACGACGTCCCCGCCACCATCCAGACCAACCGCGAGCTGTCGCGCCTGCTGCCCCACGTGCCCCTGCACATCGGCGTCACCGAGGCGGGCACGCTCACCCAGGGCACCGTCAAGAACGTGGCCGCGCTCTCCGTGCTTCTCTCCGAGGGCATCGGCGACACCATGCGCCTCTCGCTCACGGCCGACCCGGTCGAGGAGGTCAAGGTCGCCTGGGAGCTCCTGGCTGCCCTGGGCATGCGGCGCCTCCACCCCGAGCTCGTGAGCTGCCCCACCTGCGGTCGCTGCCAGGTGGACATGATTCCCATCGCCGAGGAGGTCGCGCGCCGGCTGCAGGACGTGAAGGCGCCCATCTCGGTCGCGGTCATGGGCTGCGCGGTCAACGGGCCCGGAGAGGCCCGCGGCGCGGACATCGGCATGGCCTCGGGCCGCGGCGAGGCGCTTCTCTTCGCCAACGGCGAGTCCATCCGGAAGGTCCCGGAGGAGCGCATGGTCGACGAGCTCTTCGCCGAGATCGAGTCCCGCTTCGGCGAGAAGCGCGGGGCATAGCGCCTGCGACGCACGCGCAGGGCTTCTTGCCGTAGAATCTATCTTATGTGTCACGACGCCGAGGCCTTGGTCCGGCATCGCATCCGGACGATTGGAAACACCGTGAAGCGCTACCAGAAGATGTCCCGTCTTTATGCCCCCACCCTCAAGGAGGATCCCGCCGAGGCCGAGCTCGCGAGCCACAAGCTTCTGCTCCGCGCCGGCATGATCCGCAAGACGGCCGCCGGCCTCTACAGCTACCTGCCGCTGTGCTGGCGCGTGATCCTGAAGATCGAGGGCGTCATCCGCGACGAGATGGAGGGCATCGGCGCCCAGGAGATGCTCACGCCCATCGTCACCCCCGCAGAGCTTTGGGAGCAGTCCGGCCGCTACGCCGCCTACGGACCCGAGCTCATGCGCCTGAAGGACCGCCACGAGCGCGACTTCGTCCTCGGCCCGACCCACGAGGAGACCTACACCGACCTCGTGCGCAACGAGCTGCGCAGCTATAAGCAGCTCCCCGTCACGCTCTACCACATCCAGGACAAGTTCCGCGACGAGCTGCGCCCCCGCTTCGGCCTCATGCGCGGCCGCGAGTTCATCATGAAGGACGCCTACTCCTTCAGCGCCACGCAGGAGTCCCTGCAGGAGTGCTACGAGGAGGAGAAGGGCGCCTATGCGCGCATCGCCGAGCGCTGCGGCATCAAGGCGCTGCCCGTCGTGGCCGACTCCGGCCAGATCGGCGGCGACACCTCGGTTGAGTTCATGGCGCTCGCCGACGCCGGCGAGGCCGAGCTCGTCTGGTGCGACTGCGGCTTCGCGGCCGACACCGAGGCCGCGACCACCAAGGTCCCGGTTCTCGACGGCCCCGGCCACGGCGAGCTCCGCCGCATCGAGACCCCGGGCACCCACACCATCGAGGACCTCGCGAAGCTCCTGGAGATTCCCGAGAACGCGACCGTCAAGTCGCTGTGCGTCGTCGACGCCGAGGGCAAGCCGGTCCTCGCGCTCGTGCCGGGCGACCACGACCTCAACGACTGCAAGGCCGAGCACGTCTTCGGCGCGGGTTACCGCATGATGGCCGACGACGAGCTCAAGGGCTATCGCCTGCCCAAGGGCTCCATCGGCCCCGTGAACCTGACCGAGGGCATCCGCATCGTCTGCGACGAGTCCCTCAAGGACGCGCACAGCTGGGCCTGCGGCGCCAACGTCGACGGCTACCACTACGTCGGCATCGAGCCTGAGCGCGATTTCCATGTCGACGAGTGGGCCGACCTCATCACCGTGGCGGAGGGCGACCCCTGCCCCAAGTGCGGCTGCGCCCTGCACGCCGCCCGCGGCATCGAGATCTCGCAGGTCTTCCAGCTGGGCACCAAGTACTCCGAGTCCATGGGCGCCACCTTTATGGACGAGGACGGCCGCGAGAAGCCCTTCCTCATGGGCTGCTACGGCATCGGCGTCTCTCGCATGGTCTCGGCCGTGGTCGAGCAGCACAACGACGAGCGCGGCATCTGCTGGCCCGTGTGCGTCGCCCCCTACGAGGTCGAGGTCGTGGCCATGAGCGTGAACGACGACGTCGTCTGGCCCGTGGCCCAGAAGGTGACCGAGGAGCTCGCGGCAGCCGACCTCGAGGTCGTCGTGGACGACCGCAAGGAGCGCCCGGGCGTCAAGTTCGCCGACGCGGACCTGATCGGCATCCCGTACCAGGTCATCCTCGGCAAGAAGGGCGTGGCCGCCGGCACCGCCGAGGTCAAGGTCCGCGCGACCGGTGAGCGCTTCGACGTGCCGTTCGACGAGCTCACCGCTTGGCTTTCCGAGCGAATCGTCCCGGCGCGCGCCTAAGCCGGCATAGATGGTCAGCCAGCCCCGGGAGGCCGCGAGCCTCCCGGGGCTTCTTGATAAGGGGGAGAGGAACATGAACTACGTGGAGCTCGCGGCGTCTGCCAGGGGAAACATCGGGCCTTACTGCAAGGCTTGCAACAAGTGCGACGGACGCGGCTGCCGGGGGCAGATCCCCGGGCCGGGCGCGAAGGGCTCGGGCACCGTGGCCGTCCGCAACCACGAGGCGTGGCAGCGCGTGCTCGTGAACATGGACACGCTGCACCCGTACTTCGAGGCCGACGTCGCCGCGTCCGTGCTGGGGCGCGACCTCTCGTTGCCCGTCATGGTCGGCCCCGTCGGCGACGTCCAGCGCCACTACGGCGAGAAGTACGACACCGTCGGCTACAACGGCTGCATCCTGGCGGCCGCGGCCGGCGCAGGCACGCTCGCCTGGACGGGCGACGGCCTCGACCCCCAGATCATGACCCGCTCCTGCGACGCGATCGCGGGCCTCGGCGGCTCCGGCGTGGTCACGGTCAAGCCCTGGGACCAGAAGACGCTCGACCACAAGCTCGCCCAGGCGCTCGCCGCCCGCCCCGCCGCCGTGGCCATGGACATCGACGCCGCCGGCCTGCCTTTCCTCAAGGGCCAGAACCCGCCCGCGGGCGCCAAGGACGAGGGTCAGATAGCCGAGGTGGCGGCCGCCTGCCACGAGCAGGGGGTCCCCTTCGTCCTCAAGGGAGTCATGACGGCCCGCGCCGCCGGGCGCGCCGCCCGGGCAGGCGCCGACGCGGTCGTGGTCTCCAACCACGGCGGGCGCGTCCTCGACGGGGTCCCCGCCACGGCGGACGTGCTCCCCGCGATCGCCGACGCCGTGGGCGACGACGTCGAGGTCCTTGTCGACGGCGGCGTCCGCTCCGGCCTCGACGTCTTCCGCGCGATCGCGCTCGGCGCCGACGCCGTGCTCATGTGCCGCCCCTTCGTGGTGGCCGCTTTCGGCGGCGGCGAACAGGGGGTGGCCGACTACCTGGCGCAGCTCAAGGCTGAGCTCGCCGACACCATGGAGATGTGCGGCGCCGCCACCCTCGCGGACATCTCCGCCGACATGATCTTCCGCGGATAGGGGGGCGACATGAAGAAGACCAACTCCGACCTCTCCCTTCTCGCCACCTCGGGCATCAGGCGCTTCAACGCGCTGGCCAACGCCACGCCCGGCTGCGTCAAGCTGACGCTGGGCGAGCCGGAGTTCGACACGCCCGCCGCCGTCAAGGACGCTGTGGCGCGTGCCCTGGCCGAGGGGCAGACCCATTACCCGCCCAACAACGGCAAGGCGAGCCTGCTCGAGGCCCTCTCGGCCTATATGGGGGAGCAGGGGCTCGCGTACGCCCCCGAGGAGCTCATCGTCACCTGCGGCGCCACGGAGGCGCTCGCGGCGACGCTCCAGGCCCTTCTCGACCCCGGCGACGAGGTCGTGGTGCCCGTGCCCGCTTTCGGCCTCTACGAGACGCTCGTGCGCGCGGCCCACGGGCAGGTACGCTTCCTCGACACCGGCGCCTACGGCTTCGCGATAAACGAAGACCAGCTCAGCGCTGTTGTGGGGGAACGCACCAAGGCCATCGTGATCACCTCCCCGAACAACCCGACCGGCTGCGTCTACGACGCCGCCTCGCTCGACGCCGTGGCGCGCGTGGCCGCGAGGACGGGCATCTACGTCATTTGCGACGACGTCTACAACCGCCTCTGCTACACGGAGGGCCACGAGCGCTTCGCCTCTCGCCACCCGGAGCTGCGCGACCAGACCGTGGTCGTCGACTCGTTCTCCAAGCCGTGGGCCATGACCGGCTGGCGCATCGGCTGGCTCGCCGCCGCCCCCGCGCTCAAGGCGCAGATCGAGAAGATGCACCAATACCTGATCTCGAGCATCCCGACCTTCGTGCAGGACGCCGCCGAGGTCGCGCTCGGCTGCGACGTCTCCCCCATGCGCGAGACCTACCGACGCCGCCGGGACCTCGTGGCCGAGCGCCTGGAGCGCATGGGCCTGCCCCTGACGCGTCCCGAGGGCGCTTTCTACGCCTTCCCCGACGTGAGCGGCCTTGGCATGGGCTCCGAGGAGCTCTGCGAGCGCCTGGTTCGCGAGGCGGGAGTGGCATGCGTGCCGGGGACCTGTTTCGGCTCCGAGGGTTACATGCGCCTTTCGTACTGCGTGGCGGACGACGCCCTTGAGCTGGGCCTTGACCGCTTGGAGGGCTTCCTGGTCGGGCTTTAGCGCAACAGGCGAGAAACGCTCCTCAAAAGTCCTGCGAAAAAAATCTCAGATTCTCGCTTGACCCGGAGCAAGATGCCCGATATATTATTCCTCGCACCAACGCACGGGGAATTAGCTCAGTTGGGAGAGCGCGTGACTGGCAGTCACGAGGTCAGG
>CAVJHQ010000077.1:0-11752 GCA_963649365.1 Alloprevotella sp.
ACGAAGGGAAGGAAACATCATGGGTAACGTTTCGAGGAGGAACTTCCTCAAGTACGCCGGTCTCGCGGGCGGCGTCGCCGGCATGGCGGGCCTGGCCGGCTGCTCCGGCTCCGGCAGCTCCGACGGCGGCTCCAGCGCCTCCGGCGACAGCGTGAAGATCGGCGTCTCCATCTGGTCGTCCACCGACGCCCTCGGCAAGCTCTCCGTCGAGATCATCAAGAAGGCCGCCGACATCCTCGGCGTCGAGGTCATCACCAAGGACCAGGGCCACGTCTCCGAGCAGGTCACCGCTTCCATCGAGGAGCTCTGCGCCGCCGGCTGCAACGGCATCGTCGTCTGCAACTCCGCCGACTCCGAGATGACCTCCGCCATCAACACCTGCAACGACAACCAGGTCTACCTGGCCCAGTTCTACCGCATGATCTCCAAGGAGAACTCCGCCGACGTCTACGCCGTCGCCGAGAACTCCCAGTACTACGTCGGCGCCGTCCACGAGGACGAGGTCGGCAACGGCGAGAAGCTCATCGAGCTCCTGACCGCCGACAACGCCGACGCCTACGAGGGCATCCAGAAGGGCGCCCGCAACATCAAGCTCGAGGCCTGGACCGTCGGCGACGCCACCTTCCAGGAGCGCTGGAAGGGCTACCAGTCCGGCATCGATAAGTGGAACGAGGCCAACCCGAGCGACAAGGCCACCCTCTCCGACCCGCAGTACGCCAACACCTCCTCCACCGAGGGCGCCAACGTCACGCAGCAGTTCTACAACGCCGACAACACCATGGACGCCCTGATCGTCGCCGGCGGCGGCGGCGACCCGCTGGTCGGCTCCGTGGGCCAGCTCAAGAACATGGGCCTCACCGGCAAGATCCGCGTCGCCTCCACCGACTTCCTGGACGACCTCAAGGAGCAGCTCACCACCGGTGGCATGTACTGCGAGTCCGGCGGCCACTTCTGCGACCCGCTCTACGCCTTCCTCATGGTCTACAACGCCTGCAAGGGCGTCGAGTCCTACATGCCCGCTGCCGGCGACTTCGGCAAGGAGATCAAGTTCCCCTACGTCTTCGTTTCCTCCGTCAAGGAGTACGAGGACTACGAGAAGTACTTCGTCGACGACGCCCCCTACACGGACGACGAGATGAAGGAGCTCGCCGAGAAGGACTTCGACGCGCTCAACACCGCTGCCACCAGCCTCTCCATCGAGGACGTCAAGACGCGCCACGCGTAAGGACAGCAGGTTAGTTTTGCTCCGTTAGCTGGGGGCGGGCCTAGGGTCCCTGGGCCCGCCCCCAGATTCATGAACGGATCTGTGGGTTACCAAGGGAAGGATCGGTGAATGGAACTTCTAAAGAAGGCGAGGCAGAGCCAATGGTACGGCGTCGCTCTGCTCCTCATCGTCATTGCTCTGTGCTGGGTGGTGTTCAAGGTCCTGTGCCAGGACTCGTTCGGGTCTCCTGACCAGATGCTCACCTACCTCCAGACGGGCCTCATCTACGCCGTCGGAGGCTGCGGTCTCTACTTCATCGTCACGATGGGCCTCTGGGACTTCTCCGTCGGCGCCGTGCTCGTGCTCGCGGAGCTTATCGCCATCGGCTGCTCCCAGCAGTTCGGCATCGTCGGCGTCGTCGTCGGCCCGATCCTGTGCGGCGCGGTCCTCGGCGCCTGCAACGGCCTCGCGTACACGAAGCTGCGCATCCCGTCGCTGATCGTCACCGTCGGCCTCTCGCTTCTTTACGAGTCCTTCTCGGTCTTCGCCTCCAACTGGGCCGGTACCCGCCTGGCGGACGACTACAAGCTCTTCGGCTCCTATCCGTGGAACCTGATCCTGGCGCTCGTCGCCTTCGCGGTCTGCACGTTCCTGCTCAAGTACACCAAGCTCGGCACCTACGCCAACGCCATCGGCGCCAACGAGCTCACGGCCAAGAACATGGGCGTCCAGATCGACAAGTACAAGTTCATCGCCTTCGTGCTCTGCTCCACCTTCGTCGGCATCATGGCCGTCCTCTACATCGGCTACGGCACCTCGCAGACCCCGATGACCGGCATGCAGTCGCAGTCGCTCAACTTCAAGCCGCTCATGGGCGCGTTCTTCGGCCTGGCCTTCAAGAAGTACGGCCACCCCGTCGCCGCCATCGTCCTCGGCGAGTTCCTCATCGCCATGATGTTCGCCGGCTTCACCGCGCTCGGCATGCCCATCACGATCAACAACATCGTCTCGGGCGCCACGCTGCTGCTCATCGTCCTGTGCACCACCAAGCGCGTCAAGGGCGCCGTCGTCAAGTAAAGGAGGGATACCACCATGTCTGAACAGAAGCTTTTGCTGCACGGCGAGAAGATCGACAAGAAGTTCGGTCCCACGCACGCCGTCAAGGAGGTCTCCCTCGACTTCTACGAGGGCGAGATCCACGCGCTTATCGGCGAGAACGGCTCCGGTAAGTCCACTTTCACCAACATGCTCACGGGCATCCTGCCCATCGGCGGCGGCACCTTCACCCTGCGCGGCAAGGAGGTCGCGCCCAAGAACCAGGTCGACGCCAACCACCACGGCATCGCCATCGTCGTCCAGGAGACGGGCACCCTTCCCGGCCTCACCGTGGCCGAGAACATGTTCCTCGGCGACGAGGACCAGTTCGTCCACGCCGGCATCAAGAACACCGGCGCCATGAACAAGAAGGCCCAGGAGCTTCTCGACGCCTACGGCCTCGGCCACATCAAGGCCGACGTGGTCGTCGACAACTACGACTTCGAGGACCGCAAGCTCGTCGAGATCGTCCGCTCCACCTGGTTCGACCCCGACATCCTGGTCGTCGACGAGACCACCACGGCGCTCGGCGAGGGCGGCCGCAAGAAGCTCTTCGAGGTCATGCGCGACGTCCGCGCCAAGGGCCACTGCGTCATCTTCATCTCGCACGACATGGCCGAGGTCATCGAGATGTCCGACCGCATCTCCATCCTGCGCGACGGCGACTACATCACCACGGTGAACAAGTCCGACGTCGACGAGGACAAGCTCAAGACCCTCATGGTCGGCCGCGAGATGGACGACCACTACTACCGCATCGACTACCCCGACTACACCGCCGAGAAGGCCGGCGAGGTCGCCGTCAGCGTCCAGAACGTGACCGTCCCCGGCGAGGTCGAGGGCCTTACCTTCGACCTGCACTACGGCGAGATCCTCGGCTTCGGCGGCCTGTCCGAGTGCGGCATGCACGAGGTCGGCAAGGCCATCTTCGGCGCCTCCTACGACCGCACCGGCGAGGTCGTCCTCGCCGACGGCACCCACGTCAACGACATCAACACGGCGATCAACCACTCCATCGCCTACGCGTCCAAGGACCGCGACAACGAGTCGCTGCTCATCAACGACACCATCGAGGACAACATCACCATCCCCTCGATGCGCGACATGGGCACGTTCCTCTCGGACAAGAAGCTCCGCGAGTTCGCCGACACCTACGCCGCCCAGATGCAGACCAAGATGGTCAACGTCAAGCAGCACGTCTCCGCGCTCTCCGGCGGCAACAAGCAGAAGGTCGTCCTGGCCCGCTGGCTTGGCAAGAAGTCCGACATCCTCGTGCTCGACTCGCCCACCCGCGGCATCGACATCAAGGTCAAGGCCGCCATCTACCAGCTGCTCGAGGACATGCGCGCCGAGGGCAAGGCCATCCTCATCATCTCCGAGGAGATCATGGAGCTCATCGGCATGTGCGACCGCATCTACATCATGAAGGAC
The DNA here is from genome assembly GCA_963649365.1 of Alloprevotella sp. Taxonomy (GTDB): domain Bacteria; phylum Actinomycetota; class Coriobacteriia; order Coriobacteriales; family Atopobiaceae; genus Paratractidigestivibacter. Next base: position 3,731 of record CAVJHQ010000077.1, read on the forward strand.
GGCAAGATCAACGCTGAGCTGCAGCGCAGCCCGGAGCTTACCGACCAGGACCTCATCGCCAAGATGGTCTAGGAGGGAAGACAAATGGCATCCAACAACACCGCGGTCGCGGATCCCAAGGCCGCAACCAAGAAGTCCTTTGACTTCGCTCAGATCCAGACCTTCTTGCCCTTCGTGGCGTTCGCGATCATCGTGGTCTTCTTCGCCGTCGCCACCGGCGGCAACATCCTCACGCCGAAGAACCTCACGCTGATCCTCTCGGGCGGCTACATGCTCATGATCGGCGCCTGCGGCATCTGGCTCATCATGACGATGGGCTGCCTGGACTTCTCCCAGGGCTCGATGCTCGGCATCTGCTGCGCCGTGTTCTGCGCCCTGTCGCAGGTCAACCTGGCGCTCGCGCTGGCCGGCTCCATCGTCACCGGCGCCGCCATCTCGCTCGTCAACGCGCTGCTGCACGTCAAGGGCCAGATCGCGTCCTTCGTCGTCACGAACTGCACCATGTTCCTGCTGCGCGGCGTCGTCCAGCTCATCACCACCCAGAACCCGGTCTACGCCGCCACCTACGTGCAGGGCAGCTTCAACGACATGGGCTTCCTCATGGGCATCACCATCGCCGTCCTCATCGTGACCTACGTCGTGACCCGCTTCACCTGCATCGGCCACAACCTCAAGGCCATCGGCGCCAACGAGAAGGCCGCCCGCTTCGCCGGCATCAAGGTCCAGAAGACCAAGATCCTCGTCTACGTGGTCGCCGGCTGCATCATCGGCCTGGCCGCCTTCGTCAACGCCATCAAGGTCGGCTCCGTCACCGCCTCCTCGGGCAACATGTTCGAGACCAAGCTCCTCATCGCCATGGTCCTCGGCGGCATGCCCATCAACGGCGGCGCCCGCGCCCGCTTCTCCAACATCGTCGTCGGCGTGCTCTCTTATCTCGTCCTCGAGAAGGGCCTCGTCATGCTCGGCCTCACCACCGAGATGCAGCAGCTCTTCCTCGGCATCGTCTTCGTCGGCCTCGTCGCCCTCTTCTCCGACCGCAGCTCCAACCAGGTCATCAAGTAGCGAGAAGCGCCTCGGCCCGCGCCCTCGGCAACGGCTCGCGCAGCCGCGCCCTTCTTGCCAGCGGCGCCCCAACCTCGGCACCATCCTCCCCTCGGCCCCGCCCTCACCCACCTCTTCCCTTGAGGGCGGGGCCGCCTCAGGGGACCCAAGCTTGAACACTGTGCATCAAAGTCCGAAAGGAACGAACATGCTTGAGATCCGCAAGTACAAGTTCTACTTCTGCCCCTGCACCCAGGACCTTTACGGCGACGAGTGCCTCCAGCACGTGCACGAGCACGCCGAGGAGGTCGTCAACTACCTCAACGCCGCGGCCGAGGTGCCCTTTGAGGTCGAGCTCAAGCCCAACCTCCTGACCGCTTCGATGATCCAGCAGGTGTTCAACGAGGCCAACAACGACCCCGACTGCGCCGGCGTCATCACCTGGGCCCACACCTTCAGCCCCTCCAAGAACTACATCCACGGCCTGCAGGACCTCCGCAAGCCCCTGTGCCAGTTCGCGACGCAGTACAACGAGGAGATCCCGTACGACACCATCGACATGGACTTCATGAACGAGAACCAGGCCGCCCACGGCGAGCGTGAGCTCGGGCACATCTTCGCCCGCATGCGCTGGGACCACAAGGTCGTCTTCGGGTTCTGGAAGGACCCGGTCGCGCTGACCGAGCTCGGCCAGTGGCAGACCACCGCGGTGGGCCTGCAGGAGTCGCGCAACATCCGCTGCGCGCGCTTCGCCGACACCATGCGCAACGTTGCCGTCACCGACGGCGACAAGATCGAGGCCCAGGTCAAGTTCGGCTGGACCGTCGACGCCTGGCCCGTCAACGAGCTCGTCCCCTACATCGACGCCGTCACCCCGGCCGAGGTCAAGGCCCTGACCGACGAGTACTACGACACCTACGAGCTCGTCCTCGACGGCCGCGACCCGGAGGAGTTCCGTCGCCACGTCGAGGTCCAGGCCGCCCAGGAGATCGGCATCGAGCGCTTCCTCGTCGAGCACGACTACAACTGCTTCTCCGACCACTTCGGCGACCTCGGCGGCATGAAGCAGCTGCCGTCCCTCTCCATCCAGCGCCTCATGCAGAAGGGCTACGGCTTCGGCCCCGAGGGCGACTGGAAGACCCCGTGCATGGTCCGCATGATGAAGGCCATGACCTCCGCCAACCCGAACGCCCGCGGCTCCGCGCTGCTCGAGGACTACACCTACAACCTGGTCCCGGGCAAGGACGGCATCCTCGAGTCCCACATGTCCGAGGTCGACCCCTCCATCGCCGAGGGCAAGATCGCCATTCGCGCCACGCCGCTCTCCATGGGCGACCGTGAGGACCCGGCGCGCCTGATCTTCACCGGCAAGACCGGCCCCGCCATCGCAACCTCCCTCGTCGACCTGGGCAACCGCTTCCGCCTGATCATCCAGGACGTCGACTGCAAGCAGGTCGAGAAGCCCATGCCGATGCTCCCCACCGGCACCCTCTTCTGGACCCCGCGCCCGAACCTCAAGGTCGGCACCGAGGCCTGGATCTACGCCGGCGGCGCGCACCACACGGCCTTCTCGTTCGACCTCACGGCCGACCAGATGGTCGACTGGGCCGACAACATGGGCATCGAGTCCGTGGTCATCGACGCCAACACCAACATCCGCGACTTCAAGCGCGACCTCAAGCTGGGTGAGGTTTTCTACAAGTAGGCCATCGAGCCTGAGCCCTCGTGGCTGAAGCCGAGACCGGCTTCCCCAGAGGCCCAATCTAGCCACGAACGCGAGGGCTTACGTACGTTCAGTACGCCGCGCCCTCGCGTTCCTGTCTATCTCGGGCCTCTGGGAAACCCCGCGAGGTTATCGAGGTAACCAGTCCGGGGCACTTCTCGCCACATCAACTCTTTAAGGAGAGACAACATGGATAAGCAGCAGATCGTCGCCGACATCGAGGCGGGGCGCACGGCGCTCGGCATCGAGTACGGCTCCACGCGCATCAAGGCGGTCCTTAACGACTCGACGAACCAGCCCGTGGCCATCGGCACCTTCGATTGGGAGAACTCGCTGGTCGACGGCTACTGGACTTACTCTGAGGACGAGATCTTCGAGGGCCTGAAGACCTGCTACGCCTCGCTCAAGGCCGACGTGGCCGCCAAGTACGGCGTCACGCTGCACAAGGTCGGCGCCCTGGGCATCTCGGCCATGATGCACGGCTACCTGCCCTTCGACGCCGCGGGCAACCTGCTCGTGCCGTTCCGCACCTGGCGCAACACCACCACGACGGAGGCCGCCCACGAGCTCTCGCGCCTCTTCGCGTTCCACACGCCCGAGCGCTGGAGCGTCTCCCACATCTACCAGGCCGTCCTCAACGGCGAGGACCACGTGCCGCAGATCGACTTCTTCACCACGCTCGCGGGCTTCGTCCACTGGCGCCTGACCGGCGAGAAGGTCCTCTCCATCGGCGACGCGTCCGGCATGTTCCCCATCGACTCCGAGACCCGCGACTACGACGCGGCAAAGATCGCGCAGTTCGACGAGCTCGTGGCCGGCAAGGGCGTGGCCTGGAAGGTCGAGGACCTGCTGCCGCGCGTGCTCGTGGCGGGCGACGTGGCCGGCCACCTTACCGAGGAGGGCGCGCGCCTGCTCGACCCCGAGGGCGACCTCGAGGCGGGCTGCCCGCTCTGCCCGCCGGAGGGCGACGCCGGCACCGGCATGATCGCCACCAACTCCATCGCCCAGCGCACGGGCAACGTCTCCGCCGGCACCTCGGTCTTCTCGATGATCGTGCTCGAGCACGCGCTCAAGGACGCCACCGCCGAGGAGATCGACCTCGTGACCACGCCGGTCGGCGACCCCGTGGCCATGGTCCACTGCAACAACTGCACCTCCGACATCAACGACTGGGTCGACCTTCTTGCCGACTTCGCCGAGACCATGGGCGCGCCGGTGGACAAGGGCGACATCTACACCAAGCTCTTCAACGCCGCGCTCACGGGCGACAAGGACGCCGGCGGCCTCGTCTCCATCCCGTTCATCTCGGGCGAGACGGTCATGGGCGTGCAGACCGGCTTCCCGATGGTCGTTCGCAAGCAGAACGCGAACTTCTCAATCGCCAACTTCATGCGCATGCACATCATGGCCGCGTTCGGCGCCCTGGCCGCGGGCAACGAGGCCCTGCGCGCCGAGGACGTGAAGATCGACAAGCTCTACGGCCACGGCGGCATCTTCAAGACCCCGAAGGTCGCGCAGTCGCTCCTGGCCGCCGCGCTCGAGGCGCCTGTGACCGTCATGGCCACGGCGGGGGAGGGCGGCGCCTGGGGCCAGGCCGTCGCCGCGGCCTACATGGCCACCAAGGCCGAGGGCGAGAGCCTCGCCGAGTACCTGGACCAGAAGGTCTTCGCCGGCATGGAGGGCGTGACCGTCGAGCCCGACGACGCCGACGTCGAGGGCTACCGCGCGTTTCTCGACACGTTCAAAAAGGTCAACGAAGCCGAGAAGGTTGTTGAGTCGCAGCTGGTGTAGAAGGTATAGAATGGGCTCAAAGGGGCGATTTGATTGGTTGAAGGGGAGTAAACGTTCAAAACAATCAAACCGCTGGAGAGAATCGTGTGCGAAAGGAGCACAACGAAAATGATGCTCAAGGAACTGCGCGAGAAGGTCTACGAGGCCAACATGGACCTGCCCAAGCACGGGCTGGTCGTCTTCACGTGGGGCAACGCCTCCGAGTTCGACCCCGAGACGGGCCTCTTCGTCATCAAGCCGTCCGGCGTCGACTACGACGAGCTCTCCCCGGAGAACATGGTCGTCTGCGACCTCGACGGCAACCGCGTCGAGGGCGAGATGAACCCCTCCTCCGACACCCTGACCCACGCCTGGATCTACAAGAACTGGGCCGACAAGGGCGTCAAGGGCTGCGTCCACACGCACTCCGCCGCCGCCGTCGCCTGGGCCCAGGCCGGCCGCGACCTGCCCGCCTACGGCACCACCCACGCCGACTACTTCTACGGTCCCGTGCCCTGCATGCGCGGCCTGACCGAGGAGGAGATCGAGGAGGCCTACGAGCTCAACACCGGCAAGGTCATCGTCGCCGGCTTCGAGGAGCGCGGCATCGACCCCATCGCCGTGCCCGCCGTCCTCGTGCGCAACCACGGCCCCTTCACCTGGGGCAAGGACGCCGCGCAGGCCGTCTATCACGCCGTCGTCCTCGACGAGTGCTGCAAGATGGCGCGCGACACCGAGATCCTCTCGGCCCACTGCGGCCCGGCCCCGCAGTACCTGCTCAACAAGCACTACATGCGCAAGCACGGCCCCAACGCCTACTACGGCCAGGGCGGCGAGCACTAGTCGCGGCCATGCGGGGGCTTCCCCCGCGCTTGTTTGATTGAATGTTAGGGGCGTCCGTCGGGTATTTCTTGCCGACGGGCGCCCCTAAAGCGTTTTACTTCTTACTAAACGTATATGCTATGTGGAGCGAAGGTTCGAGGCTAAGGAGAACAACATGCAGGTCAACGGTACCGCGTTCGGGCAGCTCGCCGATGGGGGAGAGGCCAGGCTCTTTACGGTTTCGAACAAGGCGGGCATGGAGGTGGCCGTTACGAACGTGGGCGCCTGCCTCGCGTCCGTTAAGGTGCCGGACGCGGCGGGCGAGCTTGTGGACGTCGTGCTCGGCTACGACGACGCGTCCGGCTACGTGGCCGGCCGTCAGCTTATCGGCGCCGTCGTCGGGCGCGTGGTCAACCGCATCGGCGGGGCCTCTTTCGAGCTCGACGGCGTTTCTTACGAGCTCGCCAAGAACGACGGCGAGAACTGCAACCACAGCGGCCCGAACTATTGGTTCACGCGCGAGTGGGAGGTCGTCCGCGCCGAGCAGCTCGAGGACGGCGGCGTCGTCGAGTTCCGCCTGCTCTCGCCCGACGGCGACCAGGGATTCCCCGGCGAGGTCGATATGCACGTGACCTACGAGCTCGACGGCGCGGGCGCCCTCAGCGTGACCTACGACGGCACGGCCACGGCCCGCACGCCCATCAGCATGACGAACCACAGCTACTTCAACCTCAACGGCTCCGGCACCGTGCTCAAGCACCGCCTGACCATCGAGGCCGACTCCTACACCGAGACCGACGAGCACCTTATCCCGACGGGCCGCGCCATTCCGGTCGACGGCACGGTGCTCGACCTGCAGGACGGCAAGGAGCTCGGCGAGTGCGTGGGCAGCAAGGCGCGCTCCATCGTGAGCGCCAAGGGCCTCGACCATAACTTCGTTCTGGTGGAGGCCGGCGACGGCAAGGACGGTTTTGTGGGCGAGCTGCGCCACGTCGCGCGTCTTGAGGCCGACCAGACGGGCATCGTGCTCGACATCTCCACCGACCTGCCCGGCATGCAGGTCTACACCGGCAACTATCTTGAGGGCGAGGTCGGTCGCGGCGGCCGCGTCTACCACGACTACGACGCCGTCGCGCTCGAGACGAACTTCTTCGCCGACGCGGTCCATCACCCCAACTTCGCGCAGCCCGTTTTCGGGCCTGAGCGCCCGTTCCGCAGCCGGAGCGTCTACGCTTTCTCGGCGCGCTAGCCAATGGTGTTCCCTGGAAGCTCCCCACGAGGACGAGGTTTTGCCCTTCGTGCGACGTTTTCGTGAATGCTTGCGAGGTTTTGCTCTTCGTGCAGCGTAATTTATGCCCAGCTCGCAACTAGGTTCGGTAAAAGCCCAGGTAAGCTACCTGAAATTCGAGCATCGATTGGACCTGCCTCCAATTTTACGCAGCACGAAGCGCAAAACCTCGCACGGAGGGTCGCCCTACGCAGCACGAAGCGCAAAACCTCGCACGCAAAGGTCCGGGTCGATTGCAGCCGAGGGCGTTGCGCAATCGGAGTCGGTTGTTTGGCTATCTATTCGAGTGAACGATGCGAAGGGGTCGTCCCCTTTGCCGTTCGGAAAGAGGACGCATGGCTAAGGTCACGCTCAAGGACATCGCGCGGGAGGTGGGCCTCTCGCCCACGGCGGTCTCGCTCGTGCTCAACGACCGCCCGTGCAAGATCTCTGCCGAGAGCCGCGCCCGCATCAAGGAGGTGGCGCGCAAGAAGCGCTACATCCCGAACCAGATCGCCCGCAGCCTCGTCACGCAGCATTCCCAGACGCTCGGCCTCATCGTCCCCAACATCGAGTCGCGGTTCTTCTCGGCCCTCGCGCACAACCTCGAGGTCGAATGCCGCAAGCAGGGCTACCTGCTGCTCATTGCCAATTCCGACGACAGTACCCACAACGACGCCGACCTCATCCGCCTCTTTGTGAACCGCGGCGTGGACGGCCTGTTCATCGTCGTCGCCGACGAGCTGCGCTATGCCCGTGGCCTCAAGTCGATCCTCGAGCAGCTCCCCGTCCCGTATGTGATGGTGGACCGCTCGATCGACGGCCTTGACGGCGATTACGTGGGCTTCAACAACGAGCAGGGCGGCTACCTGGCCACTTCCTATCTGCTTGGGCGCGGCCACGAGCGCATCGCGGCCCTTATAAACAAGGAGTCGAAGACGGGCCTCGAGCGCATGGCGGGCTACGAGCGCGCCCTGCGCGAGCACGGCCTCGCGCCCGATCCCGACCTCGAGCTCCACAGCGCCTACTACATCGACGACGCGTACGAGTCGTCCAAGACCATCCTCAAGTCGGACGCGACCGCGGTCTTCGCGAGCTCCGACAACATCGCGCTCGGCCTGCTCAAGCTGCTTTATGCCAACGACCTGCGCGTTCCCCGCGACTACTCGGTGGTGAGCTACGACAACTCGGCGGCCGACGCGCTCTTCGAGCCCGCGCTCACCTCCATCGAGCAGAACCCGGCCGAGCTCGCCGCCGGCGCGCTCGAGCTTATGTTCGCGCGCCTTGCCGAGGACAACGACGCGGCGGGCGCCGACCGCTCCGCCTCCGTCTCGCGCATCCTGCGGCCGAAGATCATCGTCAAGGACTCCGTGAGCTGGCTTTAGCGCGCCGCAGGCGG
>CAVJHQ010000078.1:0-11740 GCA_963649365.1 Alloprevotella sp.
GGTAACGGACCTCGCGGTCGGTCAGGCCGTGGAACTTCTCGGGCAGCGGGCGCAGGGACTTGGAAAGAAGCTCGATGTGCGTCGGGGCGACGGAGAGCTGGCCGCGGCGGGTACGCAGCACGGCGCCGGTCGCGCCGATGATGTCGCCCAGGTCAAGCTGGGAAAGAAGCGCCCACTCGTCCTCGGGCAGGTCGTTCACGCGACAGAACAGCTGGATGGAGCCCGTGCAGTCCTCGAGCACGATGAAGGCGGCCTTGCCCTGCTTGCGGAAGGCGCGGATGCGGCCCGCCAGCGAGTAGACGTCCTCGGTGTCCGTGCCGGCCTCCAGCTCGGCGTAGCGCTCCTCGAGCTCGGCCGCGTGCGCGTCGATGGTGGAGCGGATGGGGTACGGGTTCACGCCCGCGTCAAGAAGCGCCTGGCGGCGCAGACGGCGCTGCGCGCGCTCGTCGTTGGTGCTGACGGTCTGGTTCTGGGCTTGGTCGGCCATGGCTCGTTCGGTTCCTTTCGGGCTTCTTTGCTCCGGCGCGACGCATGAGGTCGGCGGGTCGCGCCCCGGCTCCAATTCATAAAAACGCCCCGCAGCTGCGCGTATGCAGTCGCGGGGCGTGCGCTCTCGTAGCTTTCGCAGGTACGCTTAGCGGGTAATCCCCGTGATGGTGTACGTGCGGGACTTGCCGGAAGGAGCGACGACCTCGACCTCGTCGCCCTTCTTGTGGCCGATCAGAGCGGCGCCGACCGGAGACTCGTTCGAGATCTTGTGCTCGAGGGAGTTGGTCTCGGTGGTGCCCACGATGGTGAAGGCGGTCTTCTTGCCCTTGGCGTCCTCGAGCTCGACCGTGGTGCCGATGGAGACGGCCAGGTCGCGGACATCGCCGGCGGCAACGACCTTGGCGGAGGCGAGAATCTGGCGAATCTCGTTGATGCGGGACTCGTTGTGGGACTGCTCCTCCTTGGCGGCGTCGTACTCGGAGTTCTCGGAGAGGTCGCCGAAGCCGCGGGCCTCCTTGATGCGCTCGACGATCTCGTCGTGCTTCTCGCCCTCGCGGTAGGCAAGCTCCTCGACGAGCTTCTGGCGGCCTTCGGGGGTCAGGACAATGTTCTTTGCGTCTGCCATGGTGTGCTCTCTATTCGGTACGGGGTTCTGCGGACGGCGCGGGCATCGCCGCGCGGGGCGCGCGATCGGCTGCTCTGATGGGGGATTCTCGCCTTAGAGCTTCTCGCCGCACTTGCTGCAGAAGGCGTTGCCGGCGGGGTTCTTCGCGCCGCAGTGGCCGCAGAACTTCTCGTCGGAGGAAGCGGACTCGTCGACGTCGGCATCGTCGTCGTCCTCGACGACCTCGACGGCGTCATCGTCGTCGGAAGCGGTGGACTTGGCCTCGACCTTCTCGTCGTCGCCCTCCATGCCCTCGCGGACGTTCTTGACGGTCTTGCCAAGGGCAGAGCCGATCTTCGGGAGGTTCTTGGGCCCGAAGATGACCAGGACGACGATCAGGATGACCAGGAGCTCAGGAATGCCGAGGCCGAGAATCATAAGAATTCCTCCGTTTTGTTGATGTGAGGCCGCGTGCCCGGGCACGCAGTCGTATGGGCTAGTATAACGAACGTTTTCGCGGTCGGCGGGGCCGATTGGCGTGAAAACGCAAACTCATATGGTATCGCAATAATCTCGGCGAGTATACGGGGGCGCTCGTGGATATGAAGACGCTGTTTATCTGGGCCATCGCCGTGACGGCGGTCCTCACCGCCGTCGTCGCCGCGCTGCCTTGGCTGCTGCGCCGGCGCGGCGTGACGATGTGCCGCACGATGTTCGGGCTCACGCTGATCTTCGATTCCGAGGCCGAGGACGGCACGGCGGTGCGGCTCATCAACGTCAACGGCACGTTCCAGTCGGTGAGCTACGTGCCCGAGGGCCTGCGCTTCGAGCTCGCGTGCGAGTACCACCGCGAGATGGCGCGGCGCATCGAGGAGCGGGCCGCGCAGGCCGCGCGCGAGGGGCGCCGGCTGCGGGTGCTCATGATGGGCGGCGGGGGCTTCTCGCTGCCGAAGTACCTGGCCGCGCACGTGCCTGCGGCCGACGTCGACGTGGTGGAGATCGACCCCGAGATGGTGAGAATCGCGCGCGAGCAGTTCTTCCTCGACGAGTGCCTCGAGCGGACCGGGGCCGAGCGAGAGGGACGGATGCGGATCATCGTGGGCGACGCGTGGGACCAGGTCCGCGGGGCCGGCGAGCCGTACGACGTCATCGTCAACGAGGCGTTCAGCGGGCGTCGGCCGCTCGGGCCCATGGAAACGGCCGAGGGTGCGCGGACGATCCGCGAGCACCTGCGCGAAGGCGGGGCGTACATCGCCGACGTGCGCTGCCCGCTCGAGGGGCGTGGGAGCGCGCCGTTGCGGGAGGTCGAGGCCGCGTTCGGGCGCGAGTTCGGGCGGTGCGACGTCGTGCCCGAGTGGCCCGACGAGCCGAAGAAGGCCGGCAACAACGTGTTCATCGCCTGGTAAGAAGCCCTCCCGGGGCGGGCGGCACGGACGCGGGCACAATCGCCCGGTAGGATGATCATTTTTTCTAGATTCTGCGTGCACTATTTAAATCTTGATGTGCAAATTTGGCCCTTGGCGTCACACAATCCTGGGGTTTTGCGAGTCGGGACACGGCTCCGGGGCCTTCCCTACTCGCCAGGAGCCCAAAATTCCAAGCAGAATCTCGAAAAAATGATCCAAAGACCCCTCCAAGGGCCCGTTCGGCGCCATATCAGGCTCGTTAACGTGCGGGCGCGCGTCGCGGGCGGCCCGCCCGGTGTGGAGAGGCCACTGCGGGCAGGGACCCGGTGCGGAGGGGAGCCGCTGCTGGCGGGGGCCCGGCGTGGGAAGAGACCGCTGCAAGTGAGCCGCCGCGGGCGCCTAGCGCAGGTAGGAAAGAAATGCTCGCGCGGCGAGCGAGAGCCCCGATTCCGGGCGGCGCACGAGGTAGAGAGCGCGGTGGGCCGGCTGCGCAAGGGGCCGAACGTCGACGTCGAACCCGGTGCGCTCGAGCGCCAGGCTCGGCAAGAGGCTCACACCGAGGCCCGCCTCCACCATGGCCAGGATCGCGGTGATGTCAGACGTCTCGCAGTGGATCCGCAGGTCGGTGAGCTCGCGCTGGAGCAGCGGCGCGGTCTCGGTGTCGGCGATAAAGCGCTCGTTGAGCAGCGACTCGATGGGAACCGCGCCGGCCTCGGGCGAGAAGTGCCCGCGAGGCGCCACGACGACGATCTCGTCTTTGTCGTACAGGGAAGAGACGAACCCCTCCCCCACCGATTCCTTGGGAATAAACGCCAGCTCAACCGTGCCGTCGAGCAACTGGCGCTCCGCCTCGCCGTAGGTGCACTCGACGATGTTGATCTCCATGTGCGGATGGTCGGCCACGAAGCGGCGAAGCGGGCCGGGGAGCCGCATGGCGACCACGCTCGTCGGCGCCGCGATGCCGAGGACGCCGTCGTCAAGCTCGCGAACCGCCGACACATGCCGCTCAAGCTGCGCGAACGCCTCGCATACCGCGCGCGCATCGGGCAAGAGGCGCCTGCCCTCGGGGGTCGCGCGCAGCTCCGGGCCGCGCCGGTCAAAGAGGCGGATACCCCAATCGTCCTCGAGGCTCGAAACCGCGCGGCTCGCCGTGGACTGCGCGAGGCCGAGCTCGCGGGCGGCCGACGTGATGCTGCCGGCGCGGACGGCGGCCGCGAACACCTCGATCTTCTTTATGTTCGAATCCATGGGGCAGCTCCGATCCAAGGCGCGAAGAAGGGCGCGCCCGGGCCGAAAGTCGACTCGGGCGCGCCCATTCTAGTGCGATGTTCGGGGCCGGCCGGTGCCGTCGCCGGCGGGCGGCGTCATCGGCATGGTCGGCGCGACGGGTTGGCCGCGGTGCCGATCAACCGACGCGTGGCCGGCGCGCCTCCCCGCCGCGCGCGGCTACAGCGCGCCGCGGATGACCTTCTCGCCCTCCTTCATGATGACGTCCATGTTGTCCGGCGTGAGGTCGTGGATGTTCGCGGCCACATCGCCGCGAACAACGAGCAGGTCAGCGAGCTTGCCGGCCTCCAGCGAGCCGAACTCGTCCTCGTGGTGGACCATCTTCGCGCCGTTGAGCGTGGCGGCCTTGATGGTCTCGAGCACGGGGATGCCCGCCTTGTCCACGAAGTCGTACATCTCGTCGATGGTCACGTAGCCGTAGGGGGTCACGAAGCTGAACGAGTCAGAGCCGATGGTCAGCGTGACGCCGAGCTCGTTGGCGCGGCGCAGGTTGGCGTAGGTGCGCTGCAGCTCGCGCTCGACGACCGTCTCGCCGGGGAACTTGGCGTTGGCCTCGGACTCCTCGGGCGGGTAGGTCGCGTACCAGGTGGGGAGGAAGCCGATGGTCGGGGTAAAGAAGGTCCCCTGCTCGGCCATGAGCTCCATGGTCTTGTCGTCGAGCTCGAAACCGTGGATGAGCTGCTCGCAGCCGAAGCGCACGGAATCCCAGGCAGCGCTCACGGAGTTGTACGAGTGGCTCCACAGCGGGATGCCGGTGAGCTTGCACTCGTCGGCGACGGCCTGGATCTCCTCGGTGCTCATGAGCTGACGGCGGCCGGAGTCCCAGCGCCAGATGCCGCCGCCGGTGGCCCAGATCTTGATGGCGTCGGGGTTCTCGCGCAGGCGCAGGCGCACGGCGTGGCGCAGCTCCCACGGGCCGTCGACCTGGTCGCCCCAGGGGTGGGAGTCCTTGCTCACCTGCAGCGGGAGCTTGTGGGAGTCGCCGTGGCCGGCGGTGCGGCAGAAGCCGAGGCCGGTGGCGTAGATGCGCGGGCCCTTCATGACGCCCATGTTGACCAGGTCGCGGATGGCGATGCCGTTGCGGCCGATCTCGCAGACGGTGGTGAGGCCGTGGGTCAGCGCGTCGTAGCTCTGCTTGACGGCGCAGGCCTGCTTCTGCGCGGGGGTCTCGATGACCCAGTCGTTGTCGTCGTCGGTGAGGTTGCCCGAGAAATGCAGGTGAGTGTCGATAAGTCCGGGCATGACCGTCTTGCCGGTGCAGTCCTCGACCTCGTAGCCGTCGGGAACCTCGGCGCGGGGGCCTGCGTAGGCGATCTTCTCGCCGTCGACGAGGACGAGGGAGTCGTCGACCGGCGCGGCGCCGGTGCCGTCCACAAGACGGCCGCCCACGAATGCGAACTTGCCCATGAGTGCTTCCTTTCGTTGATGGCGGGGCGTGTCCCCGCCAGCTGTGACTGGGTGAGAAGGGATGCCGGTTGGCCGACGGCGCGGGGGCGCGGGCGCGGGCGCCGGGCCGGGGTTACGACCTGGCCGCGCGGGTTGGCCGCGCGGGCTGGCCGGCCGCGCGGGCGGCGTCGGGGCGGCGCGGGCGCCTAGCCGACGGACTTCTTGCCGTGGCCGCGGCCGAAGACCGCGAGGATGACGAGCCCCGCCGCGAGCCACGCGATGGTGATGGCCCACTCGATGGCCGAGAGCGCCGCCGGCGAGAAGGGCACGACCATCAGCGCGATGATCGCGAGACCGGCCGCGATGGCGCACCCGATGCCGAGCTTGCCGCCGTTGACCTTGTACGGGCGCGGCAGGTCGGGCTCGGTGCGGCGCAGCCTCCAGCACGCGAAGCCGGCCATGGTGCAGGCGAAGATGAAGCCGAGCGAGGCCACGTTGGTCAGCGGCACGAGCATGTTGCGGCCGAGGAACGGGCCGACCAGGGTGAGGACGCTCATCACGACGACGGCACGGCGCGGAACGCCGGAGGCGGGGTCGATCTGGGCGAAGCTCTCGGGCAGCATCTCTTTGCGGCCCATGGCGAGCATGAGGCGGCTCGACGCGCCGAAGAACGAGTTCATCGGGCCGAGGGGGCCGAGCGTGGCGATGACCAGCATGGCGATGTAGAAGAAAAGATTGATGCGCTCGAGGACGGCCAGCGCAGGCACGGAGCTCTGCACGAACTCGTGCCAGTCCACGATGGTGCCGAAGCTGTAGATGCAGATCAGGTAGAACACGCCCGAGGCAAGAAGCGCGATGGCCGGGATGAGGCCGAACTTCTTCCAGTCGATGTTCTCGGAGGCCTCTTCGGCCTGCTGCGGGATGGTGTCGAAGCCCGCGTAGAAGAACGGGGTCATGACGAGGACGGCCACGACGCCGCCCAGAAGGCTCGTCGCGCTGGTCGAGCTGCCGCCCGCGGCGTCGGTGACCTGGCTGAACACGGGCATCGCGTTGCTCGGCGAACCGGTTACGAAACTGATGACCATTGCCAGCACCATGCCGGTGAGAAGCGCCTTGGTGAGGAAGCTCGAGAGCTTGGCCGCCGCGCCCGCGCCGCGCAGGTTGAGGAAGATGACGAGAGCCGCGAAACCGAGCGCGATAACGGTCGGCCACAGGTACACGTCGGCGCCGAGGATGGTGTAGAGCTTGACGCTGCGCAGCCACGCGAGGGCGGGGAACTCGGCGAAGCGGTCGGTGAGCAGCGTGGATATGGCGATGGCCTCCCACGGACAGAGCGGCGCGTTGCCGAGCAGGAGCATCCAGCCGGTGATAAAGCCCATCTTGCGGCCGAAGGTGCGGTCCACGTACTCGATGATGCCGCCCGAGATGGGGATGGCGGCGGTCAGCTCGCCGAAGCACATGCCGATGGGGACGAGGAAGATCGCGCCGATGGCGAAGGCGATCATGGCGGGCACGGGGCCGCCGCCAAGGATCATCCAGTCGCCCACGAGCAGCACCCAGCCGGTGCCGATGATCGCGCCGAAGCCGATGGTAAAGAAGTTGAAGAGGGTGAGCTCCTTCTTCATGCCGCCGGATTGCTCTGCCATAGCGAGGCCCCTCTCGATCGGGTATTTCTTTGCGTCAGGGAGGATTCTCTCCCCTGCTGCGGGAGGCGGTTGGCGCGCGGCGCGGGCGCGGCGGCGAACGGCGGGCGGGGCGGCGCGGGGCGCTTGAGTTAGCCGCGCGATACATCGAGAAGTTCGATGGCGGCCATGCGAGGGGCTTCTTCCCAGGCGCGACGGCGGCGAACCCGGAGCGGAAACGGCGGCGGTCGTGCGACAATTCAAGGCAGTATGGTCGGCGGTCGGGGGGCCGCCAGGAGAGAGGAACTGCGCATGGAGCCTTCAAAGGTTTATTTCTGCGACCTGCACACGCACATGGGCGACGGGCTGCCCAACAAGCTCAAGCGCCTGATCCGCAAGGCGGGCATCGATCAGATCGACTTCGAGAACAAGTACGTCGCCATAAAGATGCACCTCGGCGAGCCGGGCAACCTCAGCTTCCTGCGCCCGAACTACGCGCGCGCCGTCGTCGACGTGGTGCGTGAGCTGGGCGGAAAGCCGTTCATCACCGACTGCAACACCCTCTACGTGGGCGGGCGAAAGAACGCGCTCGACCACCTGGACTCCGCCTACGCCAACGGCTTCAACCCGTTCCAGACCGGCTGCCACACCATCATCGCCGACGGCCTCAAGGGCTCCGACGAGGTCGAGGTCCCCGTGGCGGGCGGCGAGTACGTGAAGGCCGCAAAGATCGGCCGCGCCCTCATGGACGCCGACATCGTGATCAGCCTCACGCACTTCAAGGGCCACGAGGGCGCGGGCTTCGGCGGCGCCATGAAGAACCTCGGCATGGGCGGCGGCTCGCGCGCGGGAAAGATGGACCAGCACTCCGCCGGCAAGCCGAGCGTCAACGCCGAGAAGTGCGTCGGCTGCCGCCAGTGCGCGAAGATCTGCGCGCACGAGGGCTTCAGCTTCGACGAGGTGCGCGAGGTCGAGCTCCCGAGCGGCAAGAAGCGCCAGGTCAACGTGGCCACGATCGACCATTCGCGCTGCGTGGGCTGCGGCCGCTGCATCGCCGTCTGCAACCAGGACGCGATCAAGCCCGACTACGACGCCGCGCCCGAGGTGCTCAACTACAAGATCGCCGAGTACACGAAGGCCATCTGCGACGGGCGCCCGAACTTCCACATCAGCCTGGCCATCGACGTGAGCCCCAACTGCGACTGCCACGACGAGAACGACGTGCCCATCGTCGGCGACCTGGGCTTCTTCGCGAGCTTCGACCCCGTGGCCATCGACCAGGCGTGCATCGACGCGGTGCAGGCCGCCCCGGCGCTGCCCAACACCGAGTTCACGCACATGCTCGGCAAGCTCGAGGAGGCGGGAGACCTCGACGAGGAGCACGCGCACGACAAGTTCTACGTCACGCACCCGGACACGAACTGGCAGAGCTGCATCGAGCACGCCGAAAAGATCGGCCTGGGAACCCACGAGTACGAGCTCATCCGGGTGAAGTAGGGCCAACGGCCGAAAACGCGCCGATAGAGACCGGGCGGGAGGGGCTCCGAGCCTACTTTCGCTCGGCCGTGACCCAGAACATGGCGACGAACGGCACGATCGCGACGACGGCGAGCAGCAGGTACGCAGCGCGCGTGCCGGACATCGTGGCCGCCGCCATGCCGTCTGCCGCCACGCCCACCTGCGCGGCGTTGACGACGGCCGAGCTCACGCTCGTGCCGACCGCGCCCGCAAGCTGCTGCAGCGTGTTGATGACCGCGTTGCCGTCGGCCTTGGTCTCGGCCGGCAGGAACGAAAGCGAGTTCGTCATCGAGTTGCCGACCATGAGGCTCTGGCCAAACGCGAAGCAGATATAGATGCAGATGGCGGGCAACGTGGCCAGGTTCCGGCTCAGCGCCGCGAAGAGCACCGTGCCGATGAAGGCGCACGCGGCGCCCGCGAGGATCGGGCGACGCGGCCCCAAGCGGTCAAGGATCCGCCCCGAGAGCGGGGCCATGATCGCGCCGACGACGCAGCCGGGCAGCAGGATGGATCCGGCCTCGGTCGCGCCCGCGCCCATCACGAGCTGCGAGTAGTTCGGGATGAGGAACGAGAGGCCCAGCACGACGAACTGCAGGCAGACGATGGCGACGGTGCCCATGCAGAAGCGGCGCTCCGCGAAGATCGTAAGGTGGATGAGCGGCTGCTCCGCGCGGCGCTCGCGCACCACGAACAGGGCCAGGAACACGACGAACGCGGCGAAGAGCCCGAGTGTCTTAGGGCTCGTCCAGCCGAAACCGGCGCCGAGGTCAACGGCAAAGACCAGCGCGGCAAAGCTCGCGGCCACGGCAAGCCAGCCAAGAACGTCGAACTTCTCGTCGCTCACCTCGTGGCTCTGGCGGATGGAGAAGATGCCGAGCAGGAAGCTGACGGCCAGGATCGGCAGCAGCGCGGCGAAGATCATGCGCCAGCCGAAGTTCTCGGCAAGCCAGCCGCCCACCGAGGGGCCGACCGCCGGCGCCATGGCCGTGACCAGGGTGCCCACGCCCATCATCGTGCCCATGCACTCTCGCGGCGCCTGCTCGGTGATGATGTTGAACATGAGCGGCAGCGCGATGCCGGTGCCCATGCCCTCGAGGACACGACCCACGATGAGCATCGGGAAGCTCTGCGCGGTGTAACCGCACACAATGCCGGCAATGTAGAAGCACATGGCGGCAACGAACACGTGCTTGGTGCGGAAACGACGGTTGAGGTAGGAAGAAGTGGGCACCACCGCGGCGAGGACGAGCAGGTAGGCGGTGGTCATCCACTGGACGGTCGACGTGCCGATGTTGAACTCGGCCATGAGCGTGGGGAAGGTGACGTTCATGGCCGTCTCGACACAGACGCCCGAGAACGACATGATGCCGGCAGCCACGACCGACATGATGAGACGTGCGTCGAGAACGCGTTCGAACGGCGCGGGCCTCTCGGCGTTGAGCTGGGATTTTGTTTGCATAGAAACCTCCTATTGTTGGTGCCGGAGGAACTATAGCAAGCTGAAGGAACAAATGTTTTCAGTTTCGGATGGAGAATCTTTCAGGCTTCGCGCGCGGCTGGTTCACGGCGGCCGGCGACCTGCCCCCAACCTGCCGCAGGAGATAACCTGTCCCCAAATTGGGAGATAACCAGATTGCGAACGGTGGGGGTATGATGACACGGCTGTGAACAATAGCCTGCTGGGAGGCTTGTTTTGAAGAAGGTCCTGGCCGTTGCTTGGCCGATTATGTTGAGTTACGTGCCCGTCGGGCTCGCCTGCGGCGTGCTCGGCGCGCAGTGCGGCATCGGCCCCGGCTGGGCGCTTATCCTGAGCCTGACCATCATCTCGGGCGGGGCGCAGTTCATGATCAGCAACCTGTGGCTCGCCGGGGTGCCGGCCGCCATGATCGTCATGAGCGTCGGGGCCATCAGCCTGCGCTTCGCGCTCTACTCCGCCTCGCTCGCGCCGCACCTGCAGAAGGCCAAGAAGCGCACGGCGATGGCCATGGCCCTCACCCTCATCGAGGAGGGCTACGGCGTCACGCTGGGCAAGCTCTGCGACGGCGACGCCGAGTGGACCTTCCGCCACGCGCTCGCGCTCAACGTCGTAACCATCCTGACCTGGGCGATCTCCGTCGCCATGGGCGCCGCGCTCGGCGAGGTCGTCGACGTCCCGACGGCCGTGGCGGGCTTTGCCATGACGTCGCTCTTTATCTACCTGCTGTGGGACCAGGTCGTGAGCTCCGAGGGCAAGGTCGCGCGCGGAGGGCTCGTGGCGGCAGGGGCCGCCGTGGCAGCCGTCGTCGTGTGCAAGCTCACGGGGGCGGCAACGGCCGCCGTGCCGGTCGGCGCGGTCGCGGGCGTGGCGGCGGCGCTTCTTGCCAGCTACAGGCGCGACGAGGACAAGGGAAGCGGTGAGGCCGCATGAGCGCGATGACCACCGGCGACTTTCTCGCCATCTGGATTCCCACGTTCGCGGTTATCCTCGCATGCCGCGTCCTGCCCGTCTTTCTGCTGCGCGGCCGCGAGCTGCCCGCACGAGTGGTCGAGGGGCTCGGCTACATCCCACCGGCGGCCTTCGCCGCGCTCGTGGCCAACGACCTGTTCTCGCCGGCGGCTTTCGCCGCGGGTCCCTGGGCCGCGCTCATGCCGGTCGCGGCCGCGCTCGTGGTGTTTATCGTCGCGTGGCGGACGCGCTCCATGCTGTGGTGCTGCGTGGCCGGCGTCGTCGCCTACGTGCTGCTCTCGCTTATCTAGGAAGGGCTGCGCCCGAATCGCGCCTGCTCGCGCGGAAACGCCCCTGTGCCCGACACTGCCAGGCACAGGGGCGTCAATTTAGCGCGCGTCCGTGATGTACACCCCCACGAGCACCTGCTCCCAGGGCTTTGCGCGCTCGTCCACCTGCAGGACGCGCGCCTCGAAGGCGTCGGCGTGCCCGTAGTAGAACATGGTGGAAAGAAGCTCGTTGTCCGCCTTGGGAACGTAACCGAGCATCACGCCTTCGTAACGGATGGCCATCGCGTTCGGGTCGTACGGGTTGTCGCGCTCGGGGTCGAGCACGAGCGGCATCCCCGCACGCAGGTCGCGCAGGACCGTCGCCCCGTCGTGGTGCTGGAAACCGGCGATGTTGAAGGTCATAACGTGCTTGGAAGGCTGGTAGCTGGACATGGTCGCTCCTTTTTTGCTTGGCGTTAAGGCGACCATACGCGTCGGTTGTGACAACAATCGGCCGAGCCGGCCCTGGCCGACCGTCGGGCAGCTTCGGCGAAGGCAGCCGGCGTCCGCCCGCCGGAGGCCACACCGCAGGACACGAACAGGCGGCCCTAGGCGGCCGGGCGCGCACTTCTCGGCATGAAAAAACCGCCGGCATTGCTGCCGGCGGCTTCAAATTCACTGGTCGGGTTGACTGGATTCGAACCAGCGACCCCCGCGTCCCGAACGCGGTGCTC
>CAVJHQ010000079.1:0-11707 GCA_963649365.1 Alloprevotella sp.
GGCGTCGGCGGGCATGTAGACGTAGAGCTTGCCGCCGTGCGCGTAGTAGGCGTTGAGCACGCACACGACGCCAACCTGGAACTCAAGCGGGTTGCTCGCGGTGCCCTCGCCCTTGGAGCCGTCGAACTTGCCCACGGCGTCTATGAGGTCCTTGCGCGCGGCCTCGACGGCGTCGAGCTTCGGCTGGATCGCCGCCATGCAGCCCCCGCAGACGGCGTCGAGCGCGCCGCGCATGTAGTCGAACTCGGTCCCGAAGCTGCCCGAGGTCGGCAGCACGGAGCGCCACCCGGCCTCGACGAGCTGCTCCTTGGTGCCGGTGGCCTCGGCGGCGCACCCGGCGCAGGTGACGTGGTAAAGCGTCTCGATCATGTGTTTCCTTCCTGTCGGCACGATAATGATGGCCCGACGAGGGGAAGCCGCCGTGCCGGGTTCCGGCATCAACGTCTCCGAGCCGGAACCCCTGTTCTCCGTCCTGACGCCCCTCTCGGGCCTCGCGTCGGTGGTCGGGGACCCGATGCGTAGCGTCTCCCCGTCCTCGCACAGCGGCTTCTACATGCAGGGCTACGAGACCGTGGCCGGCGTCTCGGTCGGCTACAACGTGACCCCCGCGCAGTCCCTCGCGCCAGGCGAGACGGTGGCGACCATCACGACCGAGAAGGCCTTCGCGACCACGGGCACGCGCCTGCTGCGCGGCACGCACGCGGGCCACCAGTCCGGCATGTTCGCGGCCTTCGGCTCAGACGGCCACACCATCACGCTGACCACCGAGCAGGCTGACACCTTCGCCGTGGCCGACACGGGCAACTTCCTCGTCCCGTGCGGGTGGGCGCTCTAGCCCGCGACCCACAGCAGGTGGCCCCGGTTGAGGCCGCCGGTCAAGCCGGACAGGTTCTGGAAATGAATCCCTCCGTCGCCCCAGACCTCCACCGTCGCGATGTTGTTCGTGGGCGTGCCGTTAGAGTCCGCGGAGACGGCCGGCGCGACGAACCCGACGGCGGGGCGCATGGCCTTGGGCAGGCCGTCCAGCACCCAGGTGCTCGTCGTCTGCTGCGTGAACAACCACTCCATCTCGACGAGCGCGCCGAGCGTTCGCACCGCGACGCGCTCGCCGCCGGCGGAGCCGTAGAGGTACGTCCACGCGCCGGGGACCTGCGCGACCTCCAGCTGGGATACGGAATCCCGGAGGTCGGAGAGAGACGAGACGCACGGCAGCAAGAGCTTGGCCGTCGGGGTTAAGCCGGCGAGGTCGACCTCGGCCACGGCCACCGTGGCGGTGAGGTCCCCGTCGAGGATGCTGCCCTCGGTTATCTCAGGCGCGGCCGCGCTCGACTCGGAGGCAGCGGGCGTGCCTTGGACCACGCTCCATGCGCCCGACTCGATGTTCGAGCTGGACGGGTCCCGCGTGTAGGTGTACACGACCAGGTCTTTGCGGTAGGAGCCCTGCGTGCCGTTGGCGACCTTGACGTCCTCGCCGGTCCCGGTGACGCGGACCCACCGGCCGTCGAAGATGAAGCCGCCGGTGCCGATGTGGAGCGTGTTGGAGTCGGTCATGGAGACAGCGAGCCCCTCGCCGACGTCGAGCGCGTAGCGGCCGGACCCGAAGGCGCCCGCGTAGAGAGCGCCAATGTCGGCCGACTCGACGTGGTTGCTGCCCGCGTGGGCGGTGACGAGCTCCGTGCTCATTAGGCGCCACCCCCGAGCAGCTTGTCGACCGCCTTGGCGTAGGCGTCGCGCGCGTCGCGGTAGTCGAGCGCGTGCGCGGGGCAGAGGCAGACCTTCTTGGTCGTGCCGTCCGCGCCCTCGACCTCGCGCTCGATTTCCCATCCGTAGCTGTCTCGGTCCGCGACGGGCACGTTGAGCTTCTGCTCGCACCCCTTCACGTCGCACTCGGCGTGGCAGTAGCCGGTCTCATACATGTGTTCTATCTCCTTAGCCTGTCGTATAGCTGACCTTCGCGCGGCCGCGCGCGTCCAGGGTGAGCACCTTGCCGACGACGCGCGCGGCGGCGGAGACGCCGGTCGCCGGGTCGGAGCCGGCGATGGTGTCCCCGATGTCGAAGACGTCCTCGTCGACGTTGACCTCCACGGTCACCGACTGGCTCTTCGCGTAGTACTCCTTGAGGCGCTTGGTGCCGTCCTCGACCAGCTGGTCGCGGTCCGCCGTCGTGTAGTCGTAATACTCGGCCCGCTCGCGCGGCCCGGTGAAGGCCTGCGTCTCGGACACGTTGCCGGAGGCGTCGAGGTAGAGCTCGACCGACACGCGGCCCTGCCCCTCGCCGCTTCCGCGCGCGACGAGGTGGTTGACGAAACGCGCCTCCGTGTCCACCTCGACGTCGACCGCCGAGGCGTCCAGCTCGCTCTCCTCGCCCCAGTTCTTCGCCGGGAGCGCGGAGAGCACGGCGCGCTCCCCGTCGTGGCGGATTCTCAGCTTCGCCCCGCACGATGCGAGCATGTCGCGGACGCCCGTGTACCCGTCGCAGTAGAGGTCGAAGCCGTAGGAGTCCACCGAGACGCCGCTGTTCTCGGAGGACGCGGCCAAGACGTCGGCCAGCCCCACGCGCGCCACGAGCTTTGCCAAAACGGCGTTGGCCTCGCCCGAGACCGTGAGTCGGTCGGACCCGGCGTCCGGCGCGAGCACCTTGCCGGCGAGCAGCCCCGTCCACGTCGGGCCGGACCATTTCACGGCCCCGCCCCCGCTCTCGACGCGCGTGAGCAGGCCTCCGTACTCCGTCCCATAGGCGTAGACGCTCCCCCATTCCGGCATCGCTGGCGGGCGCGAGCCGGCCTCGAAGGTCAGCTCGAAATTGTTGGCGTCCTCGCCCCACTCGAAGTCGGCGGAGTCGGGCGAGACGACCATGAGGTCGGCCCCCGAGGAGTCCTTGAGCACTAGGTCCATGGCAGGCCCGCCCTCCGCTCGATGACGGTCAGGTCGACGCCGAAGCTCTGCGGCCAGGTGACCTGCTGAGACCCGGGCGGCACCCGCTGGAAGATGTACGAGCCGGACCCCTCCGCGCCGCGCAGCCGTTTCGAGAACACGTCCTGAGCCTCGCCGTACGGCCCGGTGAGGACCACGGAGTCCCCCGCCATGGAGGACTTGCGCAGCGGGTCGACGGTGAGGTAGCCGCCGTCGGGGACGGTGACGTTGACCTGGTAGGTGTTGCCCGCGATGCGGACGTACGGCGCGACGGCGTACCCGAAAAACCTGATACGCAGGTCGCAGGGCAGGTGGCCCGGCACGAGGATTTCCGCGCCCGGAGCCGAGGACACCCCGTAGTCGTGCGGGTAGTCGTGCGGGTAGTCGAGGACCTCGCCGGAGACGTCCTCGCCGGAGGCCGGGAGCAGGGAGACGGACGTCTCGCGCCTCCACACCGGGTCGGGCGCGTAGAGCTTGACCTTCCACCCCGCCCAGCCGGCCATCGAGCTGTACGCCTCGCCCTTGAGCAGGTAGCAGCCGATGGACCAGTCCCCGACCCGGTAGGTGCCGGGCGTGCCCGACTCCAGGTCGCCGAAGGCGAGCGCGAGCAGCCGCGCGCACTCCTCGCGCATGCCCTCGCCGACGTAGGCGAGGCGCGCGTCGAGCGTCCTCGGCTCAAGCACAGGCGCGGCGTCGTCGGTCGAGAACTCCCAAGACCTCTCGTCATCGGAGACCATGAGGGCGTGCTCGGCGTCGAACCCGAACACGACGCCTGACGAAGTCGTGTATGTCACGGTCGGCTCTTCTGTCACGCGAGCACCCCCTTGATGTACCTGCGCGCCTCGCGCTCGGTGAGCGTGGTCGTGGGCGCGTTCCTCTTGATGGTCGGCCCAAGGTTCGCCTCAAGCCAGGCCACCACCTGCGGCCAGCCGCCCGCCTCGCCCATCTGCTCGGCGACGGTCTTGGCGAACGGAGTGACGTATCTCTTGTTCGTCAGCGGGACGATGGCTTCCGCGCCGTCCTCGCCCACGACATCCAGCGGCACGCCCGGGCCGGGCCGGTTCACGATGGCCCCGCCCGCGTGGTAGCGGATGCCGCCCGAGGCGTGCGGGCGGATGCCGCCCGCCGCGTTGTGGGACTCGGAGAAGACCGTGTTGACGAAGTTAGTGACGGTCTTCCCCACGAGGTTCCCGATCGCGCCGACGGTGTTCCAGATGTTGGTCGCCGCCGAGCCGTCGGAGGCGTTGCCGTTCACCTGCGCGTCCACCGTCTTGCTGCTGAGCCGGTCGATGGCCCCCTGGGTGTTCTCGGCGTTGCCCTGGGCGTCGCCCGTGACGGCGTTGCCGCTGATGGTGGCGTCGGCGCTCTTCGAGACGAGCGCGGTGCCGTTCCATGTCCAGATGGTGCCGGTGCCGTCGGTGACGGAGGTCGAGTCGGCCGCCGCGACGCCGTTCTTGTCTACCAGCTCCGTGCCGTTCCAGGTGTACAAATTGCCCTGCGCGTCGACGAGCTTCGCGCTGTCCACGTTGACGTTGCCGTCTTTGTCCACGAGCGGCACGGAGTTGAAGAACTCGATAGACTCGACCATCTTGTCCACGTCGCCGCCGCACGCGTCGGCGAGCTGCTGGAAGCTGTCGGCGGTCATGCCGTTGAAGTCCTCGGCGGTGAGGCCCGCGTCGGAGCAGCGCATGGCGAAGTCGTTCACCGACGTCCCCAGGCCGTCGAGCGTGTCGGCGATTCCGGCGTCGCTGAAAGCGCCCTTCATGTCCTGGACGTTGTAGGCGGTCTTCCTCGCCGTCTCGTCCATCGAGATGCCCCACTCGTCCAGCTTGCCGACGATTGACGCGGCGGTGCCGTCGAAGCTGTTCGCGAGCGAGGTCAGCTCGGCCGCGCTCTTGCCGTTCAGCTGCTCGGCGTCCACGCCCAGGTAGTCGAGCTTGCTCCCGAACTCGCCGATGCTCTGGCCGCTGTTGTCCAGCGCCCCCTCGACGGCGGGCAGCTTGTCCTCCGCGAGGGCGCGGAGGGTCTCGCCGTAGCTCTGCGCGGTCGTGTTGGCGTTGCCCAGGGATGCCTCGAGCTTGCTGACGTTGGCGTTCTGGTTGTCGTATGCCGTCTGAGCGCCATTCAGCTCGTCTGTGACGCCCTTGATCGAGTCTTTCCACATCTGCTCGGCCTCGGACGCGCTCCTGCCCCACTTCGACGCCTCCTCGATGTACTTGTCGTGCGTGGCCATCTTCTCGTCGTACTTGGCCTGCGCCTCGGCGAGGGTCTTGGCCGCGTCGGCCTGGTCCTTATAGGCCTCGGTGAGGTTCTCGGTGATGGCCTGCGTCTTGAGCTCGGCCTTCTTCGACTCGATTAGCTCGTCGATTTTCGACTTGAGGTCTTCGACGTGCTCACCGTTCTCGTCGTAGGCGTTGTTGGCCACGTCGGTCGCGGTGTATGTGGTGCCGAACTGGTCGTTGACCTGCTTGAGCGCCCATTCGAGCCGACCCTGTGCCTCGGCGCTGAGGTCGGTCTTGCCCGCGCAGTTGTCGATGATGCGCTGGGCGGTGTTGAGCGTCGCTATGTTTCCCTCCGCCTCGGCGGCGGTCGAGTTCATCTTCTCGGCGCTCTTCGCGAGCGCCTCGTTCAGCTCGTCCACCGACTTCGCCGACGCGCCCGCCGTCTCGCCGACGTTGTCAAGGGTGCCCGAGTAGTCGGCGAGGGCCGTCGTGCGGGACACGGCGTCGTTGAGTCCGTCCGTGGCCTGCGCGAGGTTGTCGGTCTTCGTCTTCCAGTCGGTGTAGGCTGCAACGCCGATGGAGATGGCCGCCGTGACGGCCGTTATGGCGAGCGCGACGGGGTCGATGGCGGACACGAGGCCCGAGAAAACGCCCCTGAGGCCCGTCCCCATCGTCTTCGCGGAGTCCCCGACCAGGCTCAGCCCCTCGCGCACGGTCGCGGAGCCGTCGCGCACGAGGGAGAAGGCGGCGGCCGCGTCGGTCGCGCCCGACTTGATCGTGTCGAAGCCGCTCTTGGTCTTCGCGTTGGTGTTCGCGAGGTTGCCGAAGGCCGTGCGCAGGGTGTCGGTGCCGACGGAGAGGGCCGCGAACGTCCCCACCCCGGCCGCGATGGTGCCGGAGTTCGATTTGAAGACGTCGTAGAACTGCTTCACGTAGGGCATGGCCGTCGAGACCGCGCTCTGGACCACGGAGAAGGCGTCGTTAACGCCCGTCTTGAGGTCGCCGAGAACGGTCGCTATGTTGTCCTTGCCGACGGAGTCGAGGACGCCCGTTATGCCCTTGGTCACGGCGTTGGAGAGGTTCGACATGCTGGTGGAGACTCCGCCCGCCGCCGTCTCGGCCTGCTCCTTGAACGAGGTGAAGGCCCCGCCGCCGTCCTGGTCAAGCTCAATCATCTTGTCGAGCAGCTCGTCCATGGAGACGGTGGCCTCGGCTCCGCCGCCGCCGAGCGCGGTGTAGAGGTCGCTCGCCGTCGCGCCCGTGCCGAGCATCGCCTCGGCGAGCTGGTTCATCTGGCCCGGCATGGCCTGCGTGAGGCTCTTCCAGTCCTGCAACTCGGGCTTGCCCTTGGATAGCATCTGCCTGAACTGCTCCATGGCCGCGTTGGTGAGCTGTGTGGAGCTGCCCGAGGCGATGAGCATGTCGTTCAGCGCGAGGCCCGCGTCCGTGGCCTGGTCGAGGTCTCCCGTGACGGCCACGATGCCCTGGACGGTCGAGGCCATGTCATCCAGTTTGGTCGGCAGGCTTGAGAGGCGGTTGCTCATCTTGGAGATGGAGGACTCCGCCTCGGTGGACGTGTAGCCCAGCGACTGCATGACCTTCGGATAGTTGTTCAGCGTGTCGAAGCGCGAGATTGCGGAGTCGACGTGGCTGCTGATGCTGCTCATGGCGGCGGTCGTGATGGAAGAGAACGCGCCGATGACCGCGCCCGAGGCGGTCAGGCCTTTCCCGAACCCGCCCGCCGTGCTCTTGCCGAGTGACGCGCCGCTCTTGCCCGCCGTGGAGGACGCGGAGCCGAGCGCGGCGTCGACCTTGGCGGAAAGCCCGTCGAAGGTCGGGACGATGAGCAGCGACGCGCTGCCGATGTTGTCGGCCATGGGCTAGACCGCCTCCCATTTCGTGTTCCTGATGTACTCGCCGGCCCTCATGGCCTCCTCGGCCTCGCGGGCCTCCTCGGCCTCGCGGAGCTTTTCCAGAAGCCCGTCCCACGGCCGCGCTATGCGCGTGCGCTCCTCGGGCGGCACGCCCAGAAGCGCCTCCGCCGCGTCCAAGACGGTCTGCCGGACGTCCGCTGCAAGCTCGCGCTCCTCACTCCACCTGCGCTCTGGGCAGGTCGCGCGGACGTACGCGGAGCCGTCGGGCAGGCCGTCCACGAGGTCAAGCGCCTCGCCCGCCTCGCACTCGTCGAACGAGCAGCCGTAGTAGCGCCTGAAGTCGCAGCGCAGCTCGCGGCGGTACCCGTCCTCAAGCTCGGCGAGCCTTAGTAGTTTTTTAGTTCCTCGTTCCTGAGGATGGTCGAGAAGACGTAGGCAAGCGCGTCCTCGTCCACCTCGCCGTCCTCGTCGGCGCACGCCCGCATGAGCGCGTCGAGCTGCGAGTCCCCGAGAAGGCCGCGGAAAGCCTCGACGAGGTCGGCACCCGTGCGGCCGGGCTTGTTGATGAGGTCGCCGAACTTCGAGGAGCGGTAACGCTTCACGGACACGCTCAGCTCAAGCCCCAGCGCCTCGACGGTGACGGTGCGCTCGCGCCGGCGCTGGATGAGGGCTATCTTGTCGGCCTTATCGGAGCACGCCTTGAGCGTGAAGCCCATCGCCTGGGCGTAGCCCTCAAGCTCCTCGGCGGTCATGTTCTGCATTGTCTCGGTTCTCAAAGTGCGGCCTTTCTCGGGGATTCGCGGTCAGATGCGCCCTGTTTCCTAGGCGGTCGCGGGCTTGGCGCGGTAGACGTACTTCGCGGCCTTGTTGGCCATCTTGATGATGGTGCCGGTGACGCCGTAGGAGATGAAGTCCCCCTGCTTGTGGGTCTCGTCGGAGAAGGTGTCGATGGCCATCTTCGGGACGACGGTGCGGCGCAGGTAGCCGTTGGACTCCAGGCCGTCCTCGACGAACGCGACCTTGGTGTTGGCGTCCATCATGTCGGCGATGAGGGAGACGGAGCCGTCGGTTCCGACGGTCACGGAGTCCGCGCCGTTGTAGATCTTCGCGGCGGCGGGGCGGTTAGGCTCGATGGCGGTGAAGTTGACGGTCTCCTCGACGTCGGAGACCTCGGAGATTACGGTCTTGCCCTGGTGGCCCTTGAGCTTGTTCGCCGTGGCGGACTTGCCGTAGACGACGCCGTCGGAGTTGAAGTCGCCGACGGAGAACCAGCCGTCGAGGGTGCTCATGTCGGTCGTGGCGTCGGTGGGCAGGGTGCAGGAATCGGGGTTGAAGTTGACCCAGCCGCAGCCGCCGGAGCGCGGCTTGCCGGTGGTGGAAAGGGTCTCGTCGATGTTCTCGAGCTTAGGGTCGGCCATTTAAGGCTCCTAACTGTTGTTTGTCGGTAGGTAGGTCTTGAGGGCGAAGAGCGCGTACCAGCGCGGGGACTTGCCCACGAGGTCGTAGTCGCTCCTCACGGTCTTCTCAGACACGTCCGCGAAGCCGTCGGCGAACTCAAGCGCCGAGAGGGCGGCGCGGGCCTGCTCCATGAGGTCGTATGCGCGCTGCTCGGTCGCGGCCCAGCACATGACCTCGACGGAGGAATCCTCGTACACGTGTCTCTGCGCCGCGCCGTCGCGCCTGCGCACGGTGACCAGCTCGGCGGGGCGCTCGGCGGGGACGTTCACGCGCACCTCGACCGGGGAGAGGGCTTCCGCGAGGATGCGGCGGAGCTCGCCCTGCACGTTCATGTGCCTCATAGGCTCCCCTCCAAGGTGTGGTTCTGGTTCTCGTCGACGCACCCGAGCAGGCTCGAGGTGCGCACGACGCCGACGGCGGTGTTGCTGAGCACCTTCACGTCGGCGGTGTAGGGCTGCGGCCCCGTGTCGTACCGCTCGACGATCTTGCGCCACTTGGTGGGGAGGCCCGCAGTGCTCGCGGACGCGTTGGCCGATGCCTCGACCCTCTTGCCCGCCGCCGTGAGCGCAGACTGCATGCCCGCGCCCTTGAAAAGAGAGGCGATGCCCGAGCGGTTGGGCTTGAACCTGCCGAACGACTGGTCAGCCATCGGACCTCCCGCACGCAAGGACGGTGTCCCAGGCCGTCGGGCACGGGACGGTGCGCATGGGGCATCCCCGCACGAGGAGCGCGGCGTCGGGGTCGGCCGCGTCCATGCCGCGCGACGTGAGGGCCACGCGGGCGTGCTCGAAGTACGTGGGCGGCTTGTCGGCCGTGTACGACTTGGGCAGCGCGACGGAGACGGAGACGGTCAGCCCGTCGGGCCTTCCGGCCTCTGCGGCGTCGGTGCCCGCGCCTGGTTTGACCAGGCAGTTATTCACGGTCTCGCAAGACCATTCGTAGGTCGGCTCGCCCATGCCGTCCTCGCCCGCCCTCACGCGCCGGAGGACGGCGACCTCCTCGCCCATCACGCCAGCGCCCCGTAGCCGGGGGCCAGCGTGCCCATCCGCTGCGAGCCGCCCAGCAGGCGCTTGAGCGCCTTGAGCGTCGAGCGGTCGAAGTAGGCCGTCCCGCTCGGGTTCTGCAAGGTGTACGAGCCTTGGAAACCGTTGGCGGTGAAGCTCGCCTGGGTGGCCCCCGCCACCTCGCCCACGCCCTCGAAGGAGGGCGCGACGAGGCATTTCCGGGCGGCGTCGGTGACGAGCAGGCGGGCCAGCGCCTCCGCGTCCTCGTTGCCCGCGATGAGCGCCGCGCGGCTACCCAGCTCGGCGCGGAGCTTGGCGCTCTGCTGCGCGAGGACGGACGCCACGCGGGCGTCGCCGGTGGACTCGTCCCCAGAGTCCTCGCGGTACTCGGAGACGTCGGCGAAGGCGGCCACTAGAGGGCTTCCAGCGCGGCGATGAGGTCGGCCTTCTTGCCCGTGGCAGGGATTCCGGCCTCCTTCGCGGCCTTCTTGAGGTCGGCGTAGGCCATGGAGCCGTAGTCTGGCTTCGCGGCCTGCCCGGCGGCCCCGTCGACCTCGACGAACCCGCTCGCCGACAGCTCGGCGGCGCGGGCCTCGGTCAGCTCGACCTCGTCGCCGACGAGGCGGACGATCGCGTCCAGGCGGTCGGTGTATGCCTTGAGTACCTTAGCCTTCATGGCGTCTCCGTTCTGTTGTCTAGGCGGTCGGGGCGATGGTGCCCTTGACGATGTAGTCGGTGACCTCGGGCACGATGGACATGCCCAGCACAGCGCCCGTCTCGGCGGACACGTGGTCGCGCGCGGCCTCGTGGTACACGCCGACGAGGCCGTTGGAGTCGGTGTCGTAGGAGAGGCCCGCGCGGGAGAGCTCGGCGAAGTCCAGGCCGTAGACGCGGATGTTCTCCTTGCAGGTGGTGAACATGGTGCCGGACTTGACCTTGTTGGTGAGGAACACGCCGGTGACGCCCAGGAAGGACTCGAGGTAGGTCATGCCGTAGAGGTTCTGGACGGTGACCGGGGCGGCGGCGAGGTACGCGGCCGCGTCCTGGCGGTTGATGAAGTGGACGGTGGAGCCGAGCTCGTCGCCGTTCTCCTCCATCTTGTCGGCGAGCGCGGCGTCGGAGTAGGCGAGCGCGGCCTGAAGGCCCGTGCCGGTGGCGGTGGCGGTGCCGTTGGCCAGGAAGTCGAAGTAACGCTTGATGGCCTTGGCGCGGAGGTGCTGGACCATCTTGGCG
This sequence comes from Alloprevotella sp., assembly GCA_963649365.1. Lineage (GTDB taxonomy): Bacteria > Actinomycetota > Coriobacteriia > Coriobacteriales > Atopobiaceae > Paratractidigestivibacter. Next base: position 10,705 of record CAVJHQ010000079.1, read on the forward strand.
TCGGTGCGGAGAACCGCCTGCTCGTAGCCGCCCGTGAGGATGGCCTTGCCGGAGGTCATCTTGCGGTAGGGCTCGATGTCCACGGTGCCGAGGGGAATCTTCTCGGTCTTGTACTTGGACAGCGCCACGAGGTCGCCCTCGACGTAGGCGGTGCCGGAAGAGGAGTCGTCGGTCTTGGCGTCGTTGAGCTCGCCCGTGACCTTGAGCTGGTAGAGCTGGGTGTTGGCGGACATGGTCTCCACGGCGTACACGCCTGCGGAGATGAGCTCGAGCAGGCGGTCGTTCTCCTGCTTGAAGTTGGCGATGAACTCGGCGGAAAGCGCGGTGTTAACCGCCGCGGAGTCGATGAGGTTTGCGGGTGCGGCCATATGTGGCCCTCCTTACTGGTAAAGGTTGATGTTCTCGGCGCGGGCGCGGACGCGCGCGACCGGGTCTTTGATGCCCTCGATTGCCTCTCGGGTCATCGGCTTCGGCTTGCCCGCGCCGCCCTTGTCGGCAGGGTAGCCGGGTGCCTGTTGCGACACATAGGCCGCGATGGCGTCTGCGGAGGCCTTGAGCGCGTCCTCGTCCTCGCCGTGCAGCAAAGACGCGGGTACGCCCTTCTCCTCGGCCACCTTCGCGACGAGCTCGGCGCAGGCCTTCTCGGCCTTCATGGCCTCAAGCTCGCCCCTGAGCGCGTCCAGCTCGCCCTTGATGGGGTCGGCGGGTTCCGGGTCGGCCTTGGCGGCCTGCGCGTCCTTGAGCCTCTTGATCTCGCGGTCGCGCTCCTTCGCGCGCTTCTCCCAGGTCTTGGCGTAGCCCTTCCACTTGTCGAGGTCGGCGGCGTCCGCGCCGTTCGGCGCTCCCTCCATCGGCTCGGCGGTAGTGGCGGCGGTGTCCTCGGCGGTCTCGGTCTCTTCCATGTGTCGCTCCTTCCGCGCCGTTCGGCGCTAGACGGGTTTCCGCAGGCCGTTCGGCCCGCGCGTGTATGAAGAAGGCCCCGTGTTCGCGGGGCCGCGCTTCC
>CAVJHQ010000080.1:0-9089 GCA_963649365.1 Alloprevotella sp.
CGGCGCCCCGCGCCCGCAGCCGCTACATGAGCTTGGTCGACTCCAGCTTGTGCTCGACCCACTCGTTCAGCCTGACCACGGGCTTGCGCAGCAGCAGGCCGAGCAGCAGCGCCGGCACCAGGTAGGCCGCGAGCGTGGCGAGCTCGAGCCAGAAGTCGCCGTTGTAGACGCCGAACATGGCCGCGCGCATGGCGTTCTCGCAGTGGACGAACGGCAGGAACGGGTAGACCGCCTGGAAGAAGCCGGCCGGGAGCATCTGCACGGGGAAGGTGCCGCCCGAGCCCGCCACCTGGATGACCATGAGCACGACGGCGATGGCCTTGCCCACGTCGCCGAAGCTCGCCGTCAGGGCAAAGATGATGTTCACGAACACGAGCGAGCCCACGAGCCCGGCGAGCACGAAGAGCACGGGGTGCGCGCACTGCACGCCCAGGAAGAACAGGTCGCCCAGCAGGATGAGCAGCGACTGCATGAAGCCGATGCACACGAAGAAGACCATGCGCCCGAAGTAGGCGTGGCGCGGCTTGGCGCCCGTCTCCTCGAGGGCCTCCTCGCTCGGGTTGCACTTGACGAGGGCGCACAGCACCACGCCGCCGATCCAGATGGCGAGGGTCGTGTAGAAGGGCGCCATCGCGCTGCCGTTGTTCTCGATGGCGTAGATCGGGTTGCGGTCCATGGTCACCGGGTCGGAGATGAAGTCGGCGAGCGCGGTCGAGCCGCCGGTGAGAATGGCGCGGATCGTGTCGAGGTCGCCGGAGGCGAGGGCCGAGTCGAGCCGGTCGGTGAGGTCGCCGAGCTTGGCGGCCGCCTCGTCGAGGGAGTCGGCCGCGGAGTCGACGCTCGCCTTGGTGTCGGCGAGGTCGCCCGCCGCGGCGCTCGCCGTGCCGTTGACGGAGTCGAGCGCGGCCGAGATGGCGGAGCTGATCTGGTCGGCGTCGCTCGCGGCGGAGTCGATCTTGTCCGCGAGGTTCTGCAGGCTCGACTTGAGGTCGCCCTCGTAGTCGCCCTGGATGCCGGAGATCTGCGACTTGGCGTCGTCGATAAGGGCCTCGATCTGGGCCTTGGCGGTCGCGGCGTCGGTCGTGGCGTTCCCGAGGTCGCCCGACGTCTCGCGCAGCTTCGCCGCGAGCTCGGACAGCGAGTCGCGCAGGGTCGTCACGCTGTCGTTCATGCCCTTGATGGTGACCTCGAGCGTGGTCACCTCCTCCTTGGAGACGCCGATGTGCCCGGTGAACTCGGGGTCGGGGTCGTTGTCCCAGGTCTCGACCCAGGTCTTGGCCAGGGTATCGGTGCCGTCGAGCGCCTCGAGCAGCTTGTCGAGCTCGGCCACCTGGCTGTCCACGACGCCCGCGGCGTCCTCGAGGCCGCCGCTGAACTTCTCGCTCGCGCCGCTCGCCTTGTCGAAGGCGGCGTCGACGGAAGCCCTCACGCCGTCCATGCTGTCGGAGCTCTTGGACAGGCAGTCGTTGACGGCGCTCGTCGCGCTGTCGACGGCCGAGCCGAGCGTGCGGACGTTGCCGGCGGTGTCGCGCAGGGCGTCGCCCACCTCGGCGGTGGAGCCGAGCGAGCTCGACGAGCCGTCGACGCCGCCGGAGAGGAGGGACTCGGTGGAGGCGAGGATGGACGAGAAGCCCCTCGTGGTGGAGGCGGCGTCCGAGAGGCCCTTCTTCGCGTCGGACACGGCGTCGCTCAGCTTGCCGGTGAACTCGGAGAGCTGGTCGTCGTCCAGGTAGTCGGTGAGCTCCTCGAGCACGCCCGCGCCCACGCTCGTCACCGACTCGGCGAAGCTCGAGTCGATGTCCTGCTGGACCGCGGTCGAGGCCTTGTTGGTCACGATCTCGGCGATGGCGTTGGCCTTCTCGTTCTGGTAAAAGAGCACCTCGGGCTTGGTGGGGTCGGAGGAGAGGACGCTCATCATGTCGGTGGTGAAGTCCTCGGGGAAGACGATCGCCGCGTAGTACTCGCCGCTGTAGACGCCCTCGATGGCGTCCTCCTCGCTCGTCACGGTGTAGCCGATGGACTTCGACTCCAGAAGCGACGAGGTCATGCGCTCGCCCATGTTGAGCGTCACGGGGAGCAGCTCGCCGGTGTAGCCGGCGTCGGAGTTGGCCACGGCGACCTTGAGGTTCTTCGTGTTGCCGTAGGGGTCCCAGGAGCCCGCGATGTTGAACCACGCGTAGAAGCTCGGGACCACGATCATGCCCACGCACACGACGAGGCTGATGACGTTGGCGAAGACGTGCTTGGCGTCCCTCTTTACGAATGCGAAGAAGCGCTGCATCACTCATCGCCTCCCTTCTTGGAATCGAGGCGCATGGTCCGGCCCCGCTCCAGTCGCATCTTCTCGATGGGCGCGAAGGCGAGCAGCTCCTCCTTGAGCTCGTCGTCGAGCATGCCGTAGAGCTCGTCCTGGTCCATGTTGGAGAGCTCGGTCTTCTCGCCGACGCGGTTGTGCAGGTACTCGACCACGATCAGGAAGGTGCAGATGATCACGAGGGAGAGGATCCAGAGCACAAGCATGGTGAACTTGGCCTCGGTGGCGAACATCAGGGCCAGGAGCACGAGCGGCACGGCCACGAGCGCGGCGAAGCCGCGGCGCACGAGCACCGGGTACTTGAGCTCGAAGGAGGCGGCGGTGGCCAGGAACGTGTCGCGGTAGTTCTCGGAGTCCATGATGGCCTTGACCAGGGTGGCCATGCGGAAGTGGCTCTTCATGCCCGTGCGCTCGGTGACCATCATGTCCGTCTCGCCGAGCTTGCGGTCGAAGAGGTTGTTGATGTTCAGCAGGTGGCGGCGGGCCGTGACGCCGATGAGCAGCGCCGGGATCAGGTAGACGAGCAGCACGAGCAGGTTGTGTGCGTAGTAGTTGCCGTAGAAGCCCGCGATGGCCTCGCGCATGGCGTTGATGCCGTAGGTGAAGGGCAGCCACGGGTTGAGCGCGCGGAAGAAGTCCGGCTGCATCTCGATGGGGTAGGTGCCCGACGCGCCGGGGATCTGGAGCACGACGAGAAGGACGCCGAGCGCCTTGCCGATGTGCTTGAAGGCGATGGAGAGCGCGTAGATGAAGAAGACGTACACGAAGCTCTCGACCATGCCGGCGAAGACGAAGGCGACCGGGTTCAGGCACTGGATGCCCAGGCAGATGTCGCCCACGCAGCAGATGACGGCCTGGACCTGGCCGATGAGGTTGAGCAGCAGCCAGCGGCCGAAGAAGCCCTGCCAGGGCTTGTAGTCGCCGATCTCCTCGCGGTCGACCTCGAGCTTGTAGATGGCCACGAGGACGAAGCCGCCGACCCACAGGGCGAGGTTCGTGTAGAAGGGCGCCACGCCGCTGCCGTAGTTCTCGACGGGGTAGACGGACATGTTCACGAGCTGGGCGGGGGAGCCCAGGAAGTCGCCGACGCTCTCGGCGTCGAGGCCGAGGACGTCCTTGATGCCCTCGAAGTTCTCGGCGGACTCGACCGCGGCGACGTCGGAGGCGATGCCGGAGACCTTCTCGGCGCCGGTGCGCACGGAGCCGGCGGTGGAGGAGAGCGTGGTCGAGCACTGCTCGAGGATGGCGTCGAGCTCGCCGAGCGTGCCGTCGGCCTGGGAGAGAAGCGCCGGCAGGCTGGAGGCGGTGCCCACGAGCTTGCCGCCGGTGTTGGAGAAGCCGTCGAGGGCCTCGTTGAGCTGCGGCATCGTGGTCTGGGCGAGCGAGGTCTGCAGGTCGGAGAGGGCCGAGGTGGTCCCCTGGATGGCGTCGTTCACGTCGGCGGAGAGGCCGGTGACGTCCTCGGTCGCGCCCTTGAGCTTGTCGGAGATCGCCTGGAGCTTGTCCAGGGCCTCCTTCTGCGCGTCGGAGAGCTCCGTGACGACCTCGAGGTCGGCCTCGACCTTGGTCGAGAGCTGCGTGGCGTACTCGTTGCCCGCGATGGAGAGCGTGTAGGTGCGGACCTTCTCGAGGCTCGTCTGGACGCTCGTGGTGGCGCCGTCGAGCGCGCGGACCTGGGCGATGGCGGCGTCGAGCTGGCCCTGCGCCCAGCCCACGTCGCCGGCGAGGACGCCCACGTTGTAGTTGGCCTGGGAAGAGATGCCGCTCACGGTGCCGTTGGCGGAGGCGAGGGCGGAGTTGAGGCGGGCGGCGAGCGCCGTGGCCTTGGAGCGGGTGCCCGCAAGGTCGTCGAGCGCGCCCGAAAGGCCGCTGCCGAGGCCCGAGGCCTTGGCGGAGACGGTCGAGAGCGAGTCGCGGGCGGTCGAGACGGTCGCGCGCGCCGAGGAGATGGTGCCCTGGGCGCCGTCGATGCCGTCGGCGAGCTCGCTGAGCTTGGCGGAGGCGTCGGTGAGGTCGGCCGCGACGGTGTCGCGCGCGCCGTCGATGCCGTCGGCGGCCGTGCCGGCGAACTCGGTGAGCTTCTCGGTCACCGTCTTGCCGACGACGTCGACGAACTCGTTGGCGATCTGGTTCTCGATGGTGGTCGAGCCGGTGTCGGTGACCTTCGGGGCCACGGCGTTGGCCTTCTCGTTGACGTAGTAGGCGATGTGGGCCTTGTCCGTGTTCCCGTCGAGCACGCCGGCGAGGGAGGAGGTGAAGTCCTCGGGGACGATGAAGGCGGCGTAGTAGGTGCCCGCGCGCACGCCCTCGACCGCGTCGTCCTCGGAGTCGAGGAACTGCCAGCCGAGCTGGGTGTTCTCCTCGAGCTTCTCGCGGATCATGTCGCCGGCGTTGATCTGGCCCATGTCGGCGACCTCGGCGCCCTTGTCCTCGACGACCACGGCGATGGGCACCGTCGAGGTGTTCTCGTAGGGGTCCCAGTTGGCCAGGATGTTGAACCAGGCGTAGAGCGAGGGGATGATGGCCACGCCGATGGTCACGACGATGGCGACCGGGTTCTTTGCCAGTCGCTTCAGGTCGCGTACGAAAATTTGCCAAGCCTTGCGCAAAACTGCCTCTTTTCGCGTGGATCGTGCGGGCGCGCTCGTGCGCTGGCCCGCGGCCGCGTTTTTCCAAGGTATGAATGTAGCCAAAGTCGGGGGCCGCAAAGCGCTCGGTGTTCAACTTTTTTGAAAACTGCTCAAAAATCATTTTGACGCTACTATTCCGATGCTAGAATCCATGCGGGATGACGAGGGGAGCCTAAAGGCATGGGCATTTTGAACGACCGCACCGTGGCGGCCGACATAGAGGAGGGCGTGCGCCGCGTCCGCGCCGCCAAGGCCGACGCCGCCGCGGCGGTCCGCATGCGCTCGGACACGAAGACGCGCAAGAGCGCGGCCACGCGCGAGAAGATCATGGTCGCCGCCACCGAGCTCATGGTCGAGCACAACGGCACCGACTTCCAGATGAGCGAGGTCTCCGCCCGCTGCAAGATGTCCAAGGGCTCCCTCTACTATTACTTCGCCGATAAGGACGCGCTCGTGCAGGCCATCTTCGACCGCGAGGTCGACGCGCTCGTCTCGCGCATCGAGTCGGTCGTCGCCGACGCCCCCTCCTCGATGGTCTCCATCAGCGGCCTCGCCAATGTCCTGGCCACGAGCATGCGGCCCCGCAGCCCCCTGGCGCTGGCCGTCACGCGCGAGCTCATCAGCGCGAAGAAGGCCGTGCTGCCCACGGTCGAGGGCAAGCTCACCCGCCTTATCAACATCTTCGCCGCCCAGATCGACCGCGCCAAGGCCGAGGGGCTCGCGCGCGCCGAGGTGAACTCGCGGCTGGGGGCCATCTCCATCGCCGGCGCCTTCACCTTCGCCATCTTCGAGAACCGCGACGAGGACGAGCTCCAGGAGCCCGAGGAGTTCTCGCGCCAGCTGGTCGAGCTTATTATCAACGGCGTGGGCACGGACAAGGCCCGCGAGGCGTTCGTCGCGGCCGAGCCGGGCACGGCGTAGGGAGCTCCGCCCCGGCGCTTCTCTCCGCCAGCTCTGTTTATGAGCCGGGTGCCTGACCTGCCCGGCTTCGAATAGTGACAGCAAGTGAAAGGAAGTCTTCGGCATGTCACACAAGAACTACCTGTTTACCTCCGAGAGCGTTACCGAAGGGCACCCCGACAAAATCTGCGACCAGGTGAGCGACGCGATCCTGGACGCCATTCTTGCCAAGGAGGCGGAGCTCGAGGCCGAGGGGTACGTGGCGCCCGGCGGCGTGCCCGCCAAGCTCGAGAACGTCCGCTGCGCCGTGGAGACCTTTACCACCACCGGCACCGTGGTCGTCGCCGGCGAGGTCCGCACCGAGGCCTACGTCGACGTGCAGAAGATCGCCCGCGAGACGATCCGCCGCATCGGCTACGACCGCGCGAAGTTCGGCTTCGACTGCGACACCTGCGGCGTCCTCAACCTCATCCACGAGCAGAGCGCCGACATCGCCGCCGGCGTCGACGAGTCCTTCGACGCGCAGGCCGGCCGCACGACCGACCCCATCGACGCGGTGGGCGCCGGCGACCAGGGCATGATGTTCGGCTTCGCCTGCGACGAGACCCCCGTCCTCATGCCGATGCCGCACTACCTGGCGAGCCGCATGGCCGAGCGCCTGAGCGCCGTGCGCCGCGACGGCACCGTCGGCTACCTGCGCCCGGACGGCAAGACCCAGGTCACCGTGCGCTACGAGGACGACAAGCCCGTCGAGGTCACGGCGGTGGTCGTCTCGACCCAGCACTCCGACGCGGTCGAGGACATGGGCCGCGTCAAGGCCGACATGACCGAGCACGTGATCGCGCCCGTGCTCGACGCCGCCGGCATCAAGTGGGACGCCGCCGAGGTCTACGTCAACCCGACCGGCCGCTTCGTCGTGGGCGGCCCGATGGGCGACACGGGCCTTACCGGCCGCAAGATCATCGTCGACACCTACGGCGGCATGGGCCGCCACGGCGGCGGCGCCTTCTCCGGCAAGGACTGCACCAAGGTCGACCGCTCGGCCGCCTACGCCGCGCGCTGGGTGGCCAAGAACGTCGTGGCCGCGGGCCTCGCCCACAAGTGCGAGATCGAGCTCGCCTACGCCATCGGCGTCTCTCACCCGCTGTCCGTGATGGTGGACACCTTCGGCACGGGCACGGTGGACGACTCCGTGATCGAGTCCGCCGTCAAGCGCGTGTTCGACCTGCGCCCGGGCGCCATCATCCGCGACCTCGACCTGCGCCGCCCCATCTTCGAGAAGACGGCCGCCTACGGCCACTTCGGCCGCGAGCTGCCCGAGTTCACCTGGGAGCGCCGCGACCGCGTCGAGGAGCTGCGCGCGGCCGTGGAGGAGCTCGGCGCGTAAGGGCGCCGGGATGCGCGGCCGGCGGCTGCGTGGCCGGCGGGGCCGGCCGGAGCCGGGGCGAGGGCGCGCCGTCTTGCTGCCCGCCCGCCTGAGCGGGGCCGGCAGTACGCGCGAGCCAAGGGCCCGCGCGGGGAGAGTGTTTCGAGTCGTTGGCGTTCTTTGGACGATTCGGGGCGCGTCCTCGCGCGGGCCCTTCTTCGTGCGCGCAATGGGCTACCATTACCGGTCGCGGCCCGCGCGCCGGACGCCCGGGCCCGCCGCGCACCCCACCCGAAAGGACCCGTCCCTTGAAGCGCCTCTATCTCCTTCGCCACGGACAGACCGAGTACAACCTGAGGAAGGTCGTCCAGGGGCGCTGCGACTCTCCGCTGACCGGGCTCGGCGAGGAGCAGGCGCGCGCCGCCGGGGCGTGGCTCGCCGCCCGCGGCGTGCGGCCGGACCGCGTGGTCTCCTCGCCGCTGGGGCGCGCGATGGGGACGGCGCGGATCGTCGCCGGCATCCTCGGCTTCGAGGGGCCGGTCGAGGCCGAGGAGGGCATCGTCGAGCGCGCGTACGGCGAGTTCGAGCTCAGGCCCTTCTCCGAGCTTCCGTACGACGTGTGGGACCCCACCGACGAGATCGAGCGTTACGGCGGCGAGGGCAACGGGCGCGTCCGCGCGCGCATGGCCGCGGCGCTCGAGGCCGATATCCGGGCGGACGGCGTGGGGTGCCTGCTGGCGGTGTCGCACGGCAGCGCTTCTCGCCAGTTCATCGCGTGCACGCTGGGGCTCGACGGCAACTTTAGGGAGAAGCTTCCCAACTGCGCCGTCATGTCCTTCGACTTCGACGAGGCCGCGGGGCGCTTCGAGTTCCTCGGGGTGCACGACCCGGCTGCCGAGTAGGGCCCCCGAGGCCGCGGACATGCGCGCGCAACGAGCGCTGGCCAACGGTGCCCCCGCCACCTGCACGCCCGCCGCCGGCACGCCCGCCACCGGCACGCACGCCGAGGCCGCGGACATGCGCGCGCAACGAGCGGGAAACGCGCGTGCGCTAGGGTTGCACGGTAACCACCGTCCCTTGGCTAGAAAGGCCCCGCATGCTCGGCGCGATTCCTGACGCGAAGACCCTGCTCATCCTGTGCCCCCTGGTGTTCATCGGCAGTTTCGTCGACGCCGTCGCCGGCGGGGGCGGTCTCATCACGCTGCCCGCGTATCTGCTGTGCGGCCTGCCGGCGCACCTGGCCATCGGTACGAACAAGATGTCCTCGATGGTTGGCACGAGCTTCTCGACGGCGCGCTTCGTGCGCAACGGCTTCGTCGACTGGAGGCTCGCCGCGCCCTCCGTCGTCTGCGCGCTGGCCGCGTCCGCCGTGGGCGCCCACCTGTCCATGATGCTCGACGAGGCGGTGTTCCGCTGGTTCCTCGTGGCGGCCCTGCCCGTGGTCGCCTTCGTCACCCTGCGCAAGAAGTCTATTCGCCAAGAGACGCTTCCCATGGGACGCGGCCGGCGCCTGGCCGTCATGTGCGCGGTCGCCGCGGCGTGCGGTCTCTACGACGGGTTCTACGGCCCGGGCACGGGCACGTTCCTTATCCTCGGGTTCTCGGTGTTCGCCAAGCTCGGGGTGCGCGACTGCGCGGGGCAGACCAAGTGCGCGAACCTGGCGAGCAACGTCGCGGGCTTCGCCTCCTTCGCGTTCGCGGGGCAGTCGTGGCTGCTGCTGGGCGCGATCGCGTCGGTCTTCTCGGTCATGGGGCATTACCTGGGCGCCGGCTTCGTCGTGCGCGACGGCTCGCGCATCGTGCGGCCGGTCATCGTCTGCGTCCTGGCCATCCTCTTCGCCAAAGTCGGCGCCGAGGCTCTCGGCATCGCGTGACCTCGG
>CAVJHQ010000080.1:9443-11689 GCA_963649365.1 Alloprevotella sp.
GGTTCCGGGGCGCGGCTGCCCGCTTCGTTACTGGGCGGCGCAGTTCCAGGGCTCGGCCGCCCGACCCCATTACTGCGCGGCGTGGTTCCGGGGCGCGCTTCCCGTCCTGTTGCTGCGCACCGGCCCGCCCCGTTGCTGCGCGGCGGCATTCCGGGGCGCCCTGCCGACCCCGTTGCTGGGCGGCGTGATTCTGGGGCTGTAGCCGCGCGGGTCGGAATAGGGCGGCGTGCCGCCGGCGTCCGCCCCGCGCGTCGCCGGCCGCGCGTCGTGTAAGCCGTGCCTTTGTGGCAAGAAGGTCCTTCGCTGTGGTCGGGCGCGGTGGCGGGGCCCTGCCGTGGGGCCCGAGCCCCGTCCCGCCTTTCGCCGCGGCCTCTCGCCATCGCGCTCGGCGCCTGCCGGGCCCGCCCCTTCGGGTAAACTGGTCGGGTTTTACAGTCTGCGCGGCCGGAGGGAGGCGATCGTCTCATGTCATACGCGAGCGTCGTTCTCGACATCCCGACGCGCGCCCTCGACGGCGCGTTCGACTACGCCGTCCCCGAGGCCCTCGCGACCGAGGCCGCGGTCGGCGCCACGGTGCTCGTTCCGCTCGGCGGGCGAGAGGTGGTCGGCTATGTCATGGCCGTTCGCGACGAGCTGTCCGCCGACATCGCCGCCGAGAAGGTCAAGCCCCTGCTGCAGGTCCTCGCGCCCCCCGCCTTCGACGAGAAGTCCGCCGAGGTCGCGGCCTGGATGGCCCGCGAGTACGCCTGCCCCCTCGCCGACGCGGTCCGCCCGTTCCTCGCCCCGGGCCAGAAGGTCAAGGTCGTGCGCGACGCCCCCGGCGAGCCCTGGCGGCTCGTCTCGGACTCGGTCGGCGCCGTCGACGAGCGCTGGGTGGGCCTCACGCCCGCGGCCGCCGACTGGCAGCCCCGCCGCAACGCCCCGCGCCAGCGAGCCGTCCTCGAGGCCCTCGCGGCCGGGCCCCAGCGCGTGGCCGAGCTCTCGGCGACCATCCCCGGCGCGTCCTCGGTCGTCGCCGCCCTCGCCAAGCGCGGCGTCGTCGCCGTCGAGAGCCGCCGCCAGGTGCGCGGCGCGGACGACGGGACGTCTCTCTCGTCGGCCGCGGCCCCGCGCCCGGCGCAACTAACCGCAGGTCAGCAGGCCGCCCTCGCCGCCATCGACGCCGCGCGCGAGGCCGGCCGAGGCGACGTCGTCCTCGTCGACGGCGTCACAGGCTCGGGCAAGACCGAGGTCTACCTCGACGCCATCGAGCGCTCGCTCGCCTCCGGCCGCGGCGCCCTCGTCCTCGTGCCCGAGATCAGCCTGACCGCCCAGACCGTCGGCCGTTTCCGCAGCCGGTTCGGCGACGCGGTCGCGGTCCTGCACTCCCGGCTCTCGGCCGGCGAGCGCTTCGACCAGTGGGACCTCGTGCGCCAGGGCGTGGCCCGCGTGGTCGTGGGCGCCCGCTCCGCGCTCTTCGCGCCTCTTTCCGACCCGGGGCTCATCATCATCGACGAGGAGCACGAGGCCTCCTACAAGCAGGACAAGAACCCCCGCTACCACGCCCGCGACGTCGCCGCCCGCATGGCGCGCGCCCGAGGCTGCGCGCTCGTGCTCGGGTCCGCGACCCCCTCGCTCGAGTCGCTCGCCCGCTGCCGGGAGGGCTCCTGGCGCGGCGCCGCGTGGACGCGCGTCTCTATGCCCGAGCGGCCCGGGGCGTCCCGCCTGCCCGAGGTCCGCGTCGTCGACATGGCCGAGCAGTTCCGGGGCGGCGGCCGCTCGGTCTTCTCGGCGCCGCTCTCCGACGCCCTGCGCGAGTGCGCCTCGCGCGGCGAGAAGGCCGTCCTCATGCTCAACCGCCGCGGCTTCGCGAACTTCCTCATGTGCCGCGAGTGCGGCTGCGTCCCCGAGTGCCCGAGCTGCAGCTGCGCGCTCACCTATCATGAGCGGGGCCACTACCTGGCCTGCCACACCTGCGGCCGCACCTGGCCCGTGCGCGCCTACCCGGACCCGAGCTGCTCGTGCCCCAACTGCGGCAGCCGCTACATGGGCGCCTACGGCATCGGCACCCAGCGCGTCGAGGACGAGCTGCGCATGCTGCTCCCCGACGGCGTTGAGGTCATCCGCATGGACGCGGACACGACCCGGGGCAAGGGCGCGCACCAGAGGCTGCTCGAGCAGTTCGACGCCGCCGACGCCGCCGTGCTCGTGGGCACGCAGATGATCGCCAAGGGCCTCGACTTCCCCGAGGTCACGCTCGTGGGCGT
>CAVJHQ010000081.1:0-11596 GCA_963649365.1 Alloprevotella sp.
TGTCGCAGAGGGCGTCGACGTCGAGCTCGATGGCGTCCTCGAGGAAGGCGTCGAGGTAGACGGGGTGGTCCGGGGAGACCTTGGTGGCCTCGGCCATGTACTTCTCGAGGTCGGCGTCGTCGTAGACGATGCCCATGCCGCGGCCGCCGAGCACGTAGGAGGGGCGCACCAGCAGCGGGTAGCCCACGCGGCGGGCGACCTTCTTCGCGTCCGCGACGGTCTCGGCCGTCGACGAGGGCGGGTAGGCGATCTCGAGCTTGTCGAGAAGCGCGGCGAAGCGGTCGCGGTCCTCGGCGAGGTCGATGGCCTCGGGCTGGGTGCCCATGACGGGGACGCCCGCCGCCTTCAGGCGCTTGGCGAGGTTGATCGGGGTCTGGCCGCCGAGGGTGACGATGACGCCCTCGGGCTTCTCGACCTCGATGATGTTCATGACGTCCTCGAAGGTGAGCGGCTCGAAGTAGAGGCGGTCCGAGGTGTCGTAGTCGGTCGAGACGGTCTCCGGGTTGCAGTTGACCATGACGGTCTCGTAGCCCTTCTCGTGAAGGGCGTAGGCCGCGTGGCAGCAGCAGTAGTCGAACTCGATGCCCTGGCCGATGCGGTTCGGGCCGGCCGAGAGGATGATCGCGCGGGGCTTCTGGGCCTCGTGGAACTCGGAGGCGTCGCCGCGCTCGTAGGTGAAGTAGTGGTAAGAAGTGCGGCTCGCGAACTCACCGGCGCAGGTGTCGACGGTCTTGACCAGCGGGCGGACGCCCAGGACCTCGCGGATGGCGCGCACGGTGTCCTCGCGCTGGCCGGTAAGGTGCGCGAGCTGGACGTCGGAGAAGCCCATCTGCTTGGCGGCGAGCATGTGCTCGGCGTCGAGGCCGGAGAGCCCGAGCTCGCGGATGCGCTTCTCGGCGACCACGATGTCGTTGATGCGGTGGAGGAACCACTGGTCGATCTTCGTGGCGTCGAAGACCTGCTCGACGGTCCAGCCGCGGCGCAGCGCCTCGGCGACGTAGAGGATGCGCTCGGGGGTCGGGGTCGAGACCTTCTCGTCGAAGTTCTCCTCGTCGAAGTCGTCCTTGCCGTCGGCGCCCAAGCCGGCGTGGCCCTGCTCAAGCGAGCGCATGGCCTTCTGCATGGCCTCCTCGAAGGTGGAGCCGATGGCCATGACCTCGCCGACGGCCTTCATGCGGGTCGAGAGGCGGTCGGACGCGCCCTTGAACTTCTCGAAGGCGAAGCGCGGGATCTTGACCACGCAGTAGTCGATCGAGGGCTCGAAGCAGGCGGGCGTGGAGTGCGTGATGTCGTTCTGGATCTCGTCGAGGGTGTAGCCCACGGAGAGAAGCGCCGCCATCTTGGCGATCGGGAAGCCGGTGGCCTTGGAGGCGAGGGCCGAGGAGCGCGAGACGCGCGGGTTCATCTCGATGACGATGACGCGGCCGTCCTCGGGGTTGACGGCGAACTGCACGTTGGAGCCGCCGCAGGCGACGCCGACGCGCTCGAGGATGGCGATGGAGTAGTCGCGCAGGCGCTGGAGCTCGTAGTCGTTGAGCGTCTGGCAGGGGGCGACGGTGATGGAGTCGCCGGTGTGGACGCCCATGGGGTCGAGGTTCTCGATGGAGCAGACGATGACGCCGTTGCCGGCCACGTCGCGCATGACCTCCATCTCGATCTCTTTCCAGCCCTCGATGGACTGCTCGACCAAGACCTCGGTCTCGGGCGAGAGGGCCAGGCCCTGCTCGCAAATGCTCAGCAGGTCATCGTGGTTGTAGGCAATGCCGCCGCCGGCACCGCCCAGGGTAAAGGACGGGCGAATGACCACGGGGTAGCCGCCCACGGCGTCGACCGCGGCCTCGCACTCCTCGATGGTGTGGGCGATCTCGGACTTGGCGACGTCGATGCCGATGTCCTTCATGGCCGCGGCGAACAGCTCGCGGTCCTCGCCCGTCTCGATGGAGTCGATGTCGCAGCCGATGACCTCGACGCCGTACTTGTCGAGCACGCCGGCGTGCGCGAGCGCCACGGCGCAGTTGAGGCCCGTCTGGCCGCCCATGTTGGGAAGAAGCGCGTCGGGGCGCTCCTTCTCGATGACCTTGGCCACGGAGTTGGCCGTGATCGGCTCGATGTAGGTGCGGTCGGCGGTCTCCGGGTCGGTCATGATGGTCGCCGGGTTGGAGTTGACGAGGACGACCTCGTAGCCCTCCTCGCGCAGCGCCTTGCACGCCTGGGTGCCGGAGTAGTCGAACTCGCAGGCCTGGCCGATGACGATGGGGCCGGAGCCGATGATGAGGATCTTCTTGATGTCGGTGCGCTTAGGCATTAGAAGCGCCTCCCTTCGCGGACGTCGATGGCAAGGTAGTCGGGCTCGCCGTCCATGAGGCGCGCGAAAGCGGCGAAGGCGTAGGTCGAGTCGTTGGGGCCGGGCTTGGCCTCGGGGTGGTACTGCATGGAGAAGGCCGGCACGTCGAGGAACTGGATGCCCTCGGGGGTGCCGTCGTTGAGGTTCACGTGCGTGAGGCGGATGCGGCCGTAGCGCTCGGTCTGGACAACCGGGGCGATGCGCTTCTCGCTCCAGAAGCGCAGGTCGTCGACGTGCTCGGAGAAGCCGCCGGAGAGCTCGGGGACAAGAGGCCCGAAGGTCTTGAAGATGGGGCCGTAGTTGTGGTTCTGGGCCGTGATCTCGACCTTGCCGGTGAGCAGGTTCATCACGGGCTCGTTGCCGCCGTGGTGGCCGTACGGGAGCTTCTCGATCTGGCCTCCTGCCGCCATGGAGATGACCTGGTTGCCGAGGCAGATGCCGAAGACCGGGAGCTTGCCCAGGCAGGCCTGGACGGCCTCGACCACGGGCGGGACGGTCTCGGGGTCGCCGGGGCCGTTGGAGAAGAAGACGCCGTCGGGGTCCATGGCGAGGGCCTTCTCGACCGGGTAGTCCCACGGCACGACGGTGACCTCGCAGCCCACGGCGGCGAGGCGCTTGGCGATGCCGGCCTTCTCGCCGCAGTCGAAGGCGACGACCTTGTGCTTGGCCTCCCCCTTCGCCGGGACGACGTAGGGCTCGTCGGTAGAGACGTCGGCCACGTAGTTGTGCTCGGAGATGGGCTCGGAGGCCTGGACGCGCGCGACCAGGCTCGCCGGGTCGAGGTCGACCGTGGAGATGGCGGCCTTGCAGGCGCCGCCCTCGCGGATCTTCAGGGTAAGCGCACGGGTGTCCACGTCCTCGATGGCGACGACGCCGCGCTCGCGCAGGAACTCGGGCAGCGACTTGACGGACTGCCAGTTGCTCGGCTCGTAGCACATGTCGTGCACGATAAGGCCGGCCAGGTGCAGGTCACGGGCCTGCATGTCGACCTCGTTCACGCCGTAGTTGCCGATCTGGGGATACGTCAGCGTGACGAGCTGCCCCGCGTAGGAGGGGTCGGAGACGATCTCCTGGTAGCCGATCATCGAGGTGTTGAAGACCACCTCGCCGAACGTCTCGCCGGGAGCGCCCGCCGAGCGCCCGAAGAAGTAGCTTCCGTCCTCAAGCGCCAGGAGCGCCTTAGGGGTGTTGCCGCCGTCGACCAGAAGGTTCAACGCGTCACCGTCCTTTCCGTCTGCGCCCAGAGGGCTTCGCCGCAGGCCGAGCGCTAAAGCGCTTCTCACAAAAATCGGAGCCGCGCCGGATGGCGCAGAACTCCGAGAAGGCTGCTGCGAATACGTTGTGGACGCCTTTTCGGTCTCTCGTACCGTCTTAAAGGTCTGCAAAGCAGTATAGCGACCAAGAGTCAGGAAATACCCGCGAATGCGCGACTTTACAAATAAGAAACCGCTGGTAAGAGGAACAAATTATGTAAGGAAACCAAACATAATGTATGATTTCGCAGCTCCGTCGACAAGAAGCGCCGTAAAGGGGCCGCGCCCGGGGCTGCGCGCACAAAAGGGGCCCGGGCGCCGCGCAAAAGGCGCGCCCGGGCCCCGTGGGTTACCGATGGGCTCTGGAGCCGAGGTTAGCAGACGCCCTGGGCGAGCATGGCGTCGGCGACCTTCTCGAAGCCGGCGATGTTGGCGCCCATGACAAAGTTGCCCTCGTGGCCGTACTTCTTGGCGGTGTCGTCGACGTTGTGGAACATGCCGCGCATGAGCTGCTCGAGCTTGCCGTCGACCTCCTCGAAGGTCCAGGAGAGGTGCTCGGCGTTCTGGCTCATCTCGAGGCCGGAGACGAGCACGCCGCCCGCGTTCGCGGCCTTGCCGGGCATGAAGGCGACGCCGTTGGCCTGGAAGTGCTCGGTGGCGTCGATGCTGGTCGGCATGTTCGCGCCCTCGCCCACGACCTTGCAGCCGTTGGCGACGAGCTTCTGCGCGTCCTCGAGCAGCAGGGTGTTCTCGCGGGCGCAGGGAAGCGCGACGTCGCAGGGGACGCCCCAGACGCCGCGGCCGTCCTCGGCGTGCCAGGTGGCGTTCGGGCGCTCGTCGACGTACATGGCCAGAGAGACGCCCTTGTCGTTGCCGGAGCGCTTCTTGTTGTAGATGTGCTCGAGCACCTGGTAGTCGATGCCGTCGGGGTCCTCGACCCAGCCCTTGGTGTCGGAGCAGGCGAGCACCTTGCCGCCGAGCTGGGAGACCTTCTGGATGGCGTAGATGGCGACGTTGCCGGAGCCGTGCACGACGACGTTCTTGCCCTCGAAGGAGTCGCCGTTGGACTTGAGGTACTCGTCGACGAAGTAGACGAGGCCGTAGCCGGTGGCCTCGGTGCGGGCGAGCGAGCCGCCGAACGAGAGGCCCTTGCCCGTGAGGACGCCGGTCCACTCGTTGCGGATGCGCTTGTACTGGCCGAACATGTAGGCGACCTCGCGGCCGCCGACGCCCAGGTCGCCGGCGGGGACGTCGGTGTTCGGGCCGATGTGGCGGCAGAGCTCGGTCATGAAGGACTGGCAGAAGTGCATGATCTCGTTGTTGGACTTGCCCTTGGGGTCGAAGTCCGAGCCGCCCTTGCCGCCGCCCATGGGAAGGGTGGTGAGGGAGTTCTTCAGGATCTGCTCGAGGCCGAGGAACTTGAGCATGCCAAGGGTGACCGTGGGGTTGAAGCGCAGGCCGCCCTTGTAGGGCCCGATGGCGGAGTTGAACTCGACGCGGTAGCCGCGGTTGACCTGGACCTTGCCGGAGTCGTCCACCCAGGGGACGCGGAACATGACGACGCGCTCGGGCTCGACCAGGCGCTCCAGGATGGCGGCCTCCTCGTACTCGGGGTGGGCGTCGAGGGCGGGCTGAAGGGTGCTCAGGATCTCGGTCGCGGCCTGGATGAACTCGGTCTGCTCGGGGTAACGGGCCTTGAGGTCTGCCAGGACGTTCTCGCAATACGTCATGTTCTCTCCTTAATGACGGAGGCCCCGGGGATACGAGCCGGGCGCCTGTTTTCCAACAGAAAGAGTACGCGCGTTGTGTTTTGCGCAACGTTTCGGTGCCGGTTGCGTAACGGTATCGCGCGCTTTGCGTAACACAGCGTACATACGCGCCGCTCAGACGCGTGTCGTGTATCTCATTTCGAGCCCTGAGCGACCGTTCGCCGGGGGAACTCTTCCGTGAACGGCTCGGGTGGCGAGAAACCCGCCGAGGTGGTGCCCGGTTGGGAAGAAACCCTCCGAGGTGGTGCCCGCTCCGCCACCTCGGGCGAATTTATCGGCAGTTTCGCGCCACCTCGAGGCAAATCGCCTCCAGGTGGCGCCACCTCGGGGGCAACGCGACTTCGATGCTTGTACCCAATGGTGTCACAACCCCAGGGTAACCTGCGGCAAAAGGGGCGGAAAGAAGCGCTTCCAGCCCCCCGAGGAAAGGGTTGAAGATGGAAAAGCAAGACCCGAACGACCGTGAGTTCTGGCGCGACTATTGCGAGAAGTACGGCATGGACCTGGGCGAAGATTTCTTCGATGACGACCGTCCTCGCTTCTCCTCGGACGACGACTCACCGAGAAAAACGCAGAAGCGCGGCGGGTTCACGCCGTTCATCGGCATCGGCATCACCTTCGAGAACTGAACGCAGAGCAGCTGACGCCGCCCAGGGCGGCATAACAAAGCAGGCCAGGTCTATTCAGTCCCTGGCCTGCTGTTTTCTTTGGAGCGGGTGACGGGAGTCGAACCCGCGTCATCAGCTTGGAAGGCTGAGGTTCTACCGTTGAACCACACCCGCGTATGTTGGTCGGGGCGACTGGATTCGAACCAGCGACCCTCTGCTCCCAAAGCAGATGCGCTACCAAACTGCGCCACGCCCCGGAACCGAGCGTTCACTATACGCGAGTTCGGCTCATTCGGCAACCCCGGCGCGTAGAATGCTGCTATCCGCAACCCGCAGGAAAGGCCCGCGCATGCCCCACTCCCCTCTTGGCAGGACGCTCGTCATAGCCAACCCGGCCGCCCATTCCGGCGCCGGCGAGAAGGGCGCCCGCTTCGCCGAGGAGTTCCTGCGGAGCTTCTCGTCGGCGACGAACGGCTTCGAGGTCCTCCGGACCAAGGGCCCCGAGGACGCCGTCGACATCGCGTCCGGAGCCGCAGGCTACGACACCGTGGTCGCGCTCGGCGGCGACGGCGTCATCCACGAGGTGGTCAACGGCCTTGCGCAGATCGAGCGCGCCGCACGACCGCAGCTCGGGGTCGTCCCCATGGGCTCCGGAAACGACTTCGCGCGCACGCTCGGAATGAGGAGAAACGACGCCGAGGCGGCGCTCGCCCAGCTCGTGCGCGGACAGGTGCGCAGCTGCGAGCTGGGCCGGGTCAACGGCGTGCGCTTCATGCAGACGCTCTCGTTCGGACTCGACGCGGCCATCGCGCTCGACACAACGGACAAGCGCGCCGCGGGCACGACGCAGGAGGGCGAGGAGCTCTTCGTCCGCTCCGCCCTGCGCATACTCGCGGGGGCGAAGGAGGGCTTCCCCGTCCGCGCCTCCTTCGACGGCGAGAAGCCCCTCGACCTCGCGACCATCATCTTCGCGGTGCAGGTCGGGCCCACCTACGGCGGCGGGTTCAAGATCTGCCCGAAAGCCGACCCCACGGACGGCGAGCTCGACGTCTGCTACAACGTCTCCCTGCCCCCGACGCCCGTGCTGCTCGGGCTTCTCGGCCTCGCGCGCTTCGGCATGCACACCGCATCGGGCGTGGTGAGGACGCGCCGCGCATCCCACATCGAGCTCCACTTCGACCAGGAGCCTCCTTGCCAGGTGGACGGCGAGAAGCTCAGCGCGCGCGACTTCGTCGTCGACGTCGAGCCTGGCGCCCTCGACGTGGTCTTCCCGGCTTAAGGAGTAAATCCCCCATACCCCGACGCGACCCCGCCCGCGCCAATCGAGTTCGGAAGGCTTCCGAACTTGGAAAATCAAAGGAACCGCAGGTCAGCATGTGCCTGCAGTAGCCGTTACCTGTTCGGAAGGCTTCCGAACTTCAAGGGAACGAAAAAGGACCCCGGCAATAAACCGAGGTCCTTTGACGTTCTATGAAAGGTCTGACTACTTGGCGGCAGCCTGGAGCATGGCCTTGACCTCGGTCGCGGTCTTGAGCTTGACGACCTTGGCGGCCAGGGCGTCGCACTCCTCGCGGGTCCACTCGGAGATGATGCGACGGGTGCGCAGGATGGACGGGGCGCTCACGGAGAACTCGTCCAGGCCGAAGGAGATCAGCACGGGGATGAGCAGCGGGTCGGCCGCGGCCTCGCCGCACATGCCGACCATGATGCCGGCCTTGTTGCCCGCCTCGATGATGCGCTTGAGCGAGCGGATGACGGCCGGCTGGTAGACCTCGTAGAGGTAGCTCACCTTGTCGTTGCCGCGGTCGGCGCACATGGTGTAGCCGATGAGGTCGTTCGTGCCGATGGAGAAGAAGTCGCACTCCTCGGCGAGGTCCTCGGCGATGAGGGAGGCCGCCGGGGTCTCGATCATGGTGCCGACCTCGATGTCCTTGTTATAGGAGACGCCGCGCTCGTCGAGCTCGGCCATGCACTCCTTGACGAGCTCCTTGACCTGGCGAATCTCGTCGACGGTGGTCACGAGCGGGACCATGATCTTGACGTCGCCGAAGGCGGAGGCGCGAAGAAGGGCGGTGAGCTGGACCTTGTACTGGTCCGGGTTGTTCAGGCAGTAGCGGACGGCGCGGTAGCCCAGGAAGGGGTTCTCCTCCTTGGCGAGGTCGAGATACGGGATCTCCTTGTCGCCGCCCACGTCGAGGGTACGGATGATGACCGGCTGGTCCTTCATGCACAGCGCGACCTTCTGGTACGCGGCGAACTGCTCGTCCTCGCTCGGGAGCTCCTTGGCGTCCATGAAGAGGAACTCGGAGCGGAAGAGGCCGACGCCCTCGCAGTCGTGCTCGGCGGCGACGTTGGCGTCGTCGGGGTTGCCGATGTTGGCGACGAGGAGCTTCTTCTCGCCGTCGGCGGTGAGGGTCTCCTTGCCGCGGTAGGCCTCGAGGGCGAGCTTCTCGGCGGCGTACTGCTTGGCCTTGTTGCGGTAGTGGCGCAGCTTACGGTCGTCGGGCTTGGGGAGGACCTTGCCCTTCTCGCCGTCGACGACGACCATGTCGCCGGTCTTGATGTTCTTGGTGGCGTCGGGCACCGAGAGGACCGCGGGGATCTCGAGCGCGCGGGCGATGATCGCGGAGTGAGAGGTGCGGCCGCCGGTCTCGGTGACGATGGCGACGACGTTGTTCTTGTCGATGTCGGCGGTCATGGACGGGGTGAGCTCGTGCACGATGACGACCGAGTTCTCCGGCAGCGTGGAGAGGTCGATGAGCTCCTGGCCCAGCAGGTCGGCGAGAAGGCCGGTCTTGACGTCGGCGACGTCGGCGGCGCGCTCGCGGAAGAGCTCGTCCTCCATGTTGGAGAACATGTTGTAGTACATGTCGTAGGCCTCGGAGACGGACTGCTCGGCGCACTTGCCGGACTCGATGGAGCGGTTGACCATCTCCTTGATGCCCTCGTCCTCGGCGAACTCGATGTGGGCGCCCATGATGGCCGCGGCCTCGGGGCCGACGGTCTCGGTCATGCGGGCGATCTGCGCGTTCGTCTGCTCGATGAACTTGGCGACGGCGGCGTCGTAGCGCTCCTTCTCGGCCTGCGCGTCGGCGGGCGCGTGAGGCGTGAAGCTCAGGTCGGGCTCGACGGCGACGCGGGCGACGCCGATGCCGACGCCGTCGGACGCGTTCACTCCCTCGTAGACGATGCCGTCTGCAGAGTTGACTCCCTCGTTCATGTAATCCCCCTACTGGTCAGCCGCCGTGGCGGCTCTTCCCTTATATGCTCGCGCGGACGTGCGACCGGCCGCGCTGGTGAGCCGAGCTCTAGTTCTCGCCGTCGGTGGCGCCGGTGGCCATGAAGGCCTTGGCGGCGTCGGCCTGGCACTCCTCGACCGCTCGCGCGGCCGCGGCGTCCTTGGCGTCCTGCATGTCGCGGGCGATGATGCCGGGGACGGCGCGCCCCATCTTCTTGTACAGGGCGCTCACGACGCGGTTGATCTTCTCGCGCTTTGCGATGCCCTTGGACGCCGCGGTCGCGGTGCCGCAGGCGGAGGCGAAGACAAGCGCCGTGTCGTAGTCGGCGCCGCGGGTGACCATGGAGAGGAAGCCGCCGACCATGGAGTCGCCGGCGCCCGTGGCGTTGACGAGGCGGATGCGCGCGGTGGGCACGACGTGCTCGGCGCCGTTCTCGTCGAGCAGCAGCGAGCCGTGGCCGCCGCAGGAGATGATGACGTTGCGGGCGCCCTCCTCCTGGAGCTTGTGCGCGTAGGGCATGCACTCCTCGGGCTCCTCGATGTTGACGCCGTAGATGCGCCCGACCTCGTGGTTGTTGGGCTTGATGAGGAACGGGTGGGCGGCCAGGGAGTCCATGAGCAGCTGGCCGGGGGCGTCGACGACGAACTGGATGCCGCGGCCGGCGAAGCGCTTCATGATCTGGTCGTAGATGTCGGACGGCAGGGAGCTCGGGATGGAGCCCGTGAGCACGAGGGTGTCGCCCGCGCCGATGACGTCCATGCGGTCGAGGAGCTCCTCGACCTTCTTCTCGGAGATCTTCGGGCCCATGCCGTTGCACATCGTCATGACGATGCCGTTGAGCTTGACGTTAATGCGCGTAAAGCCCTTGTCGAGGCAGACGAAGTTGGACGAGATGCCCTTCTCCTGAAGCCGGTGCAGCAGGTAATCGCCCGTGAAGCCGGCGGCGATGCCCATGGCGATGCTGGGGGTGCCGACCTCCTTGAGCAGGGTCGAGATGTTGATACCGTTGCCACCGCAGTGCAGTTCCTCGCTCGAGGAGCGGTTCGTGTAGCCCATATCGAGCGTCAGCGGGTGCATGACGTAGTCAAGAGCAGGGTTCAACGTCATCGTGTAAATCAACGCGTTCTCCTTCCGACAGGATGCGACAGCCTTTAGTATGCCGCAAACCCCTTGTCCTCTGCTCAAGAAAATAAACACCCGAGCCCATTTTGGATGGGACAAAGGCGAGGGCGCCCCGCCAATCGGCGAACGGGCCGCAAAACGCCTCGCCGCGCGGCCCCTCGCGGCTCCCGCGCCGCCCCTCGCGGCTCCCGCGCCGCCCCTCCCCTCAAGTTCGGAAGGCTTCCAAACTTCAGAAGGCTTGGTCGCGTCAAAGCAGCAAGCCGTCTACCTGCGGATATATACTCTTTAACGAAAGTTCGGAAGGCTTCCAAAGTTTGGAAGCCTTCCGAACTCGAAGGGGCGGGCGCGGGCCTTATGCCCTGAGCTAGTCACGGGATTTGGCACGCCGTCTGTCACGACGCCGAGAAACGAAAGCAGGCGGGAACACTTGAAAACGTGCGCCCACCTGCCTAAACATTCGTGGTGCGCCGTGAGGGATTCGAACCCCCGACCTTCGGATTAGAAGTCCGCGGCTCTATCCAACTGAGCTAACGGCGCGTACGGATTGCCATTCTAGCATCTATCGAGAAGCGCTTTGGCCGCGAGAACGCCCGCGACCGTCTTGCCGTCCCGGATAAGGCCGGCGAGAACCGCGTCGACGGCGTCATCCAGCGGCAGCCACACCGTCGAGATGAGCTCGCCCTCGTCCGGGGCGGCCTCGCCGCGCTCGAGCCCGCGGGCGAGAAAGACCTCGGTGTGCTCGTCGGTGAAGCCGATGGAGCCGTAGTCGCTCACCAGGTGCTCGAGGCTCGCGGCGCGAAGCCCCGTCTCCTCGGCGAGCTCTCGCGCCGCGCAGGCCTCGGCGCCCTCGGACGCGTCGAGCTTGCCGGCCGGGATCTCGAGCGTCATGCGCCCGACGGCCACGCGGTACTGGCGCACGAGGCAGACGCGGCGGTCGTCGTCGACGGCCACGACGCCCGCGCCGCCGCAGTGACGGACGATCTCGCGGCGGCCGCGCGAGCCGTCGCCGAGCGCCACGTCGAGCACGTGCGCCGAGAAGATCCGCCCCTCCCACTTGAGGTCGTCGGCGACGACCTCCTCATGGAAAAGCGGGTCCGGCTCGAGGGCCTTCTTGATAAGGCCGAGAGTTCCGTCCGTCATGTGTCCCCCATCCCTCCGCGGGCGTATGCATACAAAAAGAGCACCCGAAGGTGCTCTGATCATTCGATGGTGGATCGTCAGGGGTTCGAACCCTGGACCTTGGGATTAAGAGTCCCCTGCT
>CAVJHQ010000082.1:0-11222 GCA_963649365.1 Alloprevotella sp.
TGCCGAACATGGTGCCGACCTGCGAGCGCAGGCCCTTGCCGAGGTCGTCGAGGGACGCGCCGACGGGCAGGCCGCCCTCGGAGAACGCGGTCTGGGTGCGGCCGTAGACGATCTGGAGGAAGATCTCGCGCATAGCCACGTTGATGGCGTCGCAGACGAGGTCGGTGTTGAGCGCCTCGAGGATGGTCTTGCCGGGGAGAATCTCGGCGGCCATGGCGGCGGAGTGGGTCATGCCCGAGCAGCCGATGGTCTCGACGAGGGCCTCCTCGATGATGCCCTCCTTGACGTTAAGCGTCAGCTTGCAGGCGCCCTGCTGGGGGGCGCACCAACCCACACCGTGCGTGAGGCCGGAGATGTCGGAGATCTCCTTGGCCTGGACCCACTTGCCCTCCTCGGGGATGGGTGCGGGGCCGTGATATGCGCCCTTGGTAACAGGGCACATATTCTCGACTTCAGCGGAATACTGCATGTAATGCTCCTCTCCGTATAATCCCGTGCGGGCCCATGCGCCCGGCACGAACCTACCGGTCCCCTCAGACCGGTCAGAGCTTGCGGTATGGCCAAAAGTAGGCCAATCCTCCGGATAGTTTACGGCAGATTTTGCTCGAATGTGACGCTCGGGGCCAAAAACTTACCGTCTGCCGCCTAAAGAGGCTGCCGTATAATTTGCCCCGTGATTAGCGAGAAGGACATACCCGTCGGAGCCTGGAAGCTCGCCCTGGCAGGCGCGGCCGCCATCTGGGGCGGCTCGTTCGTCGTGATCAAGGGCGCGCTCGACGTGGTGCCGCCGTGCTGGCTCATGTTCGTCCGCTTCTTCTTCTCGGCGCTCATCGTGGGCGCCATCTTCTGGAAACGGGTGCGGCCGCGGCTCGACGCGGGGCACCTGCGCTGCGGCGCGGTGCTTGGGCTTCTTTCCGGCACGGCCTTCGTGGTGCAGAACATCGGCCTGGCGGACACGACCCCGGGGAGAAACGCGTTTCTCACCGCCACGTACTGCGTGATGGTTCCCTTCGTCAACTGGGCCGTCGCGCGCAGGCGGCCGGGCGGGACCAGCGTGGCCGCGGCGGCGTTGGCGGTCGTGGGCGTGGGGCTTCTCTCGCTGGGGGACGACCTCTCGCTCTCGCTCGGGTTCGGCGACTCGCTCACGCTGGTCTCGGCCGTGCTCTATGCCTTCCACATCGTCGCCGTCGCGCGCTTCTCCGAGTCCGGGCACGACGTCATGGCCATGACCGTCGTGCAGCTGGCCATGAGCTCCGTGGTCTCCCTCTTCTGCGCCGCCGCGCTCGAGGGCCCGGTCGATATCGCGCTCTTTACCTCGCCGGACATGTGGGGCGCCCTTGCCTACCTGGTGCTTCTTTCTTCGGCGCTCTGCATGGTCGTCCAGAACCTCGGGCAGGCGCACGTCCCGCCCGCGCCCGCGTCGCTGATCCTCAGCCTGGAGAGCGTCTTCGCCGTCGTGGCGAGCGTCCTGTTCTACGGCGAGGTCGTCACGCCGCGCCTGGCCTGCGGCTTCGGCACCATCTTCGTCGCGGTGCTGGTGAGCGAGGTCGGCCTGCCGGTGCTCGAGTGGGCGAAGGCGCGGTTTTCGGGCAATCGGGCCGAGGTCGAGGAGGCGGGCGTGTAGATGGCCGTTCTCGTGCTCTTCTGCGCCGCGCTCGTGGCAACCGGCGCCGCCTTCGCCATTCCGAGCCCGAAGAACGTTCGCGTCCGTCAGCTCGCCTGCCTGTACTGGGGCGTGACGGCGGTGCTCGTGGCGCTGGGCCTCGCGGCCCGCGGCGGGATCGGCTCGTTCGTCCATGTGGACAAGCTGGCCGAGCATGCCGCCCTGGGTGTTCTGCTGGTGGCCATCGTCCTGGTGGCGTGGACCATTTTCTGCTTGTTCAACGGCTTCGGGAGGGGCGGCGACCGATGATCCAGGAGATCGGCGAGCACATCTACCGCAACGAGTACGTGGTCTGCGAGCCTGCGGGCGAGGACCTTGTGCTCCACTACCGCGACCGCGCCTGCCTCGTGCGCGTGGTCGCGCATGGCGAGAAGGGCGCGGATGCCTGGGCGGCCGGCAACGAGTTCGAGCTGCCCTGCGTCGCGGACCTCGGCGAGCGACCCGAGCGGCTCGTGTACGCCTTCGCCATCGGCGAGACGCGCTTTTGGCTCGCGCTCGACGAGCAGGTGGCCGTCCCCGCGGGCTACAGCTACGAGGCCGTAAACTGGCTGCGCTACGCGGAGCCGGCGGAGCTCCTCTTTGCCACGGTCACGGGCTCGCAGCTCGACCGCTGGTACCGCTCGAACCGCTTCTGCGCGCGCTGCGGGCATCCCACGGAGCTCGGGCCGCGCAGCCGCGAGGTGGTCTGCCCCGAGTGCGCCGGCATCGTCTACCCGAAGATCTGCCCGGGCATCATCTGCGCCGTGACGAGCAGCGAGGGCGGGCAGGAGCGCATCGTGCTTACCCGCTACAACGGTCGGACGACCGCGCTCTGGGCGCTCGTCGCCGGCTTCACCGAGATCGGCGAGCCGCTCGAGGACACCGTGCGCCGCGAGGTCATGGAGGAGGTCGGCCTCCGCGTAAAGAACCTGCGCTTCTACAAGAGCCAGCCGTGGAGCTTCTCCGACACGCTGCTCGTCGGCTTCTGGGCCGAGGTCGACGGCGACCCCACCATCCGCGTGGACCACGAGGAGCTCAAGGAGGCCCGCTGGTTCGCGCGCGACGAGATCCCCCTGGAGCGCACGGACGACCGCGTGAGCCTTACGGGCGAGATGATCGAGCAGTTCCGCCTGCACGGCGTTCCGAGATAGCAAAAAGAGCCCCTGGCAAGAAGCGCTTCTTGCCAGGGGCTCGCTCCTTTAGGGGGGCTGCGCCGCTTAGGCGCGCTTGCGGCGCAGGCAGACGATGAGGACGACCGCCGCGACGACCACGGCGGCCACGACGCCGACGGTGACGAAGAGGTCCGGGTTCGTCTCGCCGGTCTCGGCCGTGGCGGCGGCGTGGTCGTCCGGCGCCTCGCCGTTCTCGCCCACGGGGACGAGCTTCATGAAGCGCTGCGGGTAGTAGCCCTGGTACGTGTCGCTGTCGAAGTCGTAGTTGCGCGCGTAGCGGACGCCGGCGTCGACGACGCGGAAGCGCGTGCCCGGCGCGAAGGTGACCTCGCACTCGCTCGAGGCGGCCGACGCCTCGCCGATAAGGGCGCCCCGCGTCGTGTCCTTGGGGACGTACACGAGCAGCATGATGC
Organism: Alloprevotella sp.; assembly: GCA_963649365.1. Taxonomy (GTDB): domain Bacteria; phylum Actinomycetota; class Coriobacteriia; order Coriobacteriales; family Atopobiaceae; genus Paratractidigestivibacter. The sequence goes on from CAVJHQ010000082.1 coordinate 3,228, forward strand.
GCGCGTCGTTGCCGTTTAGGAACTCCTTGGCCACGGTCTCGACGAGCGAGGTGCTGAGGACCGGCTTGAAGGTGACGTCCTGGCCGATGAGCGCGGTGACGTTGCTCAGGTCGACGCCTCCGCCGGGGATGAACTCGTCGTCCTCGCACCCGCTGTACACGAGCACGTCCTCGTGGATCTTGTAGCGGGAGAGCTCGAAGGCCGTGTTCTGCCCCACGACGGCGAACTCGCCGTACTCCCCATCGCCGAAATCGGCGTCGGCCTTGGCCTTGAAGCCGTTCGGCTCGAGCAGCGCGTTGATGGCCGGGTAGTTCTCCGACGTGTACAGGTAGGCGCTCGGCGTGTTCACCGACGAGGGGCTCGCGCCTTGGTTGTACTCGGTCTCGGCGACGCCCCAATCGTGCGCCTGGTCCATGGTCTCGAGCTGTGCGTAGCCGGCATAGGGGTCCTCGGCGGCGGCGCCCTCGACCGTGACGTGCGCGGAGCAGTAGTAGAGGCCCGTGTTCGCGAAGACGTCGGCCTCCCCGCCGCCGACCGCGGTCACGGTGCCGTCGGCCGCTATGGTGGCGACGCTGTTGTCCGAGCTCGCGTAGGCGACGGCGCCCTCGACGGCGCCGCCGAGCGTGAAGGAGCCGGTCTGGCCCACCGAGAGCTTGAGCTCGGTGCACGAGGGCTGCGGGTCGGAGGTAAAGAGCGCGAGACCGTTCTTCTTGGCGTAGTCCACCAGGGCTTCGTTCGACGCGCTGCCGTAAAGGGCGCTCTCGCGGCTCGCCTTCGGGTTGCCGGCGTCGTCGGTGAAGTAGCCGATTCCGTGGTCGGCTATCTGCGTGACCGAGTCGGGGACGACGATCTTCTGGGGCGAGACGTCGGCGAGGGCGTACTCGCCGATCGTGGTCACCCCGTCGGGCACGCTGTAGGTCTGGGAGCCCTGGTCGACGGCCGACTCGAAGACTGCGAGGAGCCGTGTGCCGTCGCTGGAAAGAAGGGAGCCGTCGACGACCCTGAGCTCCCCGCCGTCCTCGAGGGCGACCTCGGCGCTGGCGTAGCGGAAGGCCGCGGGGTCGATCGAGGTAAGGGAGCTGGGGAGCGTCACGGACCCGAGGCTTGTGCAGCTGCCGAACGCGTAGGCGCCGATGCTGCGGACGCCGCCCGCGAACGTGGCGCTCGCGAGGCTTCCGCACTGGTAGAAGGCCTTCTCCCCGACGGAGGCGACGCCTGCGGGGATGCTCACGGACTCGATGCCCGAGCCCGAGAACGCCTCGTCGGGGATGGAGGCGAGGCCGTCGGGGAGCGAGATCTCCCGCAGGCCGCTCGTGCCCTTGAACGCTCCCGCGCCGAGCTCGGAAACAGAGTCGGGGAGCGTGACCTTCTGGATGTTCTGGCACCCGGAGAAGGCGAGCGCGCCGATTCGCGCGGTCCCGGCCGCGGGCTCGAAAGTCGCTTCCTCGGCGCCCCAGCCGGCGGGCACGGCGATAAGGGCGGAGCCGTCCGCCGTGTAGACGCAGCCGTCCACGCTCTTGTACGCCGCGCAGGCGTCGTCGACGTCGAAGGCGGCGACGCCTGCCGTGCAGCCGGCGAGCGCGCCCTCGTCAAGCCGCTCGAGGCTCGCGGGGAGCTCGATGCGTGTCTTGCCGGCCGCGGAGTCGAAGGCCTCCTTGAAGGCGTTCTTTCCGATGCTGACGACGCTCGGCATGCTGACGCCCGTGAGCTTCGACTGCCCGCAGAACGCCTCCTCCTCGATGACCTCGGCGCTCGAGAGGTCGAGGCTCTCCATGCGCCCGTAGTTGTCGGGGACGAAGGAGCGGTACCCGAACGTGACGACCGACGAGAGGTCGCAGCTCGAGACGGCCGTCTTCTCGAACGAGCGGCGCGCGAGGGTCTTCACCGAGCTCGCGAGCTCGACCTCCTCGAGCGAGGTGCAGGCCCTGAAGGTGCGCTCGGGGACCTCGGCCACGCCCTCGCCGACGGAGACCTTCCGGAGGCTCCCGCAGTACGCGAAGGTCGCGACGCCCCAGCTCTGGACGCTGCCGGGGATGCTCGCCTCCTCGAGGGAGAGGCACCCGAAGAAGGCGTAGTCGCCGATGGACAAGACGCCCGCGGGGATGTCGACCTTCTTGAGGGAGGAGCAGGTGTAGAAGGCGCTGGCACCGATGCTTTGGAGCGAGGAGGGCAGCGTGAGCTCGGTCATCGACGTGCAGTCGTTGAAGGCCCGCTCCCCGATGCTCGTCACGCCCTCGGGCACCGTGGCCTTGGTCACCGAGAAGGCGTGCTCGAAGGCGCCGTCGGCGATCTGCGTGACGGGAAGCGCGCCCAAGGTCGAGGGGATCTGCAGCTCCCCGCCGTCCCCGACGTAGCCCGTGATGACGGCGGAGCCGAGCTCGTCCTCGTAGACGTAGCCGTCGGGCGACGTGGTGGCCGCGAGCGCGGCGGCGGGGCACGTCAATATAACCGCGCAGCTCAGGATAAGCGCGGCCAGCAGGCGACGGGCGAGGGCAGCGCGGACAGGGGTCGTGGTGCGCATGGTGCCTCCTCGTATGTTCGGGGACGTACTCGCGATGATACCGCCTCTGCCCGCCGCGGCGCGCGCAAACGGTCCCGAGCGGCGGCGGGGGCACGGCCGGCGTCTGGCTCCTAGGGCCCGGCGCCTAGAGCACGAACTTCTCGATGACCTCGGCGACGCCGCCGGCGTTGTTGTCGTCGGCGCAGACGTAGCCGGCGGCCGCCTTGGCGTCGTCGCTGGCGTTGGCGACGGCGCAGCCGAGGCCGGCGGCGCGAATCATGGCCAGGTCGTTGGTGTTGTCGCCGATGGCGATGGTGTCCGCGACGTCGATGCCGAGAAGCTCGGCGAGGGCGGCCAGGCCTGCGCCCTTGTTCACGCCGCGGGGGTTGAACTCGAGGTAGCGGTTGCTAGAGTAGACGACGTCGAGGCCCTCGGTTGCGCCGGCGCGCGCGAGCTCGGCCTCGCAGGCGCGCAGGTGGTCGAGGTCGGTGTCGGCGAAGAGGATCTTCGTCAGGGGCGTTCCGCGCAGGAAGTCGAGGGTAGGCTCGTGCGTCTCGACGATGTTCATGCGGCCCTCGATGTAGGCGCGCTCCCAGTCGTAGTAGTTCCACATGTAGACCGGGTCGAGCGTGTACAGATGGATGCAGAGGCCGTGCTCGATGCCGTAGCGCCACAGGCGCTCGGCCACCTCGAAGGGGAGCTCAGACTTGCGCAGCGGCTCGGGATCCGAGTTGCGGGTGAGCGCGCCGCCGTTGAAGCTGATCACGTACTCGTCGTCGCGCCCGTCGAGGCCGAGCTCCTCGAGCACGTCGGTCACGGTGCCGTAGGGGCGGCCGGTCGCGGGGACGAACTTGACGCCCTTCTTGCCGGCGGCGGCGATGGCGTCGCGAACGCGGGCGGGGATCTTGTGGTCGGAATCCAGCAGGGTCTCGTCGAGGTCGCAGGCGATCAACTTGTACATAGGGCTCCTTTGCCGGTGGTTTCGGGCGCGCGGCCCATGGCCATTCTATTTGATGGGCTGCGAGGAAGCGTGCTCGCCGGTCCGGTGCTCGCTGCACGGATGGAGTCCTCGCCATCGGCTACCATAGGGGCAAAACGACTTTGCTGGAGGGAGGCCCGCGCCATGGAGCTTGAGCGGATCGCGACGAACACGTACGACTTCGAGAACGTGCGCAGGAACCGCTACGTCTACGTGGACAAGACGGGGATTCTCTACCCGCTGGTCGACGGCTCGATCGGCAACCAGTTCTTCCTCTCGCGCCCGCGGCGATTCGGCAAGTCGCTGCTCATCTCCACCATCCAGAAGCTCTTCGAGGGCCGGCGCGACCTCTTCGAGGGGCTGGCCATCGACTCGCTGCCGTGGGACTGGGAGGAGACGTACCCGGTGCTGCGGCTCGACATGAACGGGTGCTCGGGTGAGACGGTCGAGGAGGTTGAGGCGTCGGTCGCCGTCGCGCTGAGCCAGGAGGCCAGAAGGCTCGGTGTGCCGCTTCACGAGGACGAGGCCCTGCGCGACCGATTCCGGCTGCTCATCGAGGACCTCGCCGCCACGAGCACCAAGGGCCAGATCGTCCTTCTTATCGATGAGTACGACAAGCCGCTCACCCGCTGGGTGGGCACCCCTGAGGTCGCGCCCTTCCAGGCGTTCCTCAAGTCGTTCTACTCCATCGTCAAGCTCACCGAGTCCAAGCAGCGCTTCTGCCTCATGACGGGCGTGTCCAAGTTCTCGAAGGTCTCGATCTTCTCGGATTTGAACAACCTGACGGACCTTACGATGAGCCCCTACGCCACAACGCTGCTCGGCTATACCCACGACGAGGTGCGCGCCAACTTCCCCGGGCGTCTGGCCGCCCTTGCGGACTCGCTCCGCACCGATCTCGATGGCGCTTTCAAAGAGCTTGTCCACATGTACGATGGCTATTGCTTCGACGAGCGAATGGTCCCCGTCTTCAACCCGGTCTCGCTCGGCAGCGCGCTGAGGGACCTGAGGCTTTCTTCTTACTGGTTCGAGACCGGCACGCCCGGCTGGCTCATGTCCTATGCCAAGAAGACCCCGATCGACCCCGATGGCCTCGAGGTGGGGGAGGCGGCGCTCGGCACCTTCGAGCCGGCCGAGCCCTACATGCCGGCCGTTCTCTTCCAGACGGGCTACCTCACGGTCAAAGGCTTCGAGCAGGTCGGCCGTTCGCGGACATACCGGCTCGGCTTCCCCAACCAGGAGGTCGAGGACGGCTTCTCCGAGTGGCTCGCGGACGCCTATACGGACGCCGCCCAGGGGCAGGCCTCGGGCGACGAGGTGGCGCTTCTCGGCGTCGCCTTCGACTGCGAGACGCACAACGTCGGCGCCTGGGTGTGCGAGCCGCTGTAGGCGATTAGGCCTGCTGCTTGGGACGGGTTCGCGTTTCCTTCGGTTTTTTAGGAGGCAAGATGCGCAAACAGATCGTGGCATTCGCCCTTTCGGCGGCCATGGCGCTTTCGGTCACGGCCTGCTCGCTCTCGGCGCCGCGGAGGCAGGCAGGCCAAGGGGCTGCCGATCAGGAGGAGGAGACGGCCCGCGATCCCGCGGCGGATGCCGGCGACGCCGACGCGACGGGCGCCGTCGCGGCCTCTGACGACGCTTCAGATGCCGTCGCCGACGCGAACACCCCCAACGCCGACGATCTCCGCGCCGCCCTTAACATTACCGAGCGCTACTACGACGATCTCAGCCACGGCGAGAAGCCTGCCGCGTACCAGAAGTACATCGTCTTGCACGACACCGAAGGCGAGTCGAGCCCGGCGGACACCATCGATTGGTGGGAGTCCAACGGCAGTTACGTCGCAGCCCACTTCGTCGTGGGCCGCGACGGCAGCATCTACCAGTGTGTTCCTCTCGACTGCATCGCGCACCACGCGGGATACGGCGAGACGGGCAACAACGAGGCCTTCGGTGTGACGGATCAGTCGCGCGATGACATGCGCGGCACCGCGTCCATCGGCTCCGCTTACGCCGACTACGGCATGAATTCGTGCTCAGTCGGCATCGAGATGGTTCACGTCGGCGGCTCCGGCGACTACCCGGCCGCCCAGCTCGCCGCCGTCGACGGGCTTATTGCCTACATCGACGCGTATTATGGCTTTGAGAGCACCATCATCGACCACAAGACGTGGCGCCCGACGAACTCCGACACGTCCGCCGAGTTCGCCGCTTATCTTGCCAACTACCAGGCCACCCGCACTCACGACGGGTCGGCGCGCTGAGGCCGTCGACGTCGCGCATTTGATAACTTTCCGGCCGCGCCTTTTGAATAGACGAGGAGAAGACCATGTTCTGTAGTCACTGCGGGTCCGCGATCGACGAGGACGCTAAGTTCTGCGCTTGCTGCGGAAAGCCTGTCGGCGCGTCCGGGGACGACGGGTTCAACACGATCGACGGCGTGGCCTTGGGCGAGAGCGACGTGACGACCAAGCTGGGCGGAGCGGCCCCCGCTCCGAACTCCACTCCGGCCCCGGTGCCTTCTCCCGCGCAGTACTCCGAGCAGGCCCAAGCTGCCGCAAAGAAGCCCGGTGTCCCGACCGGGGCCATCTTTGCCATTGTGGCCGTCGTGGCGGCGGTCCTCGTCGCGGGCGGTCTCTTCCTTTACAACAAGATGGAGCAGGACTCGGCGGAGCGGGCCCAGGCCGAGGCAGCGGCCGCCCAGGAGCAAGCCGACGCCGACGCAACGGCGGCCGCGACCGCTGAGCAGACCGCGAACTCCAGCAAGAAGCTCACCGTAACCCTTGCCGGCTCCGACACGACGGCGTTCCCCACCGTGAGCGCCTCCATCAAGGTTGTAGATGCCGACGGCAACGCCGTCACCAGCCTCACCGCCGGCGACGTCAAGCTCACCGAGTCGTCTGCCGGCGGTGCCGCAAAGGGCGCCGCGATCGTCAGCTTCGTGTCCAACGGCGGCGGTTCTTACCAGCTGAGCTTTACCGCGCAAGACTCGAAGGACGATGCCGAGCAGCGCACGGCGACCATCGCATGCGCCTCCGGGAACTACGAGTGGGACGAGGTCGGCGTCTCCTACACCGCCCCCGCCAAGAAGAAGGCCGAGAGCTCGTCGAGCAGCGATTCCAAGCAGACCACGTCCACGCAGATCCTCGTGGTGACCACGGATAAGTCGGCCGACTACATGCTGCCCTCCAGCGACTGCGCGTATTACTCCGAGTCCGACATCAAGGGTCTTTCTGATTGGGAGCTCTACCTGGCCCGCAACGAGATCTACGCGCGTCACGGCCGTGGCTTTAGCAATGACGACCTTCAGCGCTACTTCAACGGCAAGTCCTGGTATCGCAGGACCTGCGACCCCGACAAGTTCGACGAGTCCGTCCTCAACAAGTACGAAAAGGCCAACGCCTCGATGATCCTCGCCCGTGAGAAGGCCATCGGTTCTCAGTACATCTAGTTGCGAAGAGACGCGTTGCTGCTGCAGGGCGCTTCGCCCGCGGCCGACGCTGAGGATCGGCGTTGGTTGGCCTCTACCTTGCATCGTTGGGATATCGAAAAGCGCAGCTCAACGGCGGACTACGTGCGCGGCACTCACGCCCGCTTCGCCTTCGTCTCCACGAACTCCATCTGCCAGGGGCAGCAGGTCGAGCCGCTCTGGCGCCCGCTCTTCGATGACGGCGTCCCCCGCTACTGCATCTGGATGGACGGCATCGACCCAGCCGTGCTGACGGGGCTGCCGCTCGTGCGCGAGCGGGTCCAGGCGGTGCGGGAGTTCCGCCTCGCGTCCAAGAAGGGCGCGACGCAGAAGAAGGCCGCGACGCTCGCCGACATGTACAATCCCGACAACGACTTCCTCTTCCCCGACCTCATGGACGCCCACCGCGCCCTGGACGCCGCCGTCGAGGCGGCGTACGGCGTCGACTTCGGCGGCGACGAGGAGCGGATCGTGGCCCATCTCTTCGAGCTCTACGCCGAGAAGGCAGCTAACTAACGAGTACTTGAGCGGCGACGCCGGCCCTCCGCGCGTGAGGGTTGCCCCGCTCGCCTAATCGCGCGAGCGCGCGCAGCGCAGATGTGGCATAGTCGAGTAACCGCGTCCGCACGGGGCGCGAGAGTCCAAGGGGGTCAGGCATGGCACGGCACGAGGCTGCTAACGTTCGAGCGAGCGAGCGCGAGGATTCGCGCGTCCTTCTCGGCGGCGCCGTGCTTCTTGCTTCCGACCTCAACCTACTTCTACTTACCTGCGCGCGTTAGGTGCCTTCTGAACACCTGCGCGCGTGACTTGAGCCGCCTGCCCGTGCCCGGGTAGCGGCTTTTTTCTGCGGCCCGCGCCGGCCGCGCCCCGACCCCGCCACAAGCTGCGCTGCGCCTCGGCGCGCAAGCGCCCAAACGATTGGGAAGACCATGACCCGCAAGATCCACATCTTCGATACCACCCTGCGCGACGGCGAGCAGTCGCCCGGCGCCTCCATGAACACCGAGGAGAAGCTCGTCATCGCGCAGCAGCTCATCCGCATGGGCGTCG
>CAVJHQ010000083.1:0-10783 GCA_963649365.1 Alloprevotella sp.
CACAGCTCCGCCATGGACATGCTCTCCGACAAGGGTCGCTACGACCTCTGCCTGTTGGACATCCAGATGCCCGGCATCAACGGCATGGAGGCGGCTGCGCTCCTGCGCACCTACGACGAGGAGATTCCCATCATTTTTGTTACCAATCTGGCCAAGTACGCAGTCAAAGGCTACGAGGTCGGCGCGACGGGCTTCATCGTCAAGCCGGTAACGTACGGCAACCTCCAGCTCTCGCTCGACCGCGCGCTGCGCGCCGTCGAGAAGAACGCCGGGCGCACGCTCACCATCCCCACCGACGACGGCGTGCGGGTGGTCCCGCTGCGGCAGGTCATCTGGATCGAGGTCATGAAGCACCGGCTGACCTACCACCTGCAGGGCGAAGAGCCGCTGAGCGCCCGCGGTTCGCTCGTGCAGATCGAGGAGGAGCTCGCCGACGCGCCTATGGTGCGCATCTCGAAGAGCTGCCTGGTGAACATGGACCAGATCTCGGTCATGCGCAGCCAAGAAATGCAGATGGCCGACGGAGAGGTGCTGCGCATCTCGCGCACGCACAAACGCGCCGTCACCGAGAAGGTCACCGACTACCTAGGAGGCCGCCGGTGAACATCACCGCCGTGGGGGCCGGGCTTCTCTCCGCCCGATGGGCCGTCCAGATCGTAGGCACGCTCACGGTCGCGATTATGCTGCTCGGGCACCGGCTCCCCCATCGCGACGATTCGCTAAGACGCGCGATTGTCGGCATTTTCGTGCTTGCGGCCGCATGCGTGGCGCCGGTGGCGTGCGGAGTCGTGCGCGGGCTTGGCGTCGGGCAGAGCTTCGTCGTGTTCTGCGTGCTCATGGGCGCTTACGTTGCGCTTCTTATGTTCGTCTACGACACCGGCCCGTGGCAGGCGCTTTTCTGCGCGACGGCGGGTTATACGCTGCAGAATCTCGCGAGCGGGCTTGAGGTCACGGCGACGATCCTGATCTCCCACCGGGCAAGCGGGACGTTGGCTGAGCCTAACGCGACGATTATGGCGGTCTTGGTCTTCTCGGCCGTGTACATCATCGGCTACCTCGCCTTTATTCGGCAGATCGAGCGCAACGGGCTCACGATCGTCGAGGACCGATCCATGCTCGCGATGTTCCTTATCGTCGCGTTTGTCATCATCGGGTTCGACCTGCTCATAAAGAGCCTCGCATGGGAAAGTGTCAAGTTCACGACCTTGGTGCTTATTCGCTTCGTGCATGCCCTTATCTGCGCGTTCGTGCTCTTCGCCGAGTACGAGATCCTTTATGCGCGCCGCATGAGCGAAGAGAAGGCCGAGACCGAGCGACTGTTGGCCGAGCGCGACCGGCAGTACCGCCTGAGTCGCGAGAACATCGAGGCCATCAACATCAAATGTCACGATATCCGACATCAAATCCGGCACCTTGCGGACAACGGCGAGATTGTTGATAAAAGCGTGCTCGCCGACATCGCGCACGAGGTCAACGTCTACGATTCCGTGGTGCAGACGGGCAACGAGGCCCTCGACACCATCCTTACCGAGAAGAGCCTTGCCTGCTCGAACGAGGGAATCGTCCTCTCGTGCATCGCCGACGGGTCCGCGCTCGACTTCATGACGCCGTCGGACATCTACTCGCTGTTCGGCAACGCACTTGACAACGCGATCGAGGCGACGCGCAAGGTCGGCGACCAGGAACGCCGCACGATCACCCTCAACGTCGAGCGCCGCGGGGCCATGGTGGCGGTGAGCGTTGAGAATTACTGCACCGAGACGCCGCGCTTTAAGGACGGGCTGCCGCTCACGACCAAGCGCGACCGCATGAACCACGGGTTCGGCACCAAGTCGATGGAGTGCATCGTGCGACGCAACGGCGGCTCACTGCACATGGGCGCCCGCAGCGGCGTCTTCTACCTCAACGCCCTCCTCGCCGCCCAGTGACCACTTTGGGGACGTTGGTTGCAGTCCTCGTTTGAGAGGTTTGGGGACGTTGGTTGTGGCTCTCATTCGAGAGCTTTAGGGACAGACGTGCGAACCGAGCCGACCCGAGCGGCGAGGACGCTGGCCGGTGGTTTCTTGCCAACCAGTGTCCCAGAACCCGTCAAATGAGAGCTGCAACCAACGTCCCCAAAGTCGCCATTTGAGAACTGCAACCAACGTCCCCAAAGTCGTCACAGCGCGGCGAGCTGGTAAAATGGGCGGGTTGAATCCAGCGAAAGGAACCCCCTATGGCCTCCGTCAACTACCAGCTTGCCCGCTTCGAGGCGTCCTACGGCACCATCGCCCAGCTCCCCGAGCCGACGCAGCCGGAGGTCAGCGTCGCCGGCCGCTCGAACGTGGGCAAGTCATCGCTCCTCAACAAGCTCTTCGGCCGCAAGAACCTCGTCAAGGTCTCGTCAACCCCCGGCAAGACCTGCAACATCAACTTCTTCGACGTAGACGGCATCACCTTCGTCGACCTGCCCGGATACGGCTTCGCCAAGGTCTCCAAGGCCGAGAAGGAGCGCTGGGCGAACCTGATCTCCGGCTACTTCGAGCAGGAGCGCAGCTTCAACCTGGTCATCTCGCTCGTGGACATCCGCCACGAGGCGCAGAAGCTCGACCAGCAGATGATCGGCTTCCTCCAGGAGGCGGAGCTCCCCTACATCGTCGCGCTGACCAAGGCGGACAAGATCGGCCGCGGCAAGCAGAGCCAGCAGGCGGCGCTTCTTTCCAAGCAGCTCAACGTGCCGCGCGAGCAGATGGTCATCACGAGCTCGGCCACCGGCCAGGGCATCGACGAGCTCAAGCGCCGCATCGCCGAGGCCTGCCTCTAGGCAGCTCCGCCGCGCGCCCGCCTTCCCGGCCCCTCCCTAGTTCGGAAGCCTTCCAAACTTCGGAAGCCTTCCGAACTTCGATTAAGAATCCTATATCCGCAGGTAAATCGCCTGCGCCCTTCTTGCCAAGAAGTGCTCGCGAGTTTGGAAGCCTTCCGAACTCGGAGGAGGAGGGAGGAGTGGGAGGGGGAAGAAGGCCAGGCCCGACTAGATAAGCCCGAAGTGCTCCAGCGCGGTGGCCACGCCGTCGTCGGCGGCCGAGTCGGCCACGTAGTCCGCATGCGCCTTCACGTTGTCGCGCGCGTTGCCCATGACGACCGCGACGTCGGCCGCGTCGAGAATGGCGAGGTCGTTCTCCGAGTCGCCGAACGCGAAGAAACGCGACGGCGTAAACGGCAGCTCCTCGATGAACGCCCGTGCGCCCACGCCCTTGCTCGTGCCGGGAATCGCCAGCTCATGGTAGCCGTCGCCCACGTTCAGGTAGTCGTACGTCGCCATGAGGTACTCGCTCGCGCGGCAGACCTCCAGGCTCTCGTCGGTAAAGTCGATCTTGCCGAACTCCATACGCCCGCCGCGGGCGGCGTAGGCCTCGAGCGTCTCCATGTCCGCCATCACGCGGCGAAACTCAGGGTTGGGGCGCCTCTCGCTCAGCACGGTCACGCAACCAAACGTGCCCTCGACCAGGGCTTCCATGCCGATGCGGCGCATCTCGGCGACGGTCTTCTCTAACACGTCGCACGCGATCACGCGGTCGTAGACGACCTTCTCGCCGTGCACCACATGCGTGCCGTCGAGCGTGACGGCTCCGGCAAAGGGGCACGACGCCATGAGATTCTGGATGCCAAGGACGCTGCGGCCGGTGCAGACCACGGCGATGTTGCCCGCCTCGACGAAGGCCCGAATTGCCTCGCGCACGCGCGCGCTCGGCACGTCGGTCGGCCCCGTCACCGGGTCGCGATAGGTCAGCGTGCCGTCGACGTCGAAGAACGCCACGACGGGCGCAGCGGCGGGCTCGGCCATGCGGTTTCTCTCCTCAATCGTGGGCATACGGGATGGTCAACGCAGAACAGCCTATCACGCGCCCCGCTGGGCAAGAAACGCGCGCGTGCGCTCCTCGCGCGGGTTGTCGATAAGCTCGCGCGCCGGGCCCTGCTCCACGATGACGCCGCCGTCCATGAAGACAATCCGGTCGGCGACCTCGCGCGCGAAGCTCATCTCGTGCGTGACGATGACCATCGTCATGTCCTCGGCCGCGAGCCCCTTGATGACCTTGAGCACCTCGGCCGTGAGCTCGGGGTCGAGCGCGCTCGTCGGCTCGTCGAAGAAGACGATCCGCGGGTTCATCGCCAGGGCGCGGGCGATGCTCGCGCGCTGCTGCTGGCCGCCGGAAAGCTGGCAGGGGACCTTCTCCTCGTTGCCGGTAAGCCCCATCTTGGCAAGAAGCGCGCGGGCCTGCTCCTCCACCTCGGCGCGGTCGCGCTTCTGGACGCAGATGGGCGCGTCCATGACGTTGCGCAGCACCGAGAAGTGCGGGAAGAGGTTGTAGTTCTGGAACACCAGGCCGAAGCGGGACCGGGCGTCGGCCAGCACGCGCTTATCGCCATAGGCTCCGTCGCGGCACACGGCCAGGTCGCCGTAGGAAAGGTCGCCGGCGTCCAGGGTCTCGAGCAGCGTCATGCAGCGCAAAAGCGTCGACTTGCCGCCGCCCGAGGGACCGATGATGGCCACGACCTCGCCCGGGTTGACCGCCAGCGAGATATCGCGCAGGACCTCGATCTCGCCGAAGCTCTTCTTTGCGTGGTCGACCGCGACCACGGGGGCCGGGGCGGCCGGAACGGACGCGGGTGCAGAACCGACGGAAACGGTATCGCTCACGGAAACCTCCTTGCAGGGAAGACGGGCGGGGCCCGCCGACCGTCGCCTAGTCGTGGTAGTAGTCGAGACGGCGCTCGATGCGGCCGGCGACCACGTCGATGACGAAGTTGGCCACCCAGTAGAACGCAGCGGCGATGACGAACGGGGCCATGCTCACCTGTGAGGCCACGAGCTGCTTGGCCACGGTGAACATCTCGATGACGCCGATGGAGAACGCCAGCGACGTGTCCTTGACCAGCGTGATGACCTCGTTCGTAACCGACGGCAGGATGCGCTTGACCACCTGGGGCAGCACGATGCGCAGGAAGGTCTGCGCGGGCGAGTAGCCCAGGATCTCGGCCGCCTCGTACTGGCCGCGCGGGATGGACTGGATTCCGGAGCGGTAGATCTCGGCGAAGTAGGCGGCGTAGTTGATGATGAACGCCACGATGGTCGCGTACCACTTGCTGTCCGTGGTCAGGCTGATGCCGAAGACGTAGTACGGCATGAAGTAGATGGCGAACATCTGCAGCATCAGCGGGGTGCCGCGCATGATGGATATGTACGCGCGGGCAAGAAGCGCGAGCGGCTTGAACTTGCTCATGCGGGCGAACGCCACGAGCATGCCGAGCGGCAGCGACCCCACCAGCGTGAAGACGAAGATCTGCAGGCTCACCACGAAGCCCTGGCCCAGCATGCCGGCCATGGTAAGAAGGTCCACGCGCTCCCCTTTCGCAAACGGCGCGCAGGCACCGTCGCCCGCGAGGGGCGGCGGCGCCTGCGCAGAATCGGTCGGCTTACGCTACGCCAGGCACCAGTTGGAGTAAGAAATGCCCTGGTCAGCGTACTTGTCGCAGAGCTCCTTGACGAAGCCGTCGGAATCCATGGCCTTGAGCGTCTCGGTCACGGTCTCGGCCGTGGCGTCGTCGCCCTTCTTGAAGCCCACGGCGTAGTGCTCGCTCGAGAGCTCCTCGGAGAGCTGCTCGTAGGCGTCGGGCTTGGCGGCGAGCTGGTAGGCCGCGATGGAGAGGTCGCAGGCGACGGCGTCGACGGCGCCGGACTCGAGCTGCATGAAGGCGGTGTTGTAGTCGCCGATGGTCTCGAGAGAAGCGAAGGTGGCGGCGACGTCGGCCTTGTCCGCGTCCTCGCCGGCGAGGACCTCATAGGCGGCGGAGTCGGTCTGGGTGATGACGTTCTTGCCGGAAAGGCCGGCGAGGTCGGAGATGCCGGCGCCCTTCTTTACCACGACGACCTGGGCGTTGATCATGTAGTTGCCCGAGAAGGTGTAGTCGTCCTCGCGGCCCTCGACGGTGAAGCCGTTCCAGATGCAGTTGATGGCGCCGGAGTCCATGAGGGTGTCCTTGGCGTCCCAGTCGATGGGCTCGAGCTGGATCTCCCAGTCGTTGCGCTTGGCGGTCTCCTGGGCGAGCTCGAGGTCGAAGCCGGTGTAGGAGCCGTCGTCGCCCACGTAGCCGTAGGGCGGGTAGGCGGAGTCGAAGCCGACGATGAGCTTCTTGGTGGCGGTGGCGGACTTGTCGTCGGAGGAGGCGCTGGAGCTCGAGGAGCTGGAGCTGCCGGACGCCGAGCTGCCGCAGCCGGCGAGAACGGCGGAGGCGGCGACGGTGCCGAAGGCCGCGAGGAACTCGCGACGGTTCATGGAGAGCTTCATGACGTGTTCCCTTCCCTGGGAGCCCGGGGCGCCGTCGGCCGGTTACCGCGCGGGCACTTTACTTCGCTAAAGCAACGGAACAGACTATAGCGCTTTAGCGTGGTAAAGCGCAACCACCCTGCGCATGGTTTGCAGGGTCGAAACACGGGCGGGGGAAGACGCCCCTTCCGCGCAGATTGGGTGAGCGTCGGGTGAGCGGGCTTCTTGCCAAGGGCTGGTGGGTAAACTCCGCTACGTGTCCGGCACAAACCCCACCCCACAAGGACGACCTCTATGGGAGGCGCTATGGACCGACTGAATCCCGACCTTTCCCGACGCTCGTTTCTTATGGCAGGAGGCATTTCCGCGCTCGGCCTGATGCTCTCCGGCTGCAGCGCAGGCGGCAACGCGCCTTCCTCGGCCGCGGGCGACCAAGGCGCGTCATCGGCGACGGACCTCAGCTACGACGACCTCAGCTTTGAGCTCATCAAGAAGGCCGAGGAAACGCTCGCGGACGTTACCATCAAGACCCCGCTTGTGCCGATATCGCTTCCGCTGGACGGCTGCCAGGCCTACCTCAAGATGGAGAACCTGCAGCATACGGGCGTCTTCAAGCTCCGCGGCGCCTACTTCAAGATGAGCACCCTCACCGAGGAGCAGAAGAAGCTCGGCGTGGTCACCTGCTCTGCGGGCAACCACGCGCAGGGCGTCGGGTACTCCTCCCGCGCGTTCGGCATCCCGGCCACCATCTTCATCCCCTCCATCGCGCCGCAGTCCAAGATCGACCGCACCGCCGCGTACGGCGTCGATATCCAGATAATCGACGGGAGCTTCGAGGCGGCGAAGGAGGCGGCCGAGGCGTTCGCCGAAAAGACGGGCGCCATCTACGTCCCGCCGTACAACGACGCGTGCATCATGGCTGGTCAGGGCACCATCGGCCTCGAGATCATGGACGCCTGCGGCGACCTCGACGCCATCGTGGTGCCGGTGGGCGGCGGCGGCCTCATCGGCGGCATCGCGCTCGCGGCGAAGACCATCAACCCGGACATCAAGGTCTACGGCGTCGAGTCCGAGGGCGCCCCGAGCATGCACGCCTCGCTCGAGGCCGGCGAGCCCACGACCGTGGCCACCGAGGAGTCGCTGGCCGACGGCCTCGACATCGCGTGCCCGGGCGACAAGACCTTCGCCGTCGCGAAGGAGTACGTCGACGGCGTCTACGTCATCAACGAGGAGCAGATAGCCCAGGCCATCAAGACCCTGGCCGTCGAGGAGAAGATCATCGCGGAGGGCGCCGGGGCCTGCGCATACGCCGCCGTTTCCCTCGGCCTTGTCCCGCTCAAGGAGAACGCGAAGGTCGCCTGCGTTGTTTCCGGCGGCAACATCGACGCCTCGAAGCTCTCGGAGATCGTTACCGGGTAGCCCGACTGCGACGGCCGGCCACCTGCGCGCGAACCTGCTGCGGCTCAGGTGGCCGGCCGCGCGGCTTCCATGCGGCGGCGGACCCTATAATTGCCTCGACGAGCGGAAGAGGGAGCCTATGCCCATCGAGGATGTGTACAAGCAGATCGCGGACTTCGCGCGCGAGGGCGGCGCGAAGCGCGTCGTGCTCTTCGGGTCGCGGGCGCGCGGCACCAGCCTGCCAAAAAGCGACATCGATCTCGCCGTCGAAGGCTGCGCCGACTTCGACGCGCTCCACGACCGCCTGCAGAACGAGCTGTGGAGCCTGCTCAAGCTGGACATCGTGAACCTGGACGCCTGTACATCCGACGAGCTCAGGCAAGAAATCGACCGCGACGGGGTGATCCTGTATGAAGAAGTATGAGAACTACGCCAGCGCGCTCGAAACCCTCGCGACAGCGCCTGAGCAGGACTTGACCAACGAGTTCGTCCAAAGCGGAATCATCGATAAGTTCTCCCTGCAGTTCGAGCTTGGGTGGAAGCTGCTTAAGGTGCTTCTCGCCTACGAGGGCGACGCGATCTCCGCCACCGGCTCGCCGCGCGACATCATCAAGGGCTCCTATGCGCTGTACGACTTCGTCGACGAGAGCATCTGGCTCTCTATGCTGCGCGACCGCAACACAATCATGCACATATACGACGAGGCCAAGGAACTTGAGCTGGTAAACACCATCATCGAGCGCTACATCCCCGCGTTCCAGCAGCTTAAGGAAGGGCTCGACAAGCGCTATGGGGAGCTTTTGCTCGCGGAGGACTAAACGAAGAGAAGCTCGTCTCACCGTTCGGTGCGCGCGTGCGGAATCGCGGGCAACGTAAGGAGTTCCGTGCCCTTCTTGCCGCGCACGGCCCAGTCGTGCTAACCTGCCTCCGGTACTTGAGGGAGTAGTCGCAGCCGGCAGGATCGGTTGCGGCAAGTCAACATACTGGCCGCGGGGCGCTTCTTTGCGCCGTATCCGCAACGCCTGGCTTGCCTTAATGAACGAGACTCACGTACGGCATCGAGGGGTGCTGTGCGTCGGGTCTCTTTTTTGGCCCGCGCGCAGCGTAGCAAGGAGCTGCACGCGGGCTTCTTGCTAGGAAACGAATACGAGAGGGGATTTCCGTGGAGAACGCTCACACGCTCTCGCGGGAGGAGTTGCTGGCGCAAACCGGCAGCGACGCCGAGCGGGGGCTCGCGTCGTCGCAGGTAGAGGCCTCGCGCGCCGCGCACGGCGCCAACTCCTTCACACAGGCCAAGGGCGAGTCCCTGGCCCGGCGCATCTGGGACGCGTCGACCGAGCCGATGCTGCTCATGCTCATCTTCGCCGCCATCATCACGCTGGGGGTGAACATCGCCCGCTACTTCACGGGCGGCGAGTACAACTTCCTGGAGTGCGCCGGCATCTTCTGCGCCATCGCGCTGTCCGTCGTGATCACCATCATCACGGAGGGCAAGTCCGCGAAGGCCTTCGAGGAGCTCAACCGCATCAACGAGGACACGCTGGTCAAGGTCATCCGCGACGGCGAGCCGACGCAGGTGCCGCAGCGCGACATCGTCGTGGGCGACGTGCTTCTCGTCGAGACGGGCGACAAGATCGTGGCCGACGGGCGGCTTCTTGCCAGCGTCGACCTTTCCGTGAACGAGAGCTCGCTCACGGGCGAGTCGATGCCCGTGGCCAAGGACGCCGACGCGGCCTGCGACGCCTCCACCCCCGTGGCCGAGCGCGCCAACATGCTCTACTCCGGCTGCTTCGTGGCCGCCGGCACCGGCACGCTGCTGGTCACCGGCGTGGGCAACGACACCGAGTTCGGGCAGATCGCCAAGGAGCTCGGCACCATCGAGAAGTCCACGACGCCGCTGCAGGAGAAGCTCGACCGCCTGGGCAAGCAGATCACGGTGATGGGCTGCTCGGCGGCGGCCATCGTCTTTGCCATCGAGATCGTTACGTTCCTGATGAACAACACGTTCAACTGGGAGACGGTCTCGGACGCGTTTATCACCTCGATCGTGCTGATCGTGGCCGCGGTGCCCGAGGGCCTGCCCACCATCGTGGCCGTCTCGCTCGCGCTCAACATCATCAAGATGAGCCGCGAGAACGCCCTGGTCAAGAAGATGATCGCCTGCGAGACCATCGGCTGCGTGAACATCATCTGCTCGGACAAGACCGGCACCCTGACCGAGAACAAGATGACCGTGCAGACCGTCTGGACGCCCGCCGGCAACGTGGCGCCCGAGGCGCTCGCCGACCCCGTGCTGCTGCGCAACTTCTGTATCAACGGCAACGCCAACGTCACGCCCGAGGGCGACGGCTGGAACTTCATCGGCAACCCCACCGAGTGCTCGCTGCTCGTGGCCGCGCACAAGGCCGGCTACGACTACCAGCAGCTTCGCCGCGACGCCGACGTGGTGCGCGTCTTCCCGTTCTCGTCGCAGAACAAGGACATGTCCACGATTGTTCGCGAGAAGGACGCCAATGGCGCCGAGCAGCTGATGCTCTACGTTAAGGGCAACCCCGAGAAGATCCTCTCGATGTGCCCGGGCGTGAGCGACGAGGAGCGCGAGCGCATCGATGCCCTGATGGAGGACTACCAGAGCCACGCCGGGCGCCTGCTTGGCTTCGCGCACCGCGAGCTCGCGGGCTTCGACGACGAGGCGCAGGAGGACGTCGAGCGCGACCTGGTCTTCGACGGCTTCGTCGTGATCGCCGACCCGCTCTCCCCCGACGTCTACGACGCCATCCGCCGTTGTCGCGAGGCGGGCATAGAGGTCAAGATGCTCACCGGCGACAACATCCGCACGGCGCGCGCCATCGCCGACGAGCTGCACATGCTCGAGGACGGCCACATCGCCGTGGAGGCCTCCGAGATCGAGGGCATGAGCGACGAGGAGCTTTCGGACGCGCTGGGCCGCATCCAGGTGATCGCGCGCTCGACGCCGCTGGTCAAGATGCGCGTGGTCAAGCTGCTCAAGGCGCGCGGAAACGTCGTGGCCGTCACCGGCGACGGCATCAACGACGCGCCGGCCATCAAGAACGCCGACG
>CAVJHQ010000084.1:0-10775 GCA_963649365.1 Alloprevotella sp.
TCGAGCGTCTGTTGGGTTTGGGGCGTCGTGGAATGCAGGTCTTCTCGCCGCACGGCCACTGGTACAATCGACTGCCTACGGAACAAACGACCGAGGGCCGTGGCGCTTCTTGTCTTGTCGGGCAACCTGGGAAAGACGCGCTCGGCCCTTTGCCTATACACACTTCAAACGCAGCAGGTGGCAACGCATATGTACACCGTATTCCTCGCCGGAGGCATAGCCTCGGGCAAATCATCCGTCGCACGCGAGCTCGAGCGCCGGGGCGCCTGGCGCATCGACCTCGACGAGCTCTCCCGCGCCGTGCTCGCGCCCGGTTCCGAGTGCGTCGGCGAGGTCGCGGCCGCGTTCGGCGCGGACCTCGTGGATGCCCGCACCGGGCTGCTCGACCGCCGCGCGCTGGCCGCGCGCGCCTTCGCGGACCCCGAGTCCGCCGCTCGCCTGGAGGCGATCGAGCTGCCTTATATCCGGCAGATGCTGGTCCGCGCGCTCGAGGGCGGCCCGTGCGGCCAGACCGAGCCCGGTCTCTGCGTGGTCGAGGTGCCGCTGCTCGACCGCCTGGAGCCCATGCTTGGGCTCGCCGACGAGGTCGTGGTGGTCGATTGTCCCCTTGAGCTGCGGCGCATTCGCGCTGTTGGCCGCGGTATGGATGCGGTTGATTTCGACGCGCGCGCCGCCAACCAGCCGAGCGACGCCTACCTGCGCGCGCACGCCACAACGCTGTTGGACAACACCGGCGGCCCGTCCGACCTCGCTGCCCGTGTGGACGCCTGGTGGGATGCCCGCGCCGCCGCCGACTGGAAGGGGGCCGCGAATGGCCAGTAGGAAACCGACCCGCTTCTTCCGCTGGTTCCGCACGCTGCCGCTGCTCGTGCTGACCGTCGCCTTCGTCGCGTCCGCGACGCTCACGGCCGCCCCGACGACCCTCGTGGCGCAGGTGTTCTACCCGGTCAAGTACGCCTCGGCCATCAACGAGTCGGCCGCGCGCCACGGCGTGGACCCGCTGCTCGCGGCCGCCGTCGCCAAGTGCGAGTCCAATTGGGACGAGGCCGCGCAGTCGGGCGCCGGGGCCGTGGGCCTCATGCAGGTCATGCCCACGACGGCGGCCGAGCTCGCCGAGCAGGGCGTGGTCGACGGGGACGCTTACGACCCCGACAACCTGCTCGACCCGGTCACGAACATCGAGTACGGCTGTGCTTACCTCGGCGTCCTCGAGAGCGAGCTCGATGGGGAGGACGAGGTCATCTGCGCCTACAACGCCGGCTTGGCGGCGGTCCAGAAGTGGCTCGACGCCGGCGGGTCGATATCCGAGACCGTGAGCTTCGCCGAGACGAAGTACTACCTCGAGCGCGTGAAGGTGGCCTACGCGGCGTACCAGAAGTGCTACCCGGACGGCCTCTCGTAGGTCGGTTGGGCGGCAAGAAGGCCGGCCGCAAGGCGAGAAGAACGGGCGCAAGGCAAGGAAGGGCGGCCGCGCGGCATTCAACCTGTCGCGCGGCCGTCCTTCTTGCAAACCGGCCGCTTACGGGCGCGTGGGAAGAAGGGAGCCGTACACGTCCTGCAGCACGTCGTCCCCCTCGACCTCGAGCAGGACGCCGGTAAGCGTCCTCGCCGCGGAGAGAAGCCCCGCGTCGGTGCAGGCGATGGCCGCCTCGCGCGCCATGGTGCGCAGGCCGTCCACGTCGCCGTAGGGTATTCCCGCCGCCTCGAGCTCGTCGCGCGCCTCTTCCTCGCTCGGCGCGGAGATTCCCCGGCTGGTCGCGATCACGTCGCCCATCTCCCGGAGGGCGCGCTCGCTCACCTCGGTGTTCAGGTCGGCGGCGCGCTGATAGCACGCGACGCTCGTCTTCGCGCGCCCGAGCTTCCACTCCATGAAGGCGAGGCGGTAGAGGCAAACGGCCATGTCGGAGAGGCAGCTCGCGTAGCCGACGGCGTCCACGAGCAGGTCGCGGGCCTCGTAGATGCGCGAGAGCTCCTCGAGCACGCGCACGCGCGTGAGGGCCGCCCCCGGCGTGACGGGCGCCACGCGGACGAGCTCGTCGGCGTGGGGCAGCGCCTCCTCCGCTCTCCCGAGCGCGACCAGGATCGACGCCGCCTGTGTATGCGCCGCGTAGTACTCGTCGGGAACGAGCCGCAGCTCGCGGGGCTCGTCGCACACCAGGTGGTTATAGCGGACGCGCTCTGCCGTCGAATTGAAGTAGCGGAAGACGTTCTCCGTGTCGTCCTCATAGCGCGCGGTCTGCGCCGCGGGCTCGAGGGCCGCCTCGAGCCGCGCGACCGCCGACTCGAGCTCCTCCGCCGTGTGGGCGGGCTGCCGGTTGAGCTGTCGCGCCGTCGAGCGCACGACGTCGGTGAGCTCGCCGCCGTCGACGAAGAGAAGCGCCATGGCCTTGCGGTCGAAGACGTCGAGCTCGCCCTCCACGAGGGCGCGGCTCACGCGGGCGCAGGCCTCGGCGACGGACGCGTCGGTGGCCTTCTTCCTGCGGGCCTCGAACGCGGCGACGGCGCGGCGCGTGGAGTAGCCGATCCAGCCGGACGCCTCGTTCCAGGCGCTGATGCGGACGGTCTTCTCGTTGATGCCCAGGTCGCTGATGGACGCCGCCTTGCAGGTGGTCGCCACCGAGCCGGGGGCGGGCAGGCGGTTCCCCTCGACGTCCCCCCAGCGGGAAAGAGGGGCGATGGCGTCGTCCCAGCGCTCCATGAAGGGCTCGACGGGCGCGAGGCGACCGTCGGCGCTGGTGAACCAGCGGATGCCGAGGCCGCGGGGGAGCTCGCCGGCGGCGAGGGCGCCTGCCTCCTCCTGGAGGCGCGCGAGGCCGCTTCGCGTGAGGTCGAGGCTCATCACGGGCGTGTGGGTGCCGTGCTCGTGGCCGTTGACGACGACGCGGTCTATGCCCGAGGACGCCTTGAAGGCGCCTTCGCCCATAAGCAGGCAGGCGCGCAAGGCGAAGGTCCGAGCCGCCGCGGCGCGGGCGGCCTCATCCTCGGAGAAGAGGGCGAACGCCGCCGGGCGCGGGACCTCGAGGTCGACGACGGCCATGCCGTCGGCCACGTTGACCTGGTAGATGACGTCCATATGGACGTCGCTGCGAATCCGCTTGGCGAAGTCGGCGATGCGGAGGCGCGCGCTCCACTCGCCGTCCTTCTCGGCGCCGGCAAGATAGGCTCGCGAGGAGTCGTCGGCGGGGGAAGGGGCAAGAGGCGCCCCCGCGAGCCCCAGCGCCGCGCGCAGCCGCTCGTCCATCGGCAGGTCTTGGTCGCATTCGGGGTGGAAGCGCAGGTGGTCGACGGCGTTGAGGGCGAGCTCCACGGCCTCCATGCGGTCGTAGGCGTCGTCGGCGAGCTCGGAGGCGCACCACATGGCCCAGCGTGAGTTGCGCTCGTTTCTGACCGCCTCGAACTTGGGCGCCCCGTCCAGCCGCCCGAGGCCGAGCCGCTCAAGAACGGCGCGCAGCTCGGCGGGGGACTTGCCGCTGCGGAGAAGGTCCGCGAGGCTCGCCGCGACGTCGCTGCTGCGCAGCAGGAGCGACTCGATCTCGTGCCAGCGCTGCTGGTCGGGGTCGGGGGAGGGGGCAGGCCGGCGAGACGTGGCCGCGGAGGAGCCGGCGGCAGGGGGCTCGGGCGTGGGGGAGCCGGCGGCGAGGGGCTCGGGCGCCGCTTCGGGCGCTGCAGACCCGGCGGCGGTGCCTTGCTCGCCGTCGCTGTCCGCGTGGCCTCCCGCAGGCCCGTCGTCTTCGCGCCGGGCATTGCCTTCGGGTTCGCCGATGCCGGGCCGATCGGCGGGGGCGCCCAGCGCCGTCGATTCGGCCCCGGCCTGCGCGCCCGCCCCGAGCCCACGCGCGGCGCGCAGCTCATGGACGGAGGCGGCGAGAACGGCCGCGCCGCCCGCACAGAGCGCCCCGGAAAGAAGCGCCTGCGGCTGCGCGGCCGCGGCGGCGATGCCCGCGGCGCACAGCCCGCAGCCGACGACGAGCGCCGCGCGGGCGCTTCTCTGCCGCCTGTATTGCCGTTTGTCCTGCGTATCCGCCAAGCCGTCTCCCTGTGGTCCGTCTGTATCCCGATTCTAACCAACGCGCGTCGGCCCCGGGCGCAAAGGGACGTAAAGTGCCGATTCGCGCAGCGTTTCTTGCTAGGAAATGGTACACTTGTACGACTTTACGGCAAGGGAGGGGCTATGGCTGAGGAGCGGTTCGGCGGCGAGCTTAAGCGGTTCGGCCGGGAGGGCGCGGGCGAGCCCCTGCGCGTCGTGTCCGCCTTCGAGCCGGCGGGCGACCAGCCCGAGGCCATTCAAAAGCTCGCGCAGGGCGTCGAGGACGGGCTGCGCTACCAGACGCTCATGGGCGTCACGGGCTCGGGCAAGACCTTCACCATGGCCAAGACCATCGAGGCCTTGAACCGCCCCACGCTCATCATGGAGCCGAACAAGACCCTCGCCGCCCAGGTGGCCTCCGAGATGCGCGAGTTCTTCCCGAACAACGCCGTCGTGTACTTCGTCTCTTACTACGACTACTACCAGCCCGAGGCCTACGTTCCGCAGACGGACACCTATATAGAGAAGGACTCCTCCATCAACGAGGAGGTCGAGAAGCTCCGCCACCAGGCCACCTCGAGCCTGCTCTCGCGCCGCGACGTCATCGTGGTCGCGTCGGTCTCCTGCATCTACGGCATCGGTAGCCCGCAGGACTACGCGGGCCTCGCGCCCAACGTGAGCAAGGACGAGCCGCTCGAGCGCGACGACCTCATAAAGTCTCTGATCGACATCCAGTACGACCGCAACGACTACGACCTCGCGCGCGGCACGTTCCGCGTCCGCGGGGACACCGTGGACGTCTTCCCGCCGTACGCGGAGAACCCTCTGCGCGTGAGCTTCTTCGGCGACGAGGTCGAGCTCATCGCCGAGGTGGACGGCGTCACGGGCGAGGTCGTGCGCGAGTTCGACGCCATCCCCATCTGGCCGGCGTCCCACTACGTCACGGAGCGCCCGAAGGTGGGCCGCGCCCTCAAGACCATCAACGACGAGCTCGAGAGCCGCGTGGCCGAGCTCAAGGCGGCCGACAAGCTCCTGGAGGCGCAGCGCCTCTCCCAGCGCACGGCCTACGACCTCGAGATGCTCGACACCATGGGCTTTTGCAACGGCATCGAGAACTACTCGCGCCACCTGGACGGGCGCAAGCCGGGCGAGCCGCCCTTTACCCTCATCGACTACTTCCCCTCGGACATGGTCTGCATCATCGACGAGAGCCACGTGACCGTGCCGCAGATCCGCGGCATGCACGAGGGCGACCGCTCGCGCAAGGTCACGCTGGTGGAGCACGGTTTCCGCCTGCCCTCGGCGCTCGACAACCGTCCCCTGCGCTTCGACGAGTTCGAGGGGCGCGTGCCGCAGTTCATCTACGTGAGCGCGACGCCGGGCGACTACGAGGACTCCGTCTCGCAGCAGCGCGTGGAGCAGATCATCCGCCCGACGGGGCTTCTGGACCCGGAGGTCGAGGTGCGTCCCATCGAGGGGCAGATCGACGACCTCATCGACGAGATCAAGGCCCGCGTGGCAAAGAAGGAGCGCGTGCTCGTGACCACGCTCACCAAGCGCATGGCCGAGGACCTGACCGACCACCTGCTCGACGAGGGGATCCGCGTCAACTACATGCACTCGGACACCGCGACCCTCGAGCGCGTGGAGATCATCCGCGACCTGCGAGAGGGGCGCATCGACGTGCTCGTGGGCATCAACCTCCTGCGCGAGGGCCTCGACATCCCCGAGGTCTCGCTCGTGGCCATCCTGGACGCGGACAAGGAGGGCTTCCTGCGCAACCGGCGCTCGCTCATCCAGACCATGGGTCGCGCGGCAAGAAACGCAAAGGGCCAGGTCATCATGTATGCCGACGTGGTCACCGACTCCATGCGCGTTGCCATCGACGAGACCGCGAGGCGGCGCGAGCTGCAGCAGGCGTACAACGCGGAGCACGGCGTCGTCCCGCGGACGGTCCACAAGGCCATCAACGACATCAGCGCCTTCATCGCGGAGGCGGACGACAACGTGGGCAAGCGCAAGCGCAGTCGCGGGGACGAGCTCGGCCACGGGGCGTTCTACACCGCCTCGGGCGAGGGCGCCGACGAGCAGGGGGCGCCGGAAGACCGCCACGCGCTCGACCTCGGCGAGCTCTCGCGCCCCGAGCTCGAGGAGCTGGCGGCGGGACTCCAGGCGGAGATGGCGCGAGCTTCCGAAGAGATGGACTTCGAGCGCGCCGCCGCCGCCCGCGACCAGCTCGTCGAGGTAAAGAGCCGCCTCGAGGGCGCGAGCACCGACGACGTCATGGCCCGCCTCAAGGCCGGGGCCCGCAAGGGCAGCGCCCACGCGACCCGCCGCCGTTGGAAACCGAAGGGGTAGGGATAGGTCTCTCGAACAAAATGATGGCATACTACGTTACTATGTACGTACTCTAAGTACGTACATTTGGAGGGTGAGATGGAGACGGTGACGCGAAAGATCACGAGGAACGGCAACAGCTCATGCGTCGCGCTGCCGCCATCTGTGCTTAACGCGCTTTCGGTCCGGGCGGGCGATAGCGTCGATATCTCCTATGACGGCGATCATGTCGTGCTCTCCAAGCACGAGACCGTTTCGAAGTCTCCCCTCGAGTGGTTCGAGCAGGCTCTCTCGACGGTGGAGACGCTGCCGGCGGTTCCTTGGCTCGACGACTCGAAGCAGGCCGACCGAGATCTCATGGGCGAGCGCTATGCCTAAGGTGATGGTCGATACTTGCGTACTTATCGACGCCTTGGCACCAGGCCGACCTTCTCATGAGGATGCACACAAGCTGTTTTCCCGCGCCCTCGCTTCAGGTGAGAAGAACCTTCTGGCGCTGGCCTCGAGCCTCAAGGACGCGTATTACATCCTGTGCCGGCACTATCGCGATGAGCCGGCGGCCCGTAAGGCAATAGCCGCGATGGCAAACGCCCTGGAGCTTATTGCCTGCGATGCCGACCTGGTAAAGGCCTCGCTCGGGTCCAACGAGCCTGATTTCGAGGACGGACTCGTGCTCGCGGCCGCTGAGCGCGTGTCTGCGGACGGGGTCGTTACCCGAGGCGAACGCGGCTTCGTCGGTTCTTCTTGCCAAAAGCTGACGATTCGGCAGGCGACCGAGCTGTTTTCGGAGGGTTCATGAGCTGGCGCTCTTGTACGTGGGCGGCATCGTGCTCGCATGCCTCTTGTGCTAACGGTTGGTGAATACCAGATAGTTATACTTTGTTATAGTGCATTATACTTTGTTATATTCCTAGTCTGACCTGCAGAAAGGGGATGCTGTGCAAGTCAATCCCTTTAAACCGACAGCTGGAAAGACGCCGCCCGCCATTATTGGGCGAGAAGAGGTCATAGAGGAGTTTATCGAGGGGCTCGAGAACGGAGCAGGCGCGCCGAGCCGACTTATGCGTATATCCGGTGTGAGGGGCACCGGCAAGACGGTTCTTCTCGGCGAAGTCGGCAAGCTGGCGTCCGATCAGGGCTGGCTTCTTATCAAAGAGGTCGCTACGGAGGGGCTCTGCCAGCGAATCCTCAACGTGCTGCTTCCGGCATATCGGGTCGATTCCGCCGAGATCTCCCCGGCGCTCATGGGCGCCTCTCTCGGCAAGGTCAAGCTTGAACACGTGGGGCCGACGCTTCATGAAGCGCTCTCAAAGGCTATCCAAGAGAATGGCCATGGGTTGATCATTACGCTTGATGAGGTGCAGGACGCAGCGATGGACGAGGTAAGGATCCTCTCGATTGCCGTTCAGCAATTGATTGGTGATGATCTAGATATCGCCTTCATTTTCGCAGGTCTTCCGTCGATGATCACCGACGTTATCAATGGCAAAACGCTCACGTTCCTTCGCCGTGCCGTTCCCTTTGAGCTTAAAGCGGTCGAATTGGACGACGTTGCCGATTCCCTCGCGGTTACCATTCGCAAAACTGGCATGGAAATATCCGATTCGGTCGCCGCGCTGCTGGCTCGAGAAACGCAGGGATATCCTTTCCTGATTCAGCTCGTTGGATACCAGGTCTGGCAAGGCGCGAAGCGCCGCTCGTCCTCCGTAATCGACGAGGAGATAGCGGAGAAGGGCGCCGCGGCGGCTCGCATACGTTTTGACGCCGCTGTCATTGAGCCTGCGCTCCAAAGGGTGAGCCCCGCAGGCATGAGGTATCTTCTCGCCATGGCTTCCGAGGGCGATGAGGAGATCGCCACCTCCGGTGTGCTGGAGCGCTTGGGTAAGTCGGCGAGCCAGGTAAGCGTCATCAGGTCGCGCCTGCTCAAGGACTCTCTTATCGAGGCTCCGGGCTACGGAAGGCTCCGGTTCGCGATTCCGTATATGGCGGACTATCTGAACGAGCACAGGGCTGAGCTGGAGACTTGTCTGCAGTAATGAGCCGCATGTTTGAGGGAGATGCCAAAATGGCCCAAGCCGAGCAAAACATAGTCGATTACCTGGGGCGGGAGTTCCGCGGGTTCGATGAGCTGCCGCTCTCGGACGTGGACAGCCTCGTGCTCGCGTGCCTCTCGTATTACCGGCTGCCGGCGGAGGCCAAGTCGGCGCGCGGCGTGCGCGGCGCGGCGCTCCACGAGCTGTTCCGGGCAGACTGGTTCGCGGCCATGACCGAGGGCCTTTGGGACCCGAGCGGGCTCGTGGCGCTTCTCACCGCCGCGGTGGCCTCGCCGCGCCTGCTCGGCGTGCGCCTCGCGTCCTACGTGAGCGAGACGAGCGAGGAGCAGGAGAAGCAGTTCGCGGCCTGCACGCTGCGCTTTCCTAACGGCGACGCCTACGTGAGCTTCCGAGGGACGGACAACTCGCTCGTCGGCTGGAAAGAAGACTTCAACATGGCCTTCGAGGCGGACGTGCCGTCGCAGGTCCGCGCCGTGCAGTATCTGGACCGCGTTGCCCGGGCGGTCAAAGGGCGCATCTACGTCGGCGGCCACTCAAAAGGCGGAAACCTTGCCGTCTATGCGGCCGCGCACTGCAAGCCCGCCACGTTCGAGCGCATCGAGCGCGTCTTCTCGCACGACGGGCCCGGATTCACCGCCGAGGCGCTGGCCTCCGCCGATTACGCGGAGCGTTGCGCGAAGCTGAGCAAGACGGTCCCGGAGTCCTCCCTTATCGGCATGATGTTCGAGCAACAGGAGGACTACGCCGTCGTGCGCTCCACGAGCGTCGGGGCCCTGCAGCACGACCCGTTCAGCTGGGTCGTCGAGGGCGACGGGTTCGCGCGGGCGGACGGGTTGTCCCGGACCGCGGGCTATCTCGATCAAAGCCTCAACCAGTGGGTCCGCTCCATGACACGGGAGGAACGCGCCGGCTTCGTGAACGCGCTCTTCTCGGTGCTCTACGCCGGCGGGCAAGACACGCTTGCCGGGCTCAAGGGAAACCTGTCCGAGACGCTCCCCGCCATGTTCGCGCAGCTTACGGACATGGACGAGGCGCAGCGAGGCTATCTGGTCCAGGCGGTCTTCGGCCTGGCGAGGGCCTTCTCGCCCGATGTGGAGCTGCCGTCCGCCAGCGGGATCCTGAGCGGCCTGCGGCTGGGCGCCGACGCCAAGGGCGGGGAAGCCTGACCGCTCGCCGCCAAGCCGAAGGGGCGAGCGGTCCCACACGCTAATATGGTGAACGATTAGCTCCTAGCGGCTGGTCGCCGCGACATCTAGCAACGAGGACCACATGAGCAGCTCTCGCGTTACTATGAAAGACATCGCCGCGCAGGTCGGCGTCTCGGTGAACACGGTTCACAAAGTGATCTCCAACAAGCCCGGCGTGTCGGACGCCGTCCGCGCGCAGATTCTCCTGTGCGCCGAGGAGCTCGGCTACCACCGCAACGAGAGCGCCTCGATCCTCCGCCGAAAGGACATCCGCGTCGTCGTCATGATGCCGTCGACTGCCCAGGAGGGCAGCTTCTACTTCGCGTATCTGTGGCGCGGCGTCGAGCGGTACGCGCGGGAGTCGCGCGACCATGGCCTCACCTTCGAGTACCGCCCGTACGAGATGGGCCGGTATGCGGAGGCGCTCGCCGAGCTGACGAAGGAATGCGAGTCCGGCAACCGGCCTGAAGGCCTGATCGCCTATGCGCCGGTGGAGACGGGCACGACCGAGGCGTTGACGAAGCTCGCTGACTCCGGTGTGGCGCTGGTGCTCGTCGACGGCGACCGCCCCCACACCGGCAGGCTCTGCGCGACCGTGGCCGCGTACGCCGAGGCGGGGAGCCTCATGGCCGAGCAGGCGGCGAACCTGCTTCCGGGTGTGCGCGGCTCGAAGAAGGTCCTTCTGCTCGCCGGCGACCCGCACACCGACTCGCACGCCGACGTGGCGCGGGCGTTCCACGCGTACTTCGACGAGCGCGGCCTCGACTACGCGGTTCTCGACCTGTACGGAGCCCACACCGAGGTCGACGAGCTCCGGCAGAAGCTCGCGACGCTCCTTGCCGACGAGGGCGCGCCGGGCCTGGTGTGCAGCGTGTTCGCCGTCGGCTCCGAGGTCGTGGCCGACACGCTGCTGGAGCTCGGGCGCGCCGGCGAGATCACGGTCATCGCGAGCGACCTCTTCCCGGAAAACGCCATCGCCATGCGGCGCGGCATCTTTACGAACATCGTGTACAAGGACCCGGTGGGCATCGCGTACCGCGGCGCCCGCGCGCTGGGCGACTTCCTGCTGCGCGGCGAGGCGCCGGCCGAGGGCGTGCAGCGCGGCTCGGTCGAGCTCGTGTTCCGCAGCAACCTGGACCAGTACTGCCGGCTCGCCGGCGTCGAGGCGTA
>CAVJHQ010000085.1:0-10634 GCA_963649365.1 Alloprevotella sp.
TCAGGCAGGCGGTGACCTTCATGGTGTCGGCGCGCTCGGCGGTCTCGCGGTCGCAGAGGATGACGCCGCCCTCGTCCAGGGCCGGGCGGCCGTTGGGGAAGGAGTCCTCGATGACGAGGTAGTGGCAGGCCTCGGTGTTGGCGAAACCGGCGAAGGTCGGGCCGGAGGTCTTGATGAGGTCGAGGTCGGACCAGCCCTGGGCCTTGAGCGCGGCCTCGGTCTCGGGCGAGGGGTTCGGGGTGATGCGGTCGATCATGGACCAGGGGAAGCTCACGCGCGACTCGTCGGAGACGTAGTCAACGAAGGCCTGGTCAACATGGCCGTGCTCGAGCCAACCGGTGGCCACGGTGAGGATGGCCTCGCGGAAGCGGGCGCCGTTCTGCGAGAAGTTGTCGGTCGAGACCATGGCGATGGGGGCCGCGCCGGCGTTGAAGCGGGCAAGAAGGAGCGAGCACACGATGCCCATGGTGCTCGCGGCGGCCTCGGGGCCGGCCTCGAGCTCGGCCTTGACGTAGCCCATGAGCTCGCCGGCGGCGTCGCGCAGGCCGTAGCCCTTCTCGGTGATGGTGAAGGTGGCGAGCTGCAGCTCGGAGGACTCGAAGTAGCGCTTGGCGCGCGCGAGGTCCTCGGGGCGCTGGGCGTTGGCGAAGACGCCGCCGGCCGTCACGGCGATGAGGTTCTCGTCGAGGGTGCCGTCGGCGTTCATGACGACCTGAAGGATGTCGAAGTTGTAGGGGGCGTAGACCTCGTCCAAGGTAAAGGGACGGAAGGTCTCGGTAACCACGACGCCGCGCGTGAGCAGGCCTTTGTTGGCGAGCTCGTTGGCGATCTGCGCGTGGAAGGCGCGGTAGAGGTTGCCGCCGCCGAAGTGCATCCAGACGGGCTGCTCGAGGCCTGCGGCCTTGACGGCGTCGGCGTCGTAGGTCGGGAGCTTGACGCCGGCCGCGGCCAGGTCCTCCTTGCAGTCCTTCCAGTTCTTGAGCGAGAGCGTTGCCATGGGCGATTCCCTTCTTTGTCGGAGCCGGTCGTCGAGTCGTTCCAGCAGTGCTTTTCACAAACTGGTATATCACTTTGAGTATTCTAGACCGATGCCGACCGACGTGGACGGTAAAGTAACGTCGGTGAACGTACCTAGAGCGCTCGGTAAATCGACGAAACGGCTGCACAAAGGCATATTCGACGCTCGCAGCACAGCAAAAGAACGCGGCGCCCGACTGATATGTAAGTCAGGCGCCGCCGAGCAGGCTTTCTGTATGGGCCTTAGCTCTCGAAGTACTCCGGGAACTCGGCCACGATCTTCTCGCCGTCGTAGCGCGACTTCTGCAGGTGGTCCCGCACCAGGTAGCTCGCCCGGTTGGTGTCGCCCTCGCGGATGGCCTCGCACATCTGGAGGTGCTGGCCGACGACCGTCTTCGGGTCTACGCCAAACGTGTTGGCCGAAAGCCAGCGGAAACGCTCGAAATGGGTATTCGTGAGGTTCAGCCACTGCCAGATAACGGGACGGCCCGCTATCTGGTAGAACTCGCGATGCATCGCGTTGTCCTTCTCGAAGAAGCAGCGCTTGTCGCCGGCGGCGAGGGCCCTGGTCTGCTCCTCGATGATGGCGCCGATGCGCGCGACGTCGGCCGCGCTCGCCTTGGCGCAGCACTCGACGATGACCTCGCTCTCCAGGCACTCGCGGGCAAGGCGCGCGGCCTCGGCGTAGCGCATGTTGATCTTGGAGACG
The DNA here is from genome assembly GCA_963649365.1 of Alloprevotella sp. Classification (GTDB taxonomy): domain Bacteria; phylum Actinomycetota; class Coriobacteriia; order Coriobacteriales; family Atopobiaceae; genus Paratractidigestivibacter. The sequence goes on from CAVJHQ010000085.1 coordinate 1,727, forward strand.
TAGGTGCCGGACTGCGGGCGGGTCTCGACGAGGTCCTCCTGCTGCAGGCGCAGGAACGACTCGCGCACCGGGGTACGGCCGAGGTCGAGGTTCTCGCAGAGCTCCTTGATGCCGAGCTTTGTGCCGGGTGTGTACTCGGCAAAGATGATCCTCTCGCGAATCATCTCGTATGCCTGGTCCTGCAAGCTCTCTGCCTGTCCAGCCATCACGCCTCCTCGTGGGTCGTCTTTTGGGACGCGAGTATATCAGCCGTGCACAACGGCCACGAAATACCCCTAAAAGACTTCGTCGTTGTTCATCAATTCGTTGAGGGAGCCGACAACGGTCGTGCACAGCTTGATGCGGCCGTTGAGGTCGCGGAGCTCCGGGCGGCCGGATTCCATGAGGTAGGGGTGGCCCACCAGGTCGAGCATCTCGGCGTCGTTGAAGTTGTCGCCGAACGCGAGCATGTTCGCAGGCTCGATTCCGAGCTCGCGGCCGAGGGCGGCCAGGGCCGTGCCCTTGTCCACGCCCTTGGGCATCATGTCGAACCAGGAGGCCCCCGAGGTCACGACCTTGAGGACGTCGCCGAAGCGCTCCTCGAAGGCCGGGGCGGCCGCGTCGAGGTCGGCAGGGTCCTTCGCGTAGAAGCTCACCTTGATGATGTCCTCGGGAATGTCGTCGAGCGACTCGATGGGGGTCGTGCGCGTGCCGACGAAGTTCCGCAGGTGGTCGATGAAATCAGGCTCGGAGGCGAAGGCGTAGTTCGTGTGGACGCCGCTCGCCATAAGGCTCAGGCGCGGGTTCGCGCGCACGGCGCGGCACGCGTCGAGGGCGGCATCGGCGGGCATCGCCGTCTTGACCACGACCTTGTCGTCCTTCATGACAAGAGAGCCGTTCTCGCAGAGATACAGGATGTCGTCGGCCACCGGGGCAAAGAGATTGCGCAGGTTGTAGTACTGCCGCCCGCTCGCGGCGAGGAAGTAGACGCCGCGGCGCTTGAGCTCGCGGATCTGGCCGAAGAGCGCGGGGTCGATGCCGTTCTTGTCCCAGTTAACGAGGAGCGTCCCGTCCAGGTCGCTCGCGACCAGTTTGATCTTGCCCAAAACACGCACGCCTTTCCTAAAGAGCCGATTCGCCGCGGCCTATTCTACCCGCCGGGGCGCCGGTTTGGCCGAGCCGGACGGGCAGGCCGGCCTCGCTGCGCGATTTCGACGCCGGCGCGACGGTCCCCGCCCGCAAACTGATTGGTTCGTGACAGATTATTTGAAAAAACTGTCACGAACCAATCAGTTTGCGGCTCATTGCCAGAGAACCCGGGGACACAGGGGCGGCAACGCGCCGCGAGGAGACGTCTCGCGGCACCCAGCCTTCATGCCCAGACGGTCATGGCCAGGGTCGCGGCGACGATAAGCGCAAGGCCCGCGGCGGCCCGGGGAGACAGCCGCTCGTCGAAGGCGACGCGGGCGAACACGATCGACACGAGGATCGAGAGCTTGTCTATCTGCACGACCACGCTTACAAGCCCCGTCTGGATCGCGTAGTAATAGAAGAGCCAAGAAGCCCCGGTTGCCACGCCCGAAGCGCAGATGAAGGCGAGTTCTCGGGGGTCGGTCCTGCCCACGAGCGGCAGCTTGCCGCGCGCGGCAACGATGGCCCACGCCATGGCCAGCACGAAGCAGGTGCGCACCGCCGTCGCGAGGTTGGAGTCGACGTCCTCGATCCCCACCTTCGCGAGCACCGAGGTCAAGGCCGCGAAGACGGCCGAGAGCGCGGCAAGCGCCAGCCATCGGCCGCCCGCCGCCGAGGCCGCGCCGACGGCGGTCACCCTCCGCTCGATCATAAGGAACGTTCCCGCCAGGATGGCGGCCGTGGCAACGAGCTTGACGACCAGATGTCCCGTCTCGCCGAAAAGCACGATGGCCAAAAGCGTCGAGAGCGCCGTGGACGACTTGTCGATGGGCACGACCTTGTTCACGTCGCCCTCAGAGAGCGCGGCGAAATAGCAAATCCAGCTCGCGCCCGTAGCGAGCCCCGAGAGCGCGAGAAACAGGTAGGAGCGCGCCGAGATGGCGCCGAGGGCGGCAGGCATGTCTCCCACAGAGAGAACCGCCATCACCCAGCTGAACACAAGCACGACCGCGGTGCGAACGGCCGTGGCCACGTCCGAGTCGGTGTGCTCGATTCCCACCTTGGCAAGAACCGAGGTAAGGCCGGCGAAGAGCGCCGAGGCGGCCGCCGCCATGGCCCAGCCCACGGCTAGCGCACCTCCACCTGGCAGCTGCGCATCGTGGAGAGAGCGGCCTCGTGGCTCGCGGGCGTCACGCCGGCGCAGAGGGCCGCGCGTACGCGGACGGGCACCTCGGGAAGAAACGCTTTGACGAGCAGGGCGTTGCTTACCACGCAAATGTCGGTGCAGAGGCCGCAGAGCTCGATGGACGTGATCGGGCGCTCGGTGTCGCGGGCGACGAGCCAGGAGGCGAGCTCGGCGGAGCCGAAGGTCGGCTTATCGAACACCGGGGCGTCGAGCGCCCGCCGCACCTCGGCGACGGCCGGCGCGAGCTCCCAGCCCGGCGTGCCCGCCACGCAGTGGGTCACGGGAAGGTTCGTCCCCTCCTGCGTCTGGAGGTAATCCTCGCCGTGGGTATCCCGCGTAAAGACGACCGTTCCCGCGAAATCGCGCGCATAGGCGGCGACGTCGCCCGCGATCGCGGCGGCCTCGGGCGTCCCGAGCGCGCCGTCCACGAAGTCGTTCTGCATATCTATGACGAGCAGATAATCGTTGGCCATCGTTTTCCCCTCTCGGTATACGGACCTGCGCCCATGGTACGCCACGGCGCCAAAGGAATTCGGGCAAGTCTCCTCAAGAATCGCCGGCAGAAGCCTTGTTTGGATACCCGCGCCAGCAGCGGCCCGGCCATATCCATCAATTGCCGCAACCGCTCACCGCTCGTATTCGGCCGCTCGCCAAGTATGCTAAAGCGCTTTAGCTATTATTTACCAACGAGGAGTATGTTATGGATCAGCAACTTGCTAAAGCGCTTTAGCACATCGAAGGCAATTCAACCCAAGAGAATGGAAGGAACGTACGCATGTCCACCAAGAAGATCATCCTCGACCTCGACACCGGAATCGACGACGCCCTCGCCATCGCCTACTGCCTCGGCAGCAAAGATGCCGAGCTCGTGGGCGTTACGTGCACCTACGGCAATGTTCTCGTCGAGACGAGCGTGCGCAACACCTTGGCGATTCTTCACCTGTTTGGGCGCGACGACGTGCCGGTTTGCAAGGGCTTTTCCCACTCCAGGGCAAGCGAAGGCTTTGAGGTGAGCCCGGTTTGCGCCATGGTCCACGGCACAAACGGAATCGGCGAGGTGCAGATTCCCGACTCCCCGCGCGGTGTTGAAGAGACGGCGGCGGTCGACTTCCTTATCGAGGCCGCTCAGACCTACGGCAAGGACCTCGTCTATGTCCCCACCGGAACCCTTACCACGCTGGCCGCGGTTCTGGAGAAGGACCCGAGCTTTAAGGACAAGATCGGCGGCATCGTTATGATGGGCGGCGCCCTTACCGTCGACGGCAACACCTCCCCTGCCTCCGAGTGCAACATCCAGGGCGACCCCGAGGCTGCTGACCTTGTGTTCAAGTCTGGCGCGGAAATCACCATGGTTGGCCTGGACGTCACCCATCAGACGCTTCTTACCAAGAAGGAAACGGCGCAGTGGCGCGAGGTCGGCACGTCAGCGGCCAAGTTCCTCGCCGATATGACCGACTACTACATCGATTTCGAGATTCAGGACTCGGGCCTTGCCGGCTGCGGCCTGCACGATCCGTTGGCTATGGCCGTTGCCCTGGACAACACCCTGATCAAGACGTTCGGCGTGAATCTGCACGTGAACCTTGAGGGCGACCTTCGCGGCCGCACGATCGGGGACCATATGCGACTCAACGATCCCCACAAGACCGTCCAGGCGGCGATCGAGGTTGATGTTCCTGCCTTCATGGAGCGTTTCATGGAGCGCACGACCGAGCTCGTTCGCGCCCACTAGCAAGTTTCGCCGCGGGGGCGCGGCCCTGCGCTCGCCCCCGCCCTTAAGAAAGAGTTTCCAATGTCATCGAATGCAACCTCCACTGCGGAATACAGCGCGGCGGACGCCAAGCGCGCGCTCATTCCTCTTGATATCCTGTTCATCCTTGGCATCCTTTGCCTTCAGGCGTTCAGCTATATATTCCAGCAGATCGGCGTCGACCTCGACGCCTCCGCCGAGGCCCCGCTCATCGTCTCCATCCCGAGCATCATTTTGGGAATCGTCTGCTTCATCTACGGCTCGCTTTCCGACTATGTCTCTCTCAAGAAAATGACCGTAGCGGGCATTGTCCTGTTCTTCGCCGGTTCCGTCATGGGCTTCTTCCTACACGGCAATGTGTGGCTCGTCATCATTGCCCGCTGTCTGCAGACCGCAGGCGGCCAGGTGGCCGGGTCCGTGTACCTTGCAATCGCGACGCGTTATCTCAAGGGTGCCGAGCAGGTCACCTTCTTTGGCATCTTTACCGCTTCCTACCAGCTTTCCACCGCCATCGGCGTTGTGACCTCGGGCTTTCTGAGCATGGTTGACTGGTCCTTGCTCTTTTTGGTCCCCCTGGTCGGCGTGCTGGTTATCCCGGTGCTCATGCGCAGCATCCCCGAGGTGGACGCCAAGCAGACCAAAGTCGACGTTGCCGGCTTCACGATTTTCGGCATCATGATCACGCTGCTCACCCTGTTCTTCTCGTACGGCTGGCCGTTCCTGGCGGGCGCCGCGGTTGCCCTTATCGTCTTCATCGCATACATCAACCGCGCAAGCGACCCGTTCATCACCCCAGACTTCTTCCGGAATTCTCGTTGGATGCGCGCGATCTCGCTCATGCTCATCATCTATTTCATCAACTTCTCCGTTACGAGCCTGTTTAACGGCGTGGGCTCCGCCGTCTATGGCCTGACTTCCAGCGAGGCCTCGTTCTACCTGATTTTCGGCAACTTCGCAGCCTGCATCGTGGCGTGCACGAGCGGCGCCATCGTGGCCAAGCTCGGCAGGACGACTTCGATATTCGTCGCCGGAGCGCTGCAGATCGTCGGCTTTGCCCTGTCGTCCTTCTTTATCGCGTCTGGGATGGTCCCCTTCACCATCGGCATCTGCCTGTACTATGCCGGCGCCGGCCTCATGTATTCGCCGCTGACCACCATGGTGCTGGGCACGCTCGACGCCTCTCAGGCCGGCCGCGGCATCGGCATGAACGACCTGGTCATGAACGTCTCCGCCTCTATCGGCGTTGCGATTTTCGGTTCTATCATGGGCACGACGGCTCTTTCCGGCGTGAGCTTTGCGGGCGTCGGCGCCGAGGCCGCCACATATTCCAACCTGCTGCTTATCTACGCCGCGTCGATTCTGCTCGGAATCATCGCCTTCGCGATTTTCCGCAACAAGATCAAACCGGAGGAGAACTAGCCAATGAATAGGGTCATCGTCTTCGGCAGCCTCAACATGGATTTGGCCATCGAGTCCGACCGCATGCCGTATCAGGGAGAGACGCTTCCCGGGCGCAACTTCTTTACCAACCCGGGCGGCAAGGGCGCCAACCAGGCGGTAGCCGTGGCCAAGTTCGGCGCGCCCTCGTATCTGGTGGGCGCCGTGGGCACCGACCTGTTCGGCGACAGAATCGTTTCTCAGCTGGCAGGATTCGGCGTGCAGTGCGAGGAGGTCAGGCGCTGCGACGCGATCGAGACGGGCACCGCCGTCGTCCTGCGCTGCGGCGGCGACAACCGCATCATCCTGAATCCCGGCGCCAACCTCCGTCTGGGGATCAAGGAAGTCGACGAGGCTCTTGACGTTCTCGCAAAGGCGGGCGACGTGTTTCTCACGCAGCTGGAATGCGACCTTCCAACCACGTTCGACGCCATACGGAGCGCGCGTCGCCGCGGGATGCGCGTGGTTGTCAACGTGGCCCCGCCCCGGGAGATGCCTTCCGATGTCTGGGAGTGCATCGACCTGGTGTGCGTCAACGAGACCGAGTGCGAGGCCACCACAGGCGTCATGCCGGCCGACGACGCAAGCATCGAGGCGGGTCTTGACGCGCTCCTGGCAAAGGGCGCCCGGGCCGCAGTGGTCACTCTCGGAGGCGCCGGCTCCGCTGCCCGCGAGGCAGGCGAGAACATGCCGGTGATTCGCGTGCCCGCGGTCACGGTGGACGTGGCCGACACCACAGCCGCCGGCGACACCTTCATCGGCGTGCTCTGCGCCTCCCATGTGAGCGGCATCGGACTTGAGGAGGGCATGAAGCTGGCGAGCGCCGCGGCCGGCATCACCGCGTCTCGCGTCGGCGCCCAGACGGCGATCCCCACGGCATCAGAGGTCGACGAGTTTCTCGCAAGCTGAGCACGCAAAACAAATTCAGACGGCACCGCGGGCGGCAGATGACGCAAGTTGTCTGCCGCCCGCGCTATCATGTGGATGCTAAAGCGGTTTAACAATTTCCAACAGAAGGTGCCACATGCCTCGCAGAGTCACGCTCAAGGATATCGCGCACGAAACGGGGCTCTCCGAGTCCGCGGTCTCGCAAGTGCTCAACGGCCGCGATTGCCGGCTTTCCGACGAAAGCAAGCGGGCCATTCGCGAGTGCGCGCAGCGCATGGGCTACCACGCGAACAAGGCGGCGCGAAGCCTGGCCACAAAACGATCGGACACGGTGGGGCTGATAGTCCCCGACATCGCCAACCCGTTTTTTGCAAGCTTGATCAAGCATCTGGAAGAAGGGTGCGAGCGCGTCGGCCTCGGCCTTTTAATCTGCGATTCCGGAGACGATGGCGAGAAGGACCTGCGGCAGCTCGAGCGCATGGGTTCGCTGGGCATCGACGGCATCGTCTACGTCCCGAGCTGCGAGATCCTGGACGCCGATGCCCTTTCGCGCCTCCGCCGCGCGCTCGACGCGCTTGGCGTCCCCTTCGTGATGCTCGACCGAATCGTCGAGGGAATAGACTGCGACAAGGTCCTGATCGACAACGCCCTCGGCGGCATCATGGGAACTCGTTATTTACTCGAGCGCGGCCATAGGCGCGTGGGGTGCTTGGCCAACACGAAAGGCTCGCGCAACGGTCAGCTGCGCCTGGACGGCTACTATGCGGCTCTTGCGGATGCCGGCATACCGGCCGACCCCGCCCTTGTCGTCGAATGCAGCTACCATGCGCCGGACGGCTACAAAGCCATCGACGCGCTAAGGGCGGCGGGCGCCACAGCGCTGTTCTCCACGAGCGATATGGTCACCGCCGGTGCCCTGCGCAAGTTGAGCGAGCTGGGGCTGCGCGTGCCGGAGGACTTTGCCGTCGTGAGCTTCGACCGCAACGAGATCTCGAGGCTGTTCGTGGGCGACATCGTTTCGGTAACTCAGGAGGTCGGCGAGCTTACAGACCGCGCGCTCGGCCTTCTTCGCGAGCGCATCTCGGGGAAGAACGGCGACTTCGAGCTATGCGTGCTCGAACCCGGGTTCTTCGAAGGCGAGGACACCTGGTCGGCATGACCTCGACCTTCGCCTTGTGCCGCAGGCTGCGCGCGCCCCGGCTCAGCGGGCCTCGGAAAGAAGCGAGCGCACGCGGGCGAGGACGTCGCCCACACGCTGGGCGCGGTGGCCGAGCAGGCGCACGCAGACGTCGCCGGTGGCAAGCCGCGTGACGCCGCCCGCCACCGCCTCCGAGCCGGTCGCCGCGCCGACGGGCGAGCCTGCGGCGGCGCCGATCACGCCCGTCTCCTCGCGAAGGTAGTCGCGCGCCGCGGCGAAGGCGGCCTCGCCCACGCGGCAGTTGACGAGCACCAGGTTGCCCAGGTGAGAAAACCCCTCGTAGAAGCCGAATTCCTCCATGGGCATGAGACCAGGCTCGTAAACGGTGTTGTCCACGTAGACGGGAGTTCCGGCCACGTCCACGCGCACGTGGTTGCGGAAGCTCCGGTAGCCGAAGCGCTCGCCGCGGGCAGCGCGCCCGCACGAGAGCACCTCTTCGTAGACAAAGCGTGCGTCGGGGCCCTCGAGCTCGACGTCCGTGGTCGCGGCGTAGGCCGAGTCGGCGAAGGGGATCGTCGGCTGAGGCGAGTAGTCGAGGTAGCCGCCGTCGGCCACGCGAAGGGAGGTCGAGCGCGAGGCGGACTCGCCCTCCCCCATCCGGTGGACCTTGTCGAAGGCTTGGGTCGTGACCTGGAGCGCCGCACCTTCGCCGACGGAGACGTCGATGCGCTGCGCATCGCCCGCCATGATGCCCGCGGAGGCCGACATGACCATGACCTGCGCGGCGCTCGGGGCGAGGGCCGGGCCGGCAGCGCCCGCCCTGCAGGCAGCGCCCGCACCGCCATCGCCCGACGGCAAGCCGGCGGGCGCGCACGCAAGCCCCGCGGTCGGGACCTCGAACGGGTGCATCACGTGGAACGGCATCGTGGCGAACACATCCTCGAGCACGGTCTTCTCGCCACGTCGCACGGCAACGAGCCGCAGCTCAGAGGTCCTGCCGAACTTGTTGCCGCCGCCGGGGCGCCCGTCTGCCGGCACGCTCACGCGAGGTCCTCGAGCAGCACGTTCCTCTTGATCCAGGCGACGACGTCGTCCACGCCGGTGCCCTCGCGGATGTCGGTGAAGACGAACGGGCGCTCGCCGCGCATGCGGCGCGAGTCGCGGTCCATGACCTCCAGCGAGGCGCCGACGTAGGGCGCGAGGTCGATCTTGTTGATGACGAGCAGGTCGGAGCGCATGATGCCGGGGCCGCCCTTGCGCGGGATCTTGTCGCCCTCCGAGACGTCGATGACAAAGATCGTGGCGTCGGCCAGCTCGGGCGAGAACGTGGCCGATAGGTTGTCTCCGCCGGACTCGACAAACATGATCTGGATGTCGGGGTGGGCCTCGACCATGGCCT
>CAVJHQ010000086.1:0-10609 GCA_963649365.1 Alloprevotella sp.
GGCCATCGACGAGCTGGACCTCACCGTCGAGGAGCTCAATCTCATCGACCGCGTCTACATCATCGCCTGCGGCACCAGCTATCACGCCGGCCTTATTGCGAAGAACCTGATCGAGGGCTGGGCGCGCATCCCCTGCGAGTGCGAGGTCGCCAGCGAATTCCGCTACCGCAACCCCATCATCACGCCGACGACGCTCGTGGTCGCCGTGTCGCAGTCCGGCGAGACGGCCGACACGCTGGCCGCCATCCGCGACGCGCGCGTGAAGGGCGCCCGCGTGTTCGGCATCACCAACGTGGTGGGCAGCCCCGTGGCGCGCGAGTCCGACGGCGTCATCTACACGAAGGCGAACAAGGAGATCGCCGTCGCCTCCACGAAGAGCTTCATCGGGCAGATCGTCTCGCTGATGCTGCTGGGCCTGCTTCTCGCGCAGGTCAAGTACCGGCTCTCGGCCAAGACCGCCCGCACGTTCTTCCGCGAGATCGGCGACTCCGCCGAGCAGATCCAGCGCATTCTCGACGAGTCCGGCGACCAGGTCCACGAGGCGGCGCTCGCCTGCAAGGACGCGCGCTCCGCGCTCTTCGTCGGGCGCGGGATGGGCGCCGCCATCGCCTACGAGGGCGCGCTCAAGCTCAAGGAGGTCAGCTATCTCCACGCCGAGGCCTACGCCGCCGGCGAGATGAAGCACGGCCCCATCGCCCTGATCGAGCCCGGCTTCCCCGTCATCGCCGTCGCCACGAAGAGCCCCACCTACGACAAGGTGGTGAGCAACCTCATGGAGTGCCGCGCCCGCGGCGCCGTTGTCATCGCGGTGGCCACCGAGGGCGACGAGGACATCAAGAAGATCGCCGACCACGTGATCTATATCCCGCGCATCCGAGACTGCTTCAGCCCCATAACCGCCTCGGTGCCGCTGCAGCTGCTCGCCCGCGAGGTGGCCTTGCTGCGCGGGTGCGACGTCGACCAGCCGCGCAACCTCGCCAAGTCCGTGACCGTGGAGTAGGCTCCCTCGGCCGACGCCGTCGCGGGCCGGCAGGCTCGACGGGTCTGGTGCGGAGCCCCGGAACCGCGCCGCCCAGCAAGCCTTGCCGGTGGCGCGCCCCGGAACCGCGCCGCCCAGTAATCCTTACCGGCATTGCGCCCCGAAACCGCGCCGCCCAGTAACCATCCGTTGCTGTGAGGCGCTGTTCCGGGGCGCGTTTCTGCCGTTCTTTACTGGGCGGCGCGATTCCGGGGCGCGCAGCCAAGGCCGTTCATGCTTGCGAGCGGCTTTTGCGCGGCCCGCCCGAACTGTGTGCGGTTCGTGTGCGCGGGCCCGCCTGCCCATGCCTTGCGCCCCGTCTGCGCAGCCAAGGGTACTCACGGTTGCCGCTTTGTTACATAATGGCCAGGATCAAGGCGCGAAACTCGTGCCGCCTGCGAAGAAAGACCGAAAGGACCCCATATGAAGTCGATCATCCCCGCCGCCGGCCTCGGCACCCGCTTCCTCCCCGGCACCAAGGTCACGCCGAAGGAGATGCTGCCGGTCCTCGACAAGCCCGTCATCCAGTACGTGGTCGAGGAGGCCCTGGCGCCCGAGGAGGTCGACGAGTGCATCATCGTCTCTTCCCAGGCCAAGCCGCAGATCATGAGCTACTTCACGCGCGACCTGGCGCTCGAGGACGAGCTCGTCTCGCGCGGCAAGCCGGGTTACGCCGAGGCCATCGCCGAGGCCGGCTCGCTGCCCGTCGACTTCTGCTTCCAGAGCGAGCCGCGCGGCCTCGGCCACGCCATCCGCTGCGCCTCCTACGCCACCGGCGACGAGCCCTTCTTCGTGCTGCTCGGCGACTACATGGTGCCCGACAAGAAGATCCTTCCCCGTATGATGGAGGTCTCCAAGGCCCACGGCAACTGCTCCGTCATCGCGGTCGCCCCGTGCCCGGAGGAGGAGGTCTCCCGCTACGGCATCATCGCCGGCAAGCAGGTCGGCACGATCGCCGAGTTCCCCGAGGCCGGCGAGAACGACGAGGGCGCCGTCTGGAAGCTTACCGGCATGGTGGAGAAGCCCAAGGCCGCCCTCGCGCCGAGCCGCCTCTTCATCGTCGGCCGTTACCTGCTCTCGCCGCGCGTGATGGAGCTCCTCAAGGACCAGAAGCCCGGCGCCGGCAACGAGATCCAGCTCACGGACGCCATGGAGCGCTGCCTCGCCGAGGAGGAGTTCTACGCCCTCGTCATCGACCCCAAGGAGGGCTACGACACGGGCACCGTCGCCGGCTGGATCGCCACCAACGCCCGCATGGCCCAGGCCGACCCGCGCTTCGCGGCCGCCTACGCGGAGGCCATGAGCGACTAGCCCGCGGTCCCGCGCGGGGCGCCGCGCCGATTCGCAAAGAAGAAAGGCCCGCGACCGTCACGGCCGCGGGCCTTTTGTCATGCGCAGGAATCGCGCTCAGGCTAGTCCCAGTACCCCTCGTGGACCGCGCAGGCCTCGGCCACGAGCTCCGGGAAGGGGCCCACGACCTCGATCTTCTTCTGGCTCGAGCCGAAGATCTGGCGGCAGGGGGTGTCGAGCGTGGGGTTCTGCTCGCTGTCGCCGGTCTGCGCGAGGATGTCGCGCTCGGTCATGGCGTAGACCACGCGGCCGACGTTGGCCCAGTAGATGGCGCCCGAGCACATGGCGCAGGGCTCGCCGGTGGTGTAGATGGTGCACTGCCAGAGGTAGTCGTGGTCGAAGCGGCGGCTCGCCTCCTCCATGAGCGAGGTCTCTGCGTGCCCGGTGCAGATGTGCTCGCTGATCTCGCGGTTCTCCTGCTCGAGGACGATGTTCTTGTCCTCGTCCACGAGGATGGCGCCGAAGGGCGTGTTGCCGTGCTCGCGGCTCTCGCGCGAGACCTCGATGGCGCGGCGCAGGAACGCCACGTCCTCCTCGTGCGTGAAGCTCGCGCGGCGCGGGGCCTCCCAGCTGGGTGCCTTCTCTCCCATGTCCGTTCCTTTCTCGTCGCGGGCGCCTGTGCCCGACTCGTTTTGCCGAGCGAAAAAGAAGACACGCAAACCGGCGAGGGGCGGCTCGCCGGCTTGCGTGTTCCGGCCGCCTCCCCGCGCGTACCTCGTGCGCGCGGGCCGCGACAGCATCGCGGGGCAAGGCGGCTTCTCTTCGCTTTTCTTGCCAACCTTACCATGTGCCGGCCGGTTCGTGCTACCATGCTTGACCATAGGCGATGACGGGGAGAGTACCCGGGGTCGCGCGGTCAGAAGAGAGCGGGGACGGTGGGATCCCGCGGCCGCGTCCCGGCGAAGATCGCCCCCGAGCCGCGGCCCCAAAGCGAGGGCGCGAGCCGCAAGCCCGCAGCTTCTTCGCGAGTAGGCGTCGCCGGAGTGGCCGCCGTCACAGGCCAGCCGAGTAAGCCGGACGACCGGTCGCTGGGTGGTTGCAAGCGAAGTGTGACGTGAGCGCTTCGTCCCAGCACGACGGGACGGGCGCTTTTTTGGTGCCCAGGAAGGAGTCACGAGAGTGGCGAACGAGTACAAGAAGACCACGAACCTGCCCAAGACCGGGTTCCCGATGCGCGCGAGCCTGGCGCAGAACGAGCCCAAGCGCCTCGCCGCCTGGGAGCAGGACGACGTCTACGAGCAGATGCTCAAGAAGAACGAGGGCCACAAGAAGTTCGTCCTGCACGACGGCCCCCCGTACGCCAACGGCCCCATCCACCTCGGCCACGCGCAGAACAAGATCTCCAAGGACATCATCAACCGCTTCAAGTCCATGCAGGGCTACCAGACGCCGTACGTCCCCGGCTGGGACTGCCACGGCCAGCCCATCGAGCACAAGGTCGAGACCATTCTCGGCACCGAGAAGTTCAACCAGCTCCCGACCGAGAAGGTCCGCGAGCTCTGCCGCAAGATGGCCGTCGAGCAGGTCGACACCCAGCGCCAGGGCTTCAAGCGCCTGGGCGTGCTGGCCGAGTGGGACAACCCCTACCTCACCTACGTGAACGACTACGACGCCACCGACGTCGAGATCTTCAAGGCCATCTTCGACCGCGGCGCCATCTACCGCGGCCGCAAGCCCGTCCACTGGTGCTCGCACTGCCACACGGCCCTCGCCGAGGCCGAGATCGAGTACGGCGACGAGGTCAGCCCCGCCATCTTCGTGCGCTTCGAGATGACCACCGTGCCCGCGGGCCTCGAGGCCTGGGCCGGCAAGCTCTGGGTCGACATCTGGACCACGACGCCCTGGACGCTTCCCGCCGACGACGCCGTCATCCTGCACCCCGAGGCCACCTACGTGGCCGTCATCCACGACGGCGCCGCCGAGATCATGGCCGAGGCCCTCGTGGAGAAGGACTGCGCCAAGTTCGGCTACGAGGACGTCGAGCTCGTCCGCGGCGCCGACGGCGAGCCCTGGCGCATGACGGGCACCGAGCTCTGCCACAACAAGTACAAGCAGCCCATCTTCGGCGACCAGGGCGAGGAGGGCGAGTTCATCTACGCCGACTACGTCACCCTCGAGGACGGCACCGGCATCGTCCACACCGCCCCCGGCCACGGCGTCGACGACTACCTCGCCGGCATGAAGTTCAACATCCCCGTGGTCATGCCCGTCGACGACGACGGCCGCTTCTTCAAGGGCGACGGCATGGGCACCGGCGGCCCGTGGTCCGGCATGGAGGTCACCGAGGCCAACCCCAAGATCATCGAGTGGCTGCGCGAGCGCGGCACCCTGATCCTGCATGAGGACATCAACCACAGCTACCCGCACTGCTGGCGCTGCAAGGAGCCCGTCATCTTCCGCGCCACGAGCCAGTGGTTCGTCTCGATGGACAAGCCGCTCACCGACGGCAAGTCGCTGCGCGAGGAGGCCACGACCGAGCTCAACAAGGTCGCCTTCTACCCGGCGCACGCCATCAAGCGCATCGGCTCCATGGTCGAGGGGCGCCCGGACTGGTGCATCTCCCGCCAGCGCAACTGGGGCGTGCCCATCCCGGCCTTCACCTGCCAGGACTGCGGCGAGGTCGTCATGAACGACGCCACGCTCGACGCCGTCATCAAGCTCTTCCGCGAGAAGGGCTCCGACTGCTGGTTCACGGACGACCCGGCCTCCTACCTGGGCGACGCCTGCACCTGCGAGAAGTGCGGCGGCCACAACCTCAAGGCCAACAAGGACATTCTTGACGTTTGGTGGGACTCGGGCGTCTCGCACACCGCCGTTTGCCGCCACCGCGACAACCTGGCATTCCCGGCCGACATGTACCTCGAGGGCTCCGACCAGCACCGCGGCTGGTTCATGAGCTCGCTCATGACCTCGGTGGGCGCCTACGGCGTGGCCCCCTACAAGTCCGTCGTCTCCCAGGGCTTCACCCTCGACGGCCAGGGCCGCAAGATGTCCAAGTCCCTCGGCAACGTCATCGACCCGAACAAGGTCTGCGACGAGCGCGGCGCCGACGTCCTGCGCCTGTGGCTCGCCTCCGTGGACACCTCCAACGACGTCCCCTGCGACGGCGACATCCTCGGCCACGTGGGCGAGGCCTACCGCAAGATCCGCAACACCCTGCGCTTCCTGCTCGGCGAGATCGAGGGCCAGTTCGACCCCGCGACCGACGCCGTCGAGCTCGGCGACCTCACGGCCTACGACCAGCTCGCGCTCGCCCGCATGTGCCAGGTCCACCAGACGGTGACCGACGCCTACAACGGCTACCGCTTCAACGTGGTCTACCGCAACCTCTACGACTACGTGACCGAGCTCTCCAACGGCTACCTGAACGCCACCAAGGACCGCGTCTACTGCGGCGAGAAGGACGGCGCCGAGCGACGCAGCGCGCTTACCGTCTGGGCCCAGATCCTCACGATGCTCGTCCACGACCTGCAGCCGATCCTCGTCTTCACCTGCGACGAGATCCTCGAGTTCCTGCCCGCCTCCATGCGCGACGGCCAGGAGCGCGCCGCGCTTCTCGACTGGTACCAGGCCCCCTGGACCGTCGACGAGTGCGCCGAGAAGCTCGCCGCCTACGAGCACATGACGGCCGCCCGCGACGCCTTCACCAAGGCGTTCGAGGAGGCCAAGGCCTCCGGCGCCGTGACCGAGAACACGAGCCAGGCCGCTTGCGCGACCCTGGCCCTGCCTGCCGACGCCGCAGCCGCGCTCGCCGGCGTGGACCTCGCCGAGGTCTTCGTCTGCTCCGCGGTCGAGGTCGTCGAGGGCGAGGAGCTGTCCTGCTCCGTCGCCCCCGCCGCCGGCGAGAAGTGCCCGCGCTGCTGGAACTACCGCGCGCTCGGCGCCGACGGCCTGTGCTGCCGCTGCCACGACGCCGTGGCCGCCCATCAGGAGTAGGCGCTTGGCCGCCCCGCTCAAAGAGACCTCGCTGACCCGCCGCCTCGGCACCTTCGCCGGGGCGGCGGCCCTCGTGGTCGCGCTCGACCAGGCCTCGAAGGCAGCCGTCCGCTCGACGCTCACGCTCGGGCAGCCGGTGACGCTCGTGCCCCGCGTCATGGACCTGAGCCTCGTGTACAACACCGGCGCCGCGTTCTCCATGGGCTCGGGCAAGGGGCTCCTCTTCGTCGCCGTGGCCCTCGTCATCGCGGCGGCCTGCACGGCGCTCGCGTGCCGGGAGCGCACCATCCCGCTGCCGCTCGCCGCGACGCTCGGCTGCGTCGTCGGCGGCGGGCTCGGCAACGCCATCGACCGCGTCGTCTTCGGGCGCGTGACGGACTTCTTCGCCACGACCTTCATGGACTTCGCGGTCTTCAACGTGGCCGACGTCTTCATCACCTGCGGCGTCGTCGTGGCTGTGGTGCTGTGGTCTCGATGGGACAAGGCCCAGGCCGACGACGAGGCGGACAAGGGGCGCTAGCCGTGGGAGCTCGCATGGTCAACCTGCTCGTCGGGCCCGAATCCGACGGGATGCGGCTCGACGCGTTTCTCGCCGCCTGCGAGGGCATGCCCTCGCGCTCGGCGTGCGCGAGGCTCGTCGAGGAGGGCCGCGTGCGCATCAACACCTGCCCCGCGACGTCCAAGTCCGAGAAGGTCCTTCTCGGCGACCGCGTGTCGGCCGAGGTCGCGGAGCCCGAGCGCGCCGAGGCGTCGGCGGGGCCCCTCTCGCCGAACCCCTACATCCCGCTCGACATACGCTACGAGGACGACTATCTGCTCGTCATCTCCAAGCAGGAGGGGCTCGTGTGCCACCCGAGCCCGGGCCACGTGGACGACACGCTGGCCAACGCCCTGGTGGCGCACTGCGGGTACGACCACCTGGGGATGCTGCAGGGCGATGAGCGGCCCGGCATCGTGCACCGACTGGACATGGACACCTCGGGCCTCATGGTCGCGGCCAAGGACGACGCGACGCAGAAGGCGCTGCAGGACCTGATCCGCATGCGCGTGCTCGACCGGCGCTACATCACCCTCGTCCAGGGCTACATGGCGCGCGAGGAGGACACCATCGTCACCGGCATAGCCCGCTCGACGCGAGACCGCCTGCGCATGGCCGTCTCCGACGCGCCCGGCGCGCGCGAGGCCATCACCACGTACCGCACGCTCGAGCGCTTCGAGGCGGGCCGTCGCGACGAGGGCTACAGCCTGGTCGAGTGCCACCTGTACACGGGGCGCACGCACCAGATCCGGGTGCACATGCGCCATGTCGGGCACCAGCTCGTGGGCGACCAGCTCTATGGGCGGGGAGACGACCGCGTGAACCTGGGGCTGCGCCGGCAGTTCCTCCATTCGTGGAGCATCGCCTTCGACCACCCGGCCACGGGCGAGCGAATCGAGCGTGTCGACCGACTCCCCGAGGACCTTCTCGCTATACTGGGAGTGCTAAAAGAACGCTCGATGGGGCGCACGGCGGCGGGGGAGAGGATCTGCCCGCTGCTCGGCGCCGAGGGCTAGTCCGCGCACCGGGGGAGAACCTCATGATGGAGTTCAACAGGGTCGGCCTCACGCCGATCGTCATTTTCAACATGGTCATCTGGCTGTTCTTCACGCTGGCGTACTTCTACCAGCTCGTGTACATCATCCGCGTCATCATGCGCGGGACGGTCCGCCTCCCGGAGGCCAAGAAGAACCACCGCTACGGCTTCGTCATCGCCGCGCACAACGAGGAGCCTGTCATCGGCAACCTCGTTCGCTCCATCCTCAACCAGAAGGACTATCCGCGCGAGCTCGTCGACTGCTTCGTCATCTGCGACTCCTGCACCGACGATACCCACGGGGAGGCCGAGCGCGCCGGCGCCATCACCTGGGACCGCAACGACCTTGCCCGCAAGGGCAAGAGCTGGGTGCTCGACTACGCCTTCGACCGGATCCTCAACGAGTTCGGCGACAAGTACGAGGCCTTTATCATCATGGACGCCGACAACATCATCGCGCCCGACTACCTGAAGATCATGAACCAGGCCTTCGACGCCGGCTATCTCGTGTGCACGAGCTACCGCAACTCGAAGAACTTCGACTCGAGCTGGATCAGCTCCGCCTACGCCACGTGGTTCCTGCGCGAGGCGAAGTTCCTCAACAACGCCCGCATGATGATGGGCACCTCCTGCGCCATCTCCGGCTCCGGTTGGATGGTGTCGTCGCGCATCGTCCGCGGCATGCACGGCTGGGACTTCCACACCCTTACCGAGGACATCCAGTTCTCGACGTTCTGCTGCGCGCACAACGTCCAGATCGGCTTCGCGCCGGCGGAGTTCTTCGACGAGCAGCCCCTTACCTTCAAGGCCTCCTGGACACAGCGCATGCGCTGGACCAAGGGCTTCTACCAGGTGTTCTTCTCGTATGGGCGCGACCTGGTCAAGGGGATCAGGAAGGGGCAGTTCGCTTCCTACGACATGCTCATGACCATCGCGCCGGGCATGATCCTCACGCTGCTGTCGTTCTTCGTCAACGCCGTCTACCTCATCGTCGGCACGCTCAGCCACGGCTTCATAGCCACCGAGGGCGAGCTCTCCATGTGCGTGGGCTCCCTCGTCATGACGTTCCTCTCGATGTACATCGTCTTCTTCCTGCTGGCCATCATCACCACGGTCTCGGAGCGCGAGCACATCCACGCGAAGAAGAAGTGGCGCATCTTCACGAACCTCTTCACCTTCCCCATCTTCATGATGACCTACATACCCATCACTGTGGCGGCCCTCTTCAAGAAGGTCGAGTGGGTCCCCACCAAGCACGACATCGCCGTCAACTTCGACGACGTCATAGCCGAGGGCTCCAACTAATCCCTGGCGACCCGCGCCCCCGAAGCCCGAGGCCCCGGCGTTTCTTTGAATTTCGAACAGTCCTGACTCGCACGAAGGCCACATTAAGTGGCCTTCGGCTCATGCGGAACTCATTCAAAGAAACGCCGGGGCCTCGGGCTTCGGGGGCGATCTGCCTGTGCTGGGCGGCGCCGAGGGGCGGGGCTTAGTTTGTCGCGAGTTCCGCATGAGCCGGACGAGACTTACTGTCTCGTCCGTGCGAAGAGGACTGTTTGAGCAGCAAACTAAGCCCCGCCCCTCGGCGCCGCATCGTTCAGGTTGTTTGGATGGCTTACAAAGTTGCTGGTCAGTGGGGTTTTGTTGTCATTGGCCGAATAGTTGTTGCCGATGATAGAATGGCATGCATTCTGGCTGGAACTGGGGCCTGCGCGACGCGGGCGAAAGGAGCAAGACCACATGGCAACGTTCTTTGAGGGAGAGTCGCACACCTTCTCCGAGTACCTTCTCGTCCCCGGCTATTCCTCGGCGGAGAACATCCCCGCCAACGTCTCGCTCAAGACGCCGCTGTGCAAGTTCAAGCGCGGCGAGGAGTCCCCGATCACCCTGAACGTCCCCATGGTCTCCGCCATCATGCAGTCCGTCTCCGGCCCGAAGCTCGCCATCGCCCTTGCGCAGGAGGGCGGCATCTCGTTCATCTACGGCTCGCAGACCGCCGAGTCCGAGGCCGCTATGATCCGCGAGGTCAAGGCCTATAAGGCCGGCTTCGTCGTCTCCGACTCCACCCTCACCCCCGACATGACGCTCGCCGAGGTCCTCGAGCTCCTCGAGCGCACCGGCCACTCCACCATGCCCGTCACCGAGGACGGCACCCCGCACGGCAAGTTCTGCGGCATCGTCACCTCCCGCGACTACCGTGTCTCGCGCGACTCCCGCGACCGCCTGGTCAAGGACTTCATGACGCCGGCCGACAAGGTCATCTGCGCCGAGGACGGCACCTCGCTCAAGACCGCCAACGACCTCATCTGGGAGCACAAGCTCAACGCCCTGCCCATCGTGGGCAAGGACGGCCACCTGGTCTCGCTCGTCTTCCGCAAGGACTACGACTCCCACAAGAGCCGCCCGAACGAGCTCCTCGACAGCTCCAAGCGCTACCTCGTGGGCGCGGGCATCAACACCCGCGACTACGCCGAGCGCGTGCCGCTGCTCGTCGAGGCCGGGGCCGACGTGCTCTGCATCGACTCCTCCGAGGGCTACTCCGAGTGGCAGAAGCTCACCATCGAGTGGATCCGCGCCCACTACGGCGACGACGTCAAGGTCGGCGCGGGCAACGTGGTCGACGCCGAGGGCTTCCGCTTCCTCGCCGACTGCGGCGCCGACTTCGTCAAGGTCGGCATCGGCGGCGGCTCCATCTGCATCACCCGCGAGACCAAGGGCATCGGCCGCGGCC
>CAVJHQ010000087.1:0-3235 GCA_963649365.1 Alloprevotella sp.
GACGCAGCCCGCACCCGCTTCGCGCACCTCGTCGAGACCGCGTAACGGTCAACGCCGCCGCAGGCCGTCCGGCGCCGGAAGGGGGCCTGCTATTCTAAGTTCGTCAAAACGCATCCAGAAAGGCGGGACGATGGCCTCTTGGGAATCCGACGATCTGCAGAAAGGGCTGCGCCAGGGCTTCATGGATTCGCGCGAGGCCGCAGACGTAAATGTTCGTCCCTTCGCAATTACCAATAACAAGGCCAAGGGCAACGACCTTCTCTCGGTCCTTAAAGAGCAGCTCTCCGTTTGCGATTCCTTCGATTTCTGCGTAGCCTTCGTCGCTGCAAGCGGCCTGCAGCCGCTCGTCGAAGTCCTTGCCGCGCTTAAGCGCAAGGGCGTCCGCGGCCGATTCCTTACGTCCACCTACCTCAATTTCAACTCGCCGGACGTCTTTCGGAAGCTGCTCGAATACGACAACATCGAGGTCCGTGTGTATCAGGGCGACCTGCACGCAAAGGGCTACGTGTTCGATCGGGAAGGCATCAGCACCGTCATCATCGGGAGCTCGAACCTTACCCAATCGGCGATCTCATGCAACAAGGAGTGGAACGTCCTCTTCCGCTCCTACGGCACGGGCGGCGTCCTGCGCTCGATTCGCTCCGAGTTCTCCGAGCTGTGGTCGAGCGAGCTCACGACACCGCTGACCCAGTCGTGGATCAATCGCTACGAAGAAGCGCGGCCCGCTGTCACATCGCGGCCCCGCGGCCATGCGTTTCGGGATCAAGAGTCATCCACGACGACGACCGGCGCAGCCCCGAGCGTTTCTCCCAACAAGATGCAGCAGCGAGCACTCGCCGCGCTTTCGCGAATCCATCGTCTTGATGAGAAGCGTGCCCTTCTCGTCTCGGCAACAGGCACCGGAAAGACCTATCTCTCGGCCTTTGACGTCGCGTCCGTTAAGCCAAAGCGAGTCCTGTTCCTCGTGCACCGACAGCGCATTCTCACCGCCTCTATGGACAGCTATCGGAAGTTGCTCGGGGATGCGTATACCTATGGGGTATATTCGCCCGGCAAGTCTCAGCCCCATCCAACCTGCCTGTTTGCCATGTGCCTCACCATCGCGAACCACTTGGACGAGTTCGAACCCAACGAATTCGACTACATCGTTATCGATGAGGCGCATAGGGCTTGCTCAGAGGGGTATAGGAAAATAATTGAGCACTTCCGCCCTGCCTTCTATCTGGGCATGACGGCAACACCTACGCGCACCGACGGGCGCGACGTGTTTGCGCTTTTCAACCACGTGATCGCCTTTCAAATCACGTTGCAGGACGCCCTGCGTGACGAGATGCTCGCCCCGTTCCACTACTTCGGAATCGCCGACCTGGACATAGATGACCAGGCCGTCGACGACTATGGTCTTTTCTCCAAGCTCACCTCCGATGAACGCGTCAAGCACATCACGCAGAAGATCGAGGAATACACCGTGGACAAGCGTCATCGCCGCGGGCTCATTTTCTGTAACCGCAACGAGGAGGCTCGCGAACTTTCGCGCAGGTTCAACGATCTCGGCTACCGTACCTGCGCGCTTTCCGGCAACGACAGCGACACCGAGCGCGACGCGGCAATCGCCCGCCTTGAAGCCGGGGAAATTGAGTACATCTTCTCGGTAGACATCTTCAATGAAGGCGTCGACATCCCGTCGCTTAACCAGATCATCATGCTCCGGCGCACCGAGTCGGCAATCGTCTTTGTTCAGCAGCTCGGCCGCGGGCTGCGCAAAACGAGCGGCAAGGATTATGCGCTCGTTCTCGACTTCATCGGCAACTATCAGCAGAACTTCTTCGTGCCTATCGCGCTTTCGGGCGACCGCACTTACAACAAGGACGGGCTTCGCGCAATCGTCAAAGAAGGCAGCTCCGTCATCCCCGGATGCTCGACCGTGAGCTTCGACGAGGTCTCCAAAGCCCGCATCTACAAGGCCATCGACGGCGGCAACTTCAGTGCGGCGAAGCTGATCCACGACGAGTACCTGTCGCTCCGAAATATGCTGGGGCGCGTCCCGGCTCTTGCCGACTTCGACCGGAACGGAGCCATCGACCCGCTTCGCATCTTCAAGAAATTCGGCTCCTACCACGCGTTTCTTTCCAAGTACGAGGCGGGATACACAACCAAGTTCTCCGAAACGCAGGAGAACGCGCTCGAGTTCATCTCGCGCAAGCTCGCCGGAGGCAAGAGGCTCGAAGATCTCGCGGTTCTGCGTCTGCTCGTCGAAAGGCACGCGTGCGACATTCCCTCCTTCAAAGTTGCGGCCGAGAGGGTCTATGGCAGACAACTCACCGGCGCCGCAATGGCATCGGCACTCAACCTGTTGTCAGGTGCCTTCGGCAGCTCCGGCAAAAAAGCCGTCCTAATTGAGCGCGACGGAGAAGACTACAGGCTCACGAAATCGTTCGCCGACGCCCTCAACAACGCAGAGTTCAAGCGGCAGGTGCTCGAAATCCTTGATTTCGGCGCCGAACGAAATATGGTCGGTTACCGCGAGACCTACAAGGAGACAACTCTCGTGGTTAATGCCAAGTACACCTACGAAGAGGTCTGCTGCTACCTCGGCTGGAAGAAGAACGTCAACGGGCAAAACATCGGCGGCTACAAGTACGATCAGG
This sequence comes from Alloprevotella sp., assembly GCA_963649365.1. Taxonomy (GTDB): domain Bacteria; phylum Actinomycetota; class Coriobacteriia; order Coriobacteriales; family Atopobiaceae; genus Paratractidigestivibacter. The sequence continues at coordinate 2,649 of CAVJHQ010000087.1, forward strand.
ACACGAACACATACCCCGTGTTCATTAACTACGAGAAGGACCCCGACATCTCCGACTCGATCAAATACGAGGATCGTTTTGTCGATGAGGGCAAGCTCATCGCCATCTCGAAACAGCCGCGTGACATGGCCTCGCCGGAAATCCAGCGCCTTAAGGCCTGGCCCGGAAACAACATGAAGATTTATCTCTTTGTGCGCAAGAACAAGGACGATAAAGACGGCGGCAAAGAGTTCTACTTCCTGGGCGAGATGCATCCCACCCAGGAGTACAAGCAGATTGAAATTGCGGGCAAGAAGGCTGTCGAAATCGTCTACGAGCTTGACCAGCCCGTCGAGCACGGACTGTACGGCTATCTGACGAGCAGCCTCGACGAAGGTTCGGAGGCGGATTCCTAAGAAAGCCTTTCCTCCAACGCCTTGACTACTTTGACATCAGCGGGCAGCCAATCCACATCCCAAAGATGGTCGGCATCGAGCCAGCGCATGTTCTCGTGCTCCGAATCGTCGATGACTCCCGCAACGATCTCGCAGATAAAGCAGTCCATGACAAGATGGAACGTGTCGTAGTCGTGCTCGACGGTGCAAAGC
>CAVJHQ010000087.1:3245-10316 GCA_963649365.1 Alloprevotella sp.
GCAAAGCTCATCGAGATTGTCGATCGTTACGTGAAGCTCTTCCTCAATCTCGCGGATGCAGGCAGCAGCGCCCGTCTCGCCAGGCTCGAGCTTGCCGCCGGGAAACTCCCAGCCATCCTTGAACTCGCCGTAGCCGCGTTGAGCCGCAAGGAACTTCTTGCCGTCTTTGATGATTGCCGCAGCTACATGAATCGTTTTCATAAGAGCTCGCCTTCCGCCGTCGTTTTCCGGCGACCAGTATACGACCGTCTTTATGCGAGCGCACACCGCATGAGCGTCTTTACAAGCACCGAACCCATCGATGTTCCCTCGCGCTGCCCCACCTCGGCCTGGCTGTGAAAACGAGTGGCCCCGTAGTAATTGGCGTACACGACGGCGATCCCGCGCTTGTTTGCGCGTCTCGCGTTCCCCTTGCCTACAGAAACGGGCGCCGACCTGCGATTTGGCAGGCCGGCGCCCTTCTTTGCAAGAGGTTCGGGCTTTGAGCCGCCCGCGGCTAGATGCGCGCGACGCCGGACTTGCGGGCCGCCTCGGCGACGGCCTCGGCGACGGCGGGCGCGACGCGCTTGTCGAAGGCGCCGGGGATGACGTACTCGGCGCAGCGCTTCTCGTCGTCGACCAGGCCGGCGATGGCGTAGGCCGCGGCCTCCATCATGTCGTCGTTGATGTCGGAGGCGCGCACGTCGAGGGCGCCGCGGAAGATGCCCGGGAAGGCGAGCACGTTGTTGATCTGGTTCGGGAAGTCGGAGCGGCCGGTCGCGGCGACGGCGGCGCCGGCGGCCAGGGCCTCGTCCGGCATGATCTCGGGCACGGGGTTGGCGCAGGCGAAGACGATCGGGTCGGCGGCCATCGTGCGGACCATGTCCTGGGTCAGCGCGCCGGGGGCCGAGACGCCCACGAAGACGTCGGCGCCCTTGACGGCGTCGGCCAGCGAGCCGGCGACCTTCCCGCGGTTGGTCCAGGACGCGACCTCCTCCTTGACGGGGTTCAGGCCGTCGCGGCCCTCGTAGATGGCGCCCCTGCGGTCGCAGATGACGATGTCCTCCACGCCCATGCGCCTCATGAGGCGCGCGATGGAGATGCCCGCGGCGCCCGCGCCGGAGAAGACGACCTTGACGTCGGCCAGCTCGCGGCCGGTCAGGCGGCACGCGTTGATGAGCGCGGCGCAGGTCACGACCGCCGTGCCGTGCTGGTCGTCGTGGAAGACGGGGATGTCGCACACCTCCTTGAGGCGGCGCTCGATCTCGAAGCAGCGCGGGGCGGAGATGTCCTCGAGGTTGACGCCGCCGAAGGAGCCGGCCAGCAGCTCGACGGTGCGCACGATCTCGTCCACGTCGTGGGAGCGGACGCACAGCGGGAAGGCGTCGACGTCGGCGAAGGTCTTGAACAGGGCGCACTTGCCCTCCATGACGGGCATGCCGGCCTCGGGGCCGATGTCGCCCAGGCCGAGGACGGCCGAGCCGTCGGTGACCACGGCCACGAGGTTGCCGCGGCGGGTGTAGGTGTAGGAGTCGTCGACGTTCTCCTGGATCTTGAGGCAGGGCTCGGCGACGCCGGGGGTGTAGGCGACGGCCAGCTCCTCGGGGGTCGTGATCGGCGCGCGGCCGACGACCTCGATCTTGCCCTTCCACTGCTTGTGCATGTCGAGCGCGTGCTGCTTGGCGTCATCGGCCATTTGGGGCTCCTATCTGTTGGGCCGCGGAAGGCGGCGTTTGTTGCCACAACTTTCTTGAGTGTACGGGCGCTGATTTGAGGTGCGGGCGCGGTATCGGGCAGCGGGCGGCGCTTTTGGTTAAGCGGGCAAAAAGCAGCTGTTTGGGCTCCGATAATTCAGAGGTCGAGGTTATGTGCGATTTAATACGAGCCGAGTGAGTAGCCGGCCGTATGGCATCCACGTTTCCGCAGGTAAACGACGTGCCCATATTCCGGCTACTCAGCCCATCCGCATTTAATCGCACATATCCTCGACCTTTGTGTGATGCACCCCTAAATCGCCCGCTTTTGAACGCCCAGAGCCTCCGCGCCCCCCTTCGCGGCGCGCCTAAAGCCTCGGCAGGCTCCACCAGTCAACAAAAATCTCCTCGCGCAGCTTTTGCGCAGCCGCCTCCTGCGCCTCGGACGGCTCAACGTGCTTTCGGCCAAGAGATCGCTCCGCCGCATGCACGAATGCCGAGAATCTCTTCGGGTCCCTCATCTGGTCATACGTCAACGGGAGGACGTCGACGCCCACCAAGCTCAACGCCGCCGTGCGATCGGAATCCGAAAGGTACCCGTCCACGTTGTTGTGATACAGGGCGCTTTGGCACTCGACGTCGAGCCCGTCAGGCCAGAACAGGTCGCAATAGCAGCAATCGCGCCGAGCCAGCAGGCGCGCGTCGGGCGTAAGCTCAACCTTCTCGTTGTGCGTGAACCCTCCCAGGCCCGCGCCGCCGAGGAGTTTCGGCAGCCCGAGGAGCGCCCCGGCCTGAGTCTCGAAGGGAGAGGCCGCCATCGGCTTAACAAGCTCCGAAGCCCTGGCCAACCGCTTTTTGCCGTCCAGAGAATCTGACTGCGCGGCCATATCGATGAGCTCGCCCGGCTCAACGAGCGGCGGGCGGGACCAAAGGTCGGTGAGCTGTCCGTCCGCGGTAAGGCAGGGTCGCCATCCGTCGACCTCGGGAAGCCGGTGACGACGGATCATCTTCTGGAGCTGGTGAGCCACCGGAGCCGGGGCGTGATAAACCGCGTAGCAGCCGCAGACCTCGGACGCAAGGAGCACGGTCCTTTGCAGCGATGCCGAGCGGGCGAGCTGAAGCATGGTAAACGCCGGGCTCGTTACCGAGAGATCCTCGTCGATCCCCCGCACCGCGCCCCGCGGAAGCGCGCCTTTGTACAGGGTGGTCTTGACGAAGCTGGAGCTTCGACGGTCCCGCTCGTGACCAACCAGCATGTCAACCGGCAAATCCATGCTCGGGGCCAGCACCAGCTGATACTCGCGAACCGCTTTTTGCAGGACGCCCGCGTGGCGCCACGAAGGCCCATCCGCGCACGCGCGGGCCAGGGGAAGGTCCTCTATCAGGCTTTGCCGAAACGCGATGAGCTCTTCCTCGGCAACGGCCTTTCGCAGCGCGGGATGGTCGCTTGACCCCGCGGCCAAGTGCAAGACGATAGGCGGCGTGCGCCAAAACTGATACGCGGATGCCCCGCAAATGATCGTATCCATGCACCGACGGTACCATTTCGCGCCCTTAGACAGGCCGTCAAACGCATAGGTCGAGGTTATGTGCGATTTAACTGGGGCAGATCGAGTAGCCGGCCATATGGCGCCCGTATTTCCGCAGGTAGATAAAGCGTCCATGTTCCGGCTACTCAGCCCACCCGAATTAAATCGCACATATCTTGAGGGTTTGACCACCGGAAGGCTCTAAAGCCGCCGCCGGGGCCCGAAAGGCGCGCCCCGGCCTCCCGGAAAGCCCCTGCGCTCGGCCTGCGCGCACGCGACGTATACTGATGGTTGGCTTATTTGCGCGTCACCCCACCGAAAGGACAGCACATGAGCGAGAAGAAAGACCCCAAGGACACCTGCGTCCTCGTTACCGGCGGCGCCGGCTTCATCGGATCCCACACCGTCGTCGAGTTGCTCCAGGCCGGCTACCAGGTCGTCATCGTCGACGACCTCTCCAACGCGTCCGAGAAGGTGCTCGACCGCATCGACACCATCGTGGGCGAGGACGCCGCCGAGAATCTCACGTTCTACCGCGCCGACGTCAACGACCGCGAGGCGCTCGAGTGCATCTTCGACGAGAACCCCGTCGACCGCGTGATCCACTTCGCCGGCTTCAAGGCCGTCGGCGAGTCCGTTTCCAAGCCGATCGAGTACTACACCAACAACATCGGCAACACGCTGACCCTCGTGGACGTCATGCGCGAGCACGGCTGCAAGTCCATCATCTTCTCCAGCTCCGCGACCGTCTACGGCGACCCCGACTCCCTGCCGCTGACCGAGGCCAGCCCCAAGAAGCCGGCCACCAACCCCTACGGCTGGACCAAGTGGATGATCGAGCAGATGCTCACCGACCTCCACACCGCCGACGCCGAGTGGAACGTCGTGCTGCTGCGCTACTTCAACCCCATCGGCGCGCACCCCTCGGGCCTCATGGGCGAGGACCCCAAGGGCATCCCCAACAACCTGCTGCCCTACGTCGCGCAGACCGCCATCGGCAAGCGCTCCGAGGTCCACGTCTTCGGCAACGACTACGACACGCCCGACGGCACCGGCGTCCGTGACTACATCCACGTCTGCGACCTGGCCGCCGGCCACGCCGCCGCGCTCGCGTGGATGAACGGACGCGAGGGCGTCGAGGTCTTCAACCTGGGCACCGGCAAGGGCACCTCGGTTCTCGAGATCATCACCGCCTTCGGCAAGGCTTGCGGCAAGGACGTCCCCTACGTCATCGACCCGCGCCGACCCGGCGACGTCACGGCCAACTACGCCGACTGCTCCAAGGCCAAGCGGGAGATGGGCTGGGAGGCCAAGTACGATATCGACGACATGTGCCGCGACTCCTGGAACTGGCAGTCCAAGAACCCCAACGGCTACGCAGAGGACTAGGAAACGCAGAGCATGACCGCCGCCGATAACATCGTCGAGAAGGGCGCCGCCACGCCGGGCGCCGAGGCTCAGCCCGCCGCCCCCGAGGCCGCGCCGGGCGCGCGCTTCGCCGCCTACCTGGGCCGCGTTCGCCCGCAGATCGAGGACTACCTCGAGCGCACCGCCGCGTCTTGCGTCCACGGCACGCCCGCAGGCACGGCCGCCGACCTCGACCGCTACCTGTACGGCCCTCTTGCCCGCTTTACCGCCTCGGGCGGAAAGCGCACGCGCCCCGCGCTCGCGCTTCTCGGCTGCGAGGCCGTCGGCGGCGAGGCGTCGGCCGCCATGAGCACGGCGGCGGCCATCGAGGTCTTCCAGTCGGCGGCCCTTATCCACGACGACATCGCCGACAAATCCGAGCTGCGCCGCGGCGAGCCCTGCACCTACGTGACCGAGGGCACGGGCGTGGCCATCAACATCGGCGACCTGGGCCTTTCCGACGTGCTCGGCTACGTCCTGCGCGACCAGGCGCTCCCCGCGGACGTACGTCTTTCCGTCATGGAGCGGCTCTTCCAGATGGAGGAGCGGACCATCGAGGGCCAGGCGCTCGACCTGGGCTGGGTCCGCGACCGCCGCTGGGACATCAGCCCCGAGGACTACCTGTACATGGCCTCGCACAAGACGGCCTACTACTCGGCGGCGATCCCGCTGGTGGCGGGCGCCATCGTCGGCGGCGGCAACGAGGCGCAGCTCAAGGCCCTCGACGGCTTCGGCATGGCGGCCGGCCTCGCGTTCCAGCTGCAAGACGACCTCCTCAACCTCGTCGGCGACGCCGAGGCGCAGGGCAAGGACTTCCGCAGCGACATCACCGAGGGCAAGCGCACGCTGCTCGTCGTGTGGGCGCTCGCGCACCTGGGCGACGCCGAGAAGGGCGAGCTCGTCGACATCCTCGAGGCGCAGACCGCCGACCCGGCGCGCCTGGCCCGAGCGGTCGAGCTCATCGACCAGGCGGGCGCGATCGAGCACGTGAGGACCTATGCGCACGAGCTCGTCGCCCAGGCGAAGGACCTTATTCGCGACGTTGAGCTTAACGAGCCCGCTCGCGAGACGCTCGTTTCTATGGCAGACTTTTTCGTGGAGCGCGCAGGCTAGGCGCCCTCGGGCGCGCACGCGGCCCGCGGCGCTTGTATATAGGAGAGGCATTCGATGGAACCCATTCAGGAAGGCGCGCAGGGCGCCGCGGTCGAGGACATTCAAGAGCGGCTGACTTCGCTCGGCTACCGCATCGACCAGGCGGACCTCGACGGCAAGAAGTTCGGGCGCTCGACGGCGACCGCCGTGGCGCGCTTCCGCCTCGACCACGAGCTCTCGCTCGGCGACGTGGTCGACGCCGCCACGTGGTCGACGCTCGTCGACGAGTGCTACCAGCTCGGCGACCGCACGCTCTACCTGCGGCTCCCCAATTTCCACGGCAACGATGTCCGTCAGCTGCAGGAGCGCCTGAACGTGCTCGGCTTCAGCTGCGGAAAGACCGACGGTTGCTTCGGCGTCTACACCGAAGCCGCGGTCAAGCTGTTCCAGGAGTCCGTGGGCGCGCTCGCCGACGGCATGGCGTTCCAGGACACCTTCGACGCCATCGAGCGCCTCAAGCACGTCTGGGGCGGCAAGCCCGCCGCCGGGCCGCACCCCGCCGGCACCATGGGCTTCGCCCGCGCGGCGAGCGTCCTCGACGGGATCGGCCTGGCCATCATGGCCGAGGACCCCATCGCCCGCAACGTCGCCGGCCGCCTGCTCAACCTCGCGCAGGCCACCAACGACAGCTGCGGCATCGAGGTCGTCAACTCCGCCGACGAGGCCGGCGACGGCGTCCGCGCGTTCGTCACGCTCTCGGCCACGCCGCACGACCCGCACGCCGCGCCGCAGGTGGGAAGCATCGCGCTCGACGACGTGGACACGCTGCCCCTGCGCCTGCGCACGGCGCTGCAGGTCTCGCGCGCCGTGCCGCCCCGCACGCGCATCGAGCTGCCCGTGGGCGCGAACCCCAGCGGCAGCTTCACCATCGGCGACGCGCAGACCTACGCGGTGCTTCTTCTCGACGCCATCTGCGCCGCCTTCGACGGCCTGGAGCTGTAGGGCCCGGGCAAGCGGCAGTCAGCAGGCTCCCCCCTCCAAGTTCGGAAGCCTTCCGAACTTGGAGCCGAATCGGCCTTCTCGCAAAAGCGCAGGTCAAAGCATGTGTCGCATTCTACGCCGAGCAGCAACGCGGCTCTTTTCGAGTTTGGAAGCCTTCCGAACTTGAGGGGCAAGAAACACCAAGAAGGCCCGACGAGCGCGCAGCTCGCCGGGCCTTTCTCATCGAGGTGGCAGGGGTAGAAGGATTCGAACCCTCATTGACGGCACCAAAAACCGCTGTCCTAACCATTGGACGATACCCCTGTGCGCTCGCCATTGTACCAAGAAGTGCGCCGTTGGGAAGCGCCGCGCGCTACTCCTCGACAACC
>CAVJHQ010000088.1:0-10246 GCA_963649365.1 Alloprevotella sp.
CGTCGATCGCGCTGGTAAACGCGCTGCGCGCCGCCTTCTCGGGCGAGCCGCCGTTCTCGAGCCAGGACGAGTTGTGGTAGTACTCCTGCATCTGGAAGGTGCGGGAGAAGCACAGGCACGCCGTGATCTTCACGTTGTAGTCGGGCAGGTCGTCGCGGTCGCGGCCGCGGCGGTTCGCCTCGATGAAGAAGGGCTCGGTGAGGTAGTCGGCGCCCACCTTCTCGAGCACGTAGTCCTCGATGCCCTTGGGGTAGCAGAACTCCTCCTCGGTAAAGCCCTCCGCGCCCTCGATGCGCAGGCGGAAGGTCACGTTGGCGTTGACCACGGCCTGGCGGCGCATGGTCTCGCGGTACCAGTCAACCGGCACGTCGATGGAAGTAAAGACCTCGAGGTCGGGGCGCCACTTGATGGTGGTGCCGGTGCGGTCCTCGTCCGCAGGCTCGATGGTCAGGGCCTTCTTCTTCGCGCCGACGACCTTGCCCTTCTTGAAGTGGAGCTGGTACTTGTTGCCGTCGCGCCAGACGGTGACGTCCATGTACTCGGAGGCGTACTGCGTGGCGCAGGAGCCGAGGCCGTTCGTGCCGAGCGAGAAGTCGTAGTCGCCGCCCTGGTTGTTGTCGTACTTGCCGCCGGCGTAGAGCTCGCAGAAGACGAGCTCCCAGTTAAAGCGCTTCTCCTTGGCGTTCCAGTCGAGCGGGCAGCCGCGGCCGTGGTCCTCGACCTCGACGGACCCGTCGGCAAAGACCGTGAGCGTGATGAGGTTGCCGAAGCCCTGGCGCGCCTCGTCGACCGCGTTGGAGAGGATCTCGAAGGCGGCGTGCGCGCAGCCGTCGAGGCCGTCCGAGCCGAAGATGACGGCGGGGCGAAGGCGTACGCGCTCCTCGTCTTTAAGCTGGCGGATGCTGTCGTTTCCGTAGTTGGCCATGTATGTGTTGCCTGCTCTTTCGCTGGATGGGGGTCTGAGTATTCTAGCGGTTTAGGCAACATCCGACGAAAAAGCCACGACGGAGAGGCCCGACGCCCGTGGCGCAAACCCCTACAGGTCAAGAAGCTCAAGCGCGCGGACGGGAGTGATGCAGGCCTCGGGAACTTGCTTGAGAAACACCTTATCCTGAGTCACGATGTAGTCGACGCCTGCCGTCTCCGCCGCGGCAATGATGAGGTTGTCCTCAAAGTCCGGGAACTTCTTCCGAAGCATTCGCGCGAGCTCGCACTCGGGGAAGGAAAGCGGCGCCGCGGCGGCGATCTCCATCATGCGGTTCAGGCACGCCCATGCGGCCGGCGCGTAGGAGACCCCGTCATCGCCGCCGCGCATCCGGAGGCGACGAGGGATGAGATAAAAGAGGTCCTTGGCCGTGGTGGGGGCGTAAAGCAGCGATAAGGAAGACGCCTGCGCATGGGAGATCAGCCGGCTGATCTCGTCGATGCAAGGCCCCTCGCCCATGAAGTAGTCGAGCCAGACGTTCGTGTCCAGCAAAAGTGAGGTGACTTTGGTTACCGACATCGCTTGCCCATCCTGCCCAGGAGCTCGTCATACATCGCGTCGCGTTCGTCGCGGGCAGCCTCGCGGGGCGTGGAAATTCCCTTGTCGATAAAACCGCACTCGCGCGTTGCCACGGCAACGGCAAGTCCGGCGCCGTCGGCTTCGGTGGTGGAGGCCGACTGCGAGTCCGCGCTCTTTACGAGAAAGTCGGGGACCGACTGCGTCTCGACGGCATAGCGCCAAACACCGCGAACGACGTCACTCGGGCTCAGCCCTGCCCGGGCAAAGACCGCATCCCCTCCCCTCTTGAGGTCGGCGGGGACCCTTGTGTTTAGCTGCGCCATTACCGTTGCCATGATCGCCTCCTGTCTGCTAGCAGTATAGCAGTGTTGAGTCGGCATGCTCCTGATCACCCATGTGTGGCTCACAAGGACCGAACGGGTTCTCCCCAGCAAACAGCGAACACGGGGTAGCGCCGCGCCCCGAAACGTCGCTGCCCAGCAACGCAGACGGGCCGCGAGCCCCGGATGGTCGCCGCCCAGCAACGCAGACCGGCAGCGAGCCCTGGATAGTCGCCGCCCAGTAATGTGGCGTTACTGGGCGGCGCACTTCCGGGGCGGACGCGGGCCGTTCGTTGCTGGGAGGCGCACTTTCAGGGCGGACTTGACCCGCGCGTTACTGGGCGGCGTACTTCCGGGGCGGACGCGGGCCGTTCGTTACTGGGCGGCGCGCTTCTGGGGCGCGGCGTACCGGCCGATTACTGGGCGGCGCAATTCTGGGGCGCGGCGTACCGACCGATTACTGGCCGGCGCACTTTCGGGGCGCGGCGCACCGGCCGATTACTGGCCGGCGCACTTTCGGGGCGCGCGTCTCCCCAACCGCCAGGTCAAAAGGGGCATACTGGTTCAAATTCCTTTCGACCGAGGGAGATGAGCAGTCATGTCCGCAGAAAGCCTAAAGCAGGTCATCGACGCAGCGGAGGGACGCGTGGCCGCGGACCTTCTCTTTACGAACGCGCGAATCGTCGACGTGTACGGCCTGCGCGTCGTGCCGGGGCAGGTCGCTGTCAAGAATGGCGTGATCGTCGGGGTGCTTTACGGCGACGATGCTGCGTCCGCGGGCACCGCCTACGAGGCCGCCGAGGTCGTCGACTGCGAGGGGCGCTACCTTACCCCCGGCCTTATCGACGGACACCTGCACATCGAGTCGTCCAACATCCGCCCCGCGGAGTACGCGCGCATGGCGGCGACGCGCGGCACGACGACCGCCATCGCCGACAGCCACGAGATCTGCAACGTCGCCGGCCTCGACGGCCTCGAGTTCATGATCGAGGACGGCCGCCGCACGCCCATCTCGATTAAATACATGATGCCGTCGTGCGTGCCGGCGCTCCCCGACGAGCAGGCAGGGGCGGAGATCTCCGCCGCGGACATGCATGCCTTTATCGCCGCGCACCCCGGAGACGTCTTCGGGCTCGGCGAGATGATGAACACCCCGGGCGTCTTCGGCGCCGACGGCGAGACGCTCGCGCGCATCGACGCCGCGCGTGCAACCGCGTCCGGCCTGGTGGACGGCCACGCGCCGATGGTATCCGGCCGCGACCTCAACGCCTACGCGGCCACCGGCATCATCGCCGACCACGAGAGCACGATGCCCGACGAGGCGCTCGAGAAGCTCTCGCGCGGCATGTACGTGATGCTGCGCGAAGGCACCTGCAGCCACGATCTGGCAAACCTCGCGCCGATGCTGCTCGAGAACCCCGCCCGCGCGCGGCGCTGCTGCCTCGCGACCGACGACCGCGCGCCGTCCGACGCCCTTGAGCTCGGCATGATCGACAACGCGTGCCGCGTGGCCGTCGAGTCCGGGATCGACCCCGTGGTCGCCGTCTCGATGGCGACCCTCTCGACCGCCGAGTGCTTCGGGTTCGACCACGGGTTCAGCGACCCCGCCGAGCGCCGCGGCGCCGTTGCCCCGGGCAAGCGCGCCGACCTGTTGCTGCTTGACGACCTCACGTTCACGGCCGCCCCGCACCGCGTCTACGCCGCGGGCGAGCTCGTGGCCGAGGACGGCGAGTTCGTTGGCGTCATCGCCCCGGAGCCGGCGTCGGTCGCCGAGCTGGCAAACAAGCTGCGCGGCTCCGTCCGCCTGCCCGAGCTCGCGCCCGAGGTCTTCGACTACGAGTTCCGCCCGGGCGAGGCCGTCATCGACGTCGTGCCGGGCAAGGCCATCACGGGGATGCTACGGCCCGATTCCGCCGATGACCTGCGGCGCATTATGCTCATCGAGCGCCACGGCCGCGGCGTCGCGGCGCAGGCGGAAGGTGCGGATGGCAACGGCCCCGCGGGGCTCGGCCTCGTGGGCAAGCACGTCGGGCGCGGATGGGTGCGCGGCTACAACATCACCGGCGGCGCCGTCGCCTCGACCATCGGGCACGACTCCCACAACGTCTGCGTCGTCGGCGACAATCCGGCGAGCATGCGCGCGGCAGTCGCGGCCGTGGGCCAGGGCGGCCACGTACTCGTGCGCGGGGAAGAAGTCGTCGCGCGGATCCCGCTTCCGCTCGGCGGCCTCATGAGCGATCGCGACGCGACCGAGGTTGCCGCCCAGCACCACGATTTCGAGGCCAAAGCGCGCGAGATGGGCATCGAGCCGCCCGTCGACCCCATCATGGGGCTTATCTTCCTGCCCCTGCCTGTGATCCCGACGCTTCGCATCCGCCCCGAGGGCATGTTCGACGTCACGACGTTCAGCTACGCCGAGTAATAAAGCGCAGGTTAAGAAGCCAACCTCACGCAGTCTGCGCTTCTTACCAACAAGCACGACCCCGAGCAGAACCGCCGTCACAGCCCCATCTGGGCGATGTACCAGGCGGCCACCTGCTCGGGGTCCTTCTTTGCGCCGCCGGCGAACCACCACGAGACGGCGTGCGAGAACGAGCTGACTAGAAGCACGCGCGCGAACTCCGCCGGCACGTCCCGTGCGGGCGCGGGGCCGCTCTTTGCGAAGAGAACGTCCAGCTGCGCCTCAAAATAGGCCGTGAAGTGCGGCTCGCCCTCACGCACAAGCTTGCCGCACACGCCGCCGCGCGTGTCGCGCAGGTGGTAGAGCAGGTGCGTTAGCTTGCCCTCGAGGCTCTCGGTCACGAGCGTGGGGTGCGTCACGCAGTGCTCGTTCACACCCTCGAATATGTGGTCGAAGATCTCGCGGCACATCTGGTCGAGCAGCTCGTCTTTGGTCTCGAAGTGCGCGTAGAAGGTGCTGCGGCCCACGTCGGCGCGCTCGATGATCTGCGCCACCGTCACACGGCTGTAATGCTGCTCGCCCATAAGCGCCTCAAAGGCGTCATAGATGGCCTTGCGCGTCTTGCGCTGGCGACGATCGAGCTTCTCTTCGGGCATGGATGCAACCCCCAAACAAGACAGACGGCAGGAAACGTCCGGTATCGGGCAATGCGTCCGCCGCGTCCGATAGGGCTCAACCTGGCGGCTTTGCTTCTGTAATTACCGAACCAGCTGAATTATACCGAACTGTGAGTTCAGTATCAGATACTAGATTCGGAGCACGCATGGACAGCCTAAAGCCCCTGTTCAAACCCTTGGAAGACTTGCTCGACGCTGGCGGCGCCCGCAAGGACGTTGCGTTTCTCGTCACTTCGGCGATATTCCTCGCCATAAGCTTCGCCGCGGGCGGCGACCTCGCGGTCGACCCCGCCTGGGTCGCCATCATCCTGTGCGGCGTGCCCATCGTCATCGAGGCGTTTATCGCCATCGTCACGGAGCTCGACGTCAAGGCAGACCTGCTCGTCTCACTCGCGCTCATCGCCTCGGTGGCCATCGGCGAGTACTTCGCGGCCGGGGAGGTCGCCCTCATCATGCAGCTCGGCGGGCTGCTCGAGGAGCTCACGGTCGAGCGCGCGCAGAAGGGCATCCAGCGGCTCGTCGAGCTCGCCCCGCGCCAGGCGCGCTTGGTCGAGGCCGGCGGCAATACCCGCATGATCGACGCCGACGACGCCGAGCTCGACCAGGTCGTCCGCGTGCTCCCCGGCGAGACGGTCCCCGTCGACGGAGTCGTGGTCTCCGGCGCCACGAGCATCGACGAGAGTGCCGTCACCGGCGAGCCCATGCCCGTCGACAAGCTCGCCGGCGACGAGGTCAGCGCCGGCACCGTCAACCAGTTCGGCAGCATCGACGTGCGCGCCACCCACGTGGGCGAGGACAGCTCCATCCGCCGCATGGCCCGCCTGGTGCAGAGCGCCGACGCCGGTAAGGCGCGGATCGTTCGCCTGGCCGACCGCTGGGCCACGTGGGTGGTCGTCGGCGCGCTCGCGGCCGCCGCAGGCGTCTACCTGGTCACCGGCGAGATTCTGCGCTCCGTCACCGTGCTCGTCGTGTTCTGCCCCTGCTCGCTTGTGCTCGCCACGCCCACGGCCATCGTCGCCGCCATCGGCAACGCGACCAAGCGCGGCTTCCTCGTCAAGGAGGGCGACGCCCTCGAGCGCCTGGCCGAGGTGGATCGCGTGGTCTTCGACAAGACGGGCACCGTCACGCTCGGCAAGCCCGAGGTCGTCGCGGTGGTCCCGGCTCCGGGCTCGGCGATCGACGCCGATGAGCTCTTCTCGCTGGTGGCGTCGGCGGAGCTCCGCAGCGAGCACCCGCTCGGCAAGGCCATCGTCCGCAGCGCACGCGGGCGGGGCATCGAGTTCGGCGAGCCGACCGCCTTCGCGATGGAGCCCGGGCGCGGCGTCACCGCCACGGTCGGCGGGCGAGAAGTGCGCGCGGGCGGCGAGCAGATGATGGCCGAGCTGGGCATCAACACCGGCGCTTGGGGCGCCGAGGAGCTCGCACAACTTCGAGACAACGGCGATACGCTGGCGTTTATTGCCGTCGACGGGCACGCGGCCGGAATCTGCGCCCTCTCCGACGTTGTCCGCCCCGAGTCCGCGGCGACGGTCGCGGCCCTCAAGGCTGCGGGCGCCGAGCCGGTGCTTCTCACCGGCGACAACGAGGCCGCCGCGGGCGCCGTCTGCGCGCAGGTGGGGATAAGTGCCTACCAGGCCAGCTGCCGCCCCGAGGACAAGATGGCCTACATCGAGCGGAGTGAGGCCGCCGGCGAGCGCTGCGCCATGGTCGGCGACGGCATCAACGACGCGCCCGCGCTCAAGCGCGCGTTCGTGGGCATCGCCGTCGGCGGCGTCGGCAGCGACGTGGCGGTCGAGGCGGCCGACATCGCCATCGTCAACGACGACATCTCGGCCCTCCCCCACCTCATCGAGCTCTCGCGCCACACCATGCGCGTGATCCGCGCGAACCTGACCTTCTCGATGGGGCTCAACTTCCTGGCAATCGTGCTGGCGTTTCTGGCTGTTCTCGACCCGGTGAGCGGCGCGCTCGTGCACAACTGCGGCAGCGTGCTCGTCATCGTCAACTCATCGCTGCTGCTTCGCTGGGAGAAGAAGGCCTAGCCCACGTCAACAACGCGCTGCGCGGGTCTTGCCAGCTGTTTGGGGACAGGTTAGAACCTGCAGCTGTTTGGGGACAGACCTAGCTCACGTCAACAACGCGCAGCTCGGCGCCGTCGACCGTGAAGGCGACGTCGTGCTGCGCGTACGCAAGGTGATAGACGCGCTCGGGCTCGTGCTTGCTACCGGCGCGGCGCGGGTCTTGGCGCAAGACCTCAATCAGGCCGGGAAGCTTGGCCGGCTCGACGCGCACGCGCAGCTCATCGGGGAAATCGACCTCAAGTTCCTGCCACGGCGAGGACTCAATCCATCCGCCCGTGGCCTCGGGATGGCAATCCGCAAAGGGAATGTAAGGCTTGATGTCCAGGATCGGGGTGCCGTCGCGAAGGTCGGCGCCGAGCACGTGGATAACGGGGCCGTTGCCGGTCAGCTCCACGCGGTCTAGCTTTACGCAGGTCAGGCCTATCGGGTTGGGCCTAAACGGGCTGCGCGTGGCAAAGACGCCCTTGCGCTCGGAGCCGCCCAGGCGCGGCGGGCGCACGGTCGGCGACCAGCTCGCGTTTGTTCCGCGCTTGTCGGCGGTAACCGCATCGGCCGCGATGTCGGCAGCCGAACCGCCGGGCGTCCCGTTCTCGAACTGCCAGATCAGCCAGAGATGCGTGAACTCGTCGAGTCCGGCCACCGCAGACACGAGCGCGAACTCCGGCTCGAACTCGATGCGTCCCTGCAAGTGAGGAGCCAGGAAGCTGTTGCGCGGGATGCCGAACTTCTGAGGCAGATCCGTGCGTATGTGGGCGATTGGTTTCATAGATCGAATTGTAGCGGACGCGCGCTATCTCATCATAGCGACCGCGATGGCGTCGGCCGCCTGCTCCTGCTGGTCGTCAGCCGAGATGTCAGCCCCGTTGTCTCCGGACTGGGCGCCGTAATCGCCGAAACCTGCGTGGTTGCCGCCCGCGATCTCCAGCACGCAATCCGTGGGGAGCTGAGCGATGCAGCTTCCGAGCTTGTCGCGGTTGACCACGCCGTCGTTGCTGCCGTACACGACCTCGACCTTGAGGCCTAGGGCCGCCAAGTCGTCGCTCGCGTAAGCGGCAAGAAGCGCCACACCCTCGACCTTCGAGGCGTTGTTCGTCGCGTAGCTTGCGGCCATGGCGCCGCCAAGGGAGTGCCCGCCGACCCACCAATGCGACACGCTCGGATAGGCATCGATAACCGAATCCGCCGCGTTGATATTAAAAACCGCCAGGTTAAACGGCATTTTCGGAATCACGCAGAAGAATCCGCGCTGTGCCAGCTTGGCGGCAAGCGGAACGTACGCCTCGGGCGCGACCTTTCCGCCCGGATAAATCACGATGCCGTACTCGGCCGTCGAGTCGCCCACGGCAATAAACGAGTCTCCCTCGTCGACCCGAACCGTCGCGTCGGCCGCGGCACCCGCGGAGATAACCTCTTGGGCCGTGCTCCCCGCCCGAGAGTAGTCGGAGACGTACACGCCGAACGCGATGCCCGCCGCAACGAGCAGGACGGCGACCGCCGCCAGCACGCGCTTAACGATTCGTCCTCCGCGTCGAGTGTTTCCGCCCATCTTGTCTCCCATCATTCGTCTCAAACCTGCAAAGGGGACAGTCCCTTTTGCAGGTCATCCGCCTCAAACCTGCAAAAGGGACTGTCCCCTTTGCAGGTTCTCAGCCCAGCCGCCGCAGGAACTCCTCGCACGCGCGGCTGCGCAGGCGGTACTTCTTCCACACAAGGAACGACCTGATGCTCATCGGCGGGTCGAGGGGAACGAATCTCAGGTCGGTTTGCTCGAGCTGCAACAGATGGTCGATTCCCACGACGCACACGTCACCCGAACGGACAAGATGCGCGGCATTGCCCAAAAGGTCGAAGCGCCCGACCACATTGAGATCCTCGAAAGTAAACGCGCCGCCCGACCACCCTACCAGGTCGACCGCCTTGTTCGAGCTGCGCGAACTCAGCATGAGCGGCATGCGCGCGATGTCCGCCGGGCCGACCCCGTCCATCTGCGCCCATACGCTCGATGCCGAAACCGCCACACCCACGCGATCTGCGCCGGGCATACGCAGCCATTCATACTTCTCGAGGTTCACCGGCTCGATGAGCAGGCCAAAGTCGAGAAGACCACGCTCAAGCCGCTCCTCCACCGCGTCGGCGTTGCCGGTATAAAGCTCAATCGTTACGCCCGGATGGTCATGGTGCAGCTCCGCGAAGGCCCGAAGCACGTGTCGCACGGCCTGGGTCTCTCCGGCCCCGATGCGAATCGTGCCGGAAAGCGCCCCCTCCTGGTCGGCAAGTTCGGTCTCGGTCTGCTCCACGAGCGAAAGGATCTCCTCGGCGCGCTGGCGCAGGCGCATGCCCTCGCCCGTGAGCACGCACGCGCGGTTCGTGCGCTCAAAGAGCGTGACGCCCAGCTCGCGCTCCAGGTCGGCGATCTGGCGCGAGAGCGTCGGCTGCGTCACGTGCAGGACGTTGGCGGCCTCGGTCATGTTCTCCTCGCGCGCGACGGCGAGGAAGTAGCGCAAGGTCCGTAGCTCCATATCTGCGCCCCCTCCAAGCAGCATGCGTTTCTTGCCATTCGGTATTCGTATATCCAACTAGTTAGTATAGGCATTTAACATCGACGTCAGCCGCCCCTATCCTAAAGCCAACGAGAAGCACCATCGGCAAGAAAGGCGGCAAACATGCAGTACACGACCCTCGGCCACTCCGGTATCAAGATCTCCAAGCTCTGCCTCGGCGGAATGAGCTTCGGCGAGGCCAGCGCCGACTTTCACCAGTGGACCATCGGCCCGGACGGCACCCGCGCCGTCATCAAGCGCGCGCTCGACCTCGGCGTCAACTTCATCGACACGGCCAACTGCTACAGCTTCGGCACGAGCGAGGAGTACATCGGCGCCTCGTTGCGCGACCTCGGCGTTGCCCGCGAGGACGTGGTGCTCGCCAGCAAGGTCTACTTCAACGAGGGCAAGCTCAGCGCTGCGGCCATCGAGCGCGAGGTCGAGGGCTCGCTCAAGCGCCTCGGCACCGACTACCTGGACCTCTACATCATCCACCGCTTCGACTACGGCACACCCATCGAGGAGACTATGGAGGCCCTCGACCGCCTCGTGCGCGCCGGCAAGGTCCGCGCCCTCGGCGCCAGCGCGATGTACGCCTACCAGCTGCACAACATGCAGGTCGCGGCCGACGCCAACGGCTGGACCAAGTTCACGTCCATGCAGTGCCATTACAACCTGCTCTACCGCGAGGACGAGCGCGAGATGATTCCCGTCTGCCGCCAG
>CAVJHQ010000089.1:0-10208 GCA_963649365.1 Alloprevotella sp.
CGCCATGAACAGGGTGCCCTTGGTGTTGCACTGGCCGTAGCCGTCCGCGAGCACCCTGGAGGCGGGGATGGCGTCGTCGACGTTGTAGCCGAACAGCACCTCGTCGCGCACGTAGCCGTAGATGGCCTTGACGCGCTCGAACTCGTCGAGCTCGCGCCAGCCGCGCTGCTCTACGAGGCGCTGTATCGCAGGATGGGAGAAGTCCAGCATGGGCGTCTCGGCTAAGTACCGCTCCATGGGCCGTCCCTAAAGCAGCGTGACGATCGCGGCGCTCAGGGCGGCGATGACGGCGAACAGCGGGATGCCTCGCACGAAGGAGCCGATATGTTTGCTCGGGTCCTGGTAGGAGACCTTGTCGGGCAAAAACGAGAAGCGGATGCGCTGCGTGTTGCGCCACCAGAGCAGGTCGATGACCACGAGGTCGAACAGCCCCAGCCCCTCTCCGAGCAGCAGGAAGTACCAAAACGCCGAAAGATAGCCGTCGAAGGAGAGGAAGCCCTTGAGGGCAATCCCGATAATCGAGAACACCACCGTGAAGAGCAGCAGGTTGCCCAGCAGGATCGAAGGGACGGACTTGGCCGCCGGAACCTCGTCGCCGAGGCGCTCCCTAACGGCTGCCTGCACCTCGTCAGGGTAGGAGCGCAGGCCCGCGAGGTTCTTCTTGTCGCCCCCGGTGCAGATAAAGCAGATTCCCCAGTACAGCAGCCAGAACGCCGGCAACACAAGCCACTTCATCGGCATCTCCCTTCGACTCCTTGCATGCTAGCATTCTAGCCTCTCGGAGTTGCCTGTGGCTAACAATCTGGCGACCTGAATGACTGCGTGGGCAAAGGTGCTCACCGACAGCCCTCGACAGGTGGAGGACGACGGCCGTTAGAAAGCCAGAAAGGCGCTGCGCCTGGGTGAACCCGAAAACCCTGCCTACCTTGACTTGATGGACAGCTGGATCTCCGGCTGAGTGGTGTTGTCGAATATGGACTGCCATTCAGGGTTGAAGAAATAGTAGATGTAGTAATCGTCGGTGCGGTCACTGAGCCAAATCTCGGTGCCGAGGTCCCCGGCCACAAACTGCTCGCAGAACTTTTCGGAAAGCTCGTGCTCGGTGAGAAGCGCATTTGATTTAGCCTGCGCCGTTGACCTCGAGAGCGCCTCCCCCAGCTTGCTGAAATCCTGCTGGGCCAGGGCTAGATTTTCCTCAAGCGACATTCCGGCATCGACCCGCCTGCTGTACCAGACATCGGTTACCAGGCCGTTGTTGTCGAGGTCGATGTCGACTACGCCGCCATCGTGGGACGTGTAGTCGCCGGAAATAAACCCATAGATCGCGTACCCCTCGTCGCGATACTCTTCTGCTGGATCGCCGACGGTTTTGGAAGCCAGCCCCGCGTCCTCGAACGCGCTGGTCAGGAGTTCGATCTGCGCGGCGGCCGCAACCTGGCTTTTTTGCATCGACTCGCTGGCCGAGAGGTATCGCGCCCCATAGGCCGCGGCCGTTACCAGCACGGGTACCGCAACCATGGCAATCAGCGCGCGCTTGGTGTCGGGGACGGTGACGCCGTAGGCCTCCGCCATGGCCTCGGCATTGTCACCGATCTCGGACAGCTGTTCTGCCGCTACTGCTGCCGTGGCGGCGGCTCCCGCCACGGCAGCAACGTCGCCGAGGCCCTTGGCCGTCTCGTTGTCGGAATGGCTCAGAAGCCTTCCGGTCGCGCTAAGGCCAAGGGCGGCCGCGATCTCTGCCGAACGATCTTCTGCTGTTTGCTGCACGCGCAGCTGTTCCGCCAAAGCTGTCCAACGCTTGCCCTGCATGCCGAACTTCGGCATGAGGGCGCAGTAGCAAAACACGACCATGAAGGCTATGGCGAATGCATAATAGACGTTCATTCCGAGAAAGCGCAGGTTGCCCTCCCCGTAAAAAACGAGGTCGCCGATCATCTCTCCCAAGATGTACAGGCCGCCCAAGACAAACGGCATGGCGAGGGACACGAGGGCTAGCTGGGGGCAGACGCAGCATCTTTTGATTAGCCGGGCGTCCTTCTCGCTCAGTGCATAGGCGTTAGGCATTGGGCGTGCTCCTTTTACAACGAAGCGGTCCTGAGGCGACTCGCATGCCTGGGTGCGGCATCCCGCTGCTGGCGGACGGCCGGCGGCGTCGGCTTGCGGCCTTTGGCGTTAGTAGAACCAGCGGGCCTTCTTCGGCTTTGCGGCCGGTCGGTCCTCCGGGTCGGAGCCCTGCGCCGGCTGGCCGTCGAGCGCCGCCTCGGCCGGAGACATGGTCGCCGCGGCCGCGTCCGCCTGTGCCGCCTCGAGCTCGCTTCCCTCCCAGATATCGAGCTCCTTGCGCCCGTGCTTACGACCCCACAGGTAGAGAGCGAGGATGCACGCCGCGTTGACGATCACCGCAAACCACGTGCCCTCCACGCCGAACGCCGTGTCGTAGGCAAACCCGCTCGTGGTCTGGCCGACGATGCTGAAGAACGAATACGCCGACGCCATGCCGCTGTTGGGCAGGCCAAAGAGGATGTTCTGCGTGAAGTTCCATGCCGTGTGCACGCCCATGGGCAGCCAGATGCTGTCGAGGTAGAGCACCATCTGCGAATAGAGCACGCCGGTGAGGAAGATGTCCACCAGCGCGAGCGGGGTGACGCCGGGGTTAAGGATGTGCCCGACCGAGAAGATGGCGGAGGCGCCGATGATGGCGACCGTGGTGTTGTACGTGCGCTTGATTCGCTGGTAGGCGAAGCCGCGACAGAAGACCTCCTCCGTGGACGCTTGAATCAGAATGATAATCAAAAAGGCAAGAAAACCAACGATGGAGAACTGCGTGAACTCCAGTTGGACGCTGCCCGTGAGCACAGCGCCGAGCACGCAGAGCGCGTTCATCGCGAAGCCGATGACGAGGCCGATGACGAGCATGTGGGGGCGGTTGCCGGCGGGCTTGGTGCCGAGCGCCTTCAGATACGGGCGCCAGGGCCTGACGATGCGAAGCAGCAGAAGGAAGCTCAAAAGAAGCCCCGCGAAGACCGCGTACTCGTTGAAGAGGCCGACGCCGCCCGTCCCCAGCTCGGGGGTAAGGAACGCACGGCTCATCGCGGAGAGGGGAATATCGATGACGAGGCCGAAGATGCCGCCCACGACCTGCATCAAGACCTCAGTTAAAAGCCAGGTCGAGACGATGCCGCACAGGATATAGACCTTCTTACTTTTTCTGCCCGGCTTCTCCAGGCTTTGGGTAACGGGTTCGTCGGTGCCCATAGGATCGTCTCCCTTTGTAGGTTGTTCTCGGCATTTGGTAGCACCTATAGTAACCCCTGTGTGCGGGATGGCCTGGATTGTGACGCCGCTGTAGGGCGCCGCCCGTCATCGTTTCTCTCTATTAAGCTGAATAGATAATTGGGATATCTGAATTAGCGATAGCAACTCGTCGGTTATGGGTGCCTACCTGTCTGATGGGGCGCCGCCTAGCATGGGCGGTACGCCAATCACTTGAGGGGAGATATCCTATGTCAGATCAAATTCCGGAGATAGCGGCGCTTGCGGTCAGCCTTCTGTTGTTCGCGGTGCTGTGGTGGCTCAAAAAGGCGAAAGGGGTCGATTTCGGCGTGCGGACCATCGTGGCCGCCGCGCTCGGCATCGCCGTCGGACTTGCGTTCCCCGGGCACTATACCTATGTGGCGGTGTTCGGCACCGTGTATTCCAATGTGATTTCCGCGCTTGTGGTGCCGCTGCTCGCGCTCAGCATCGTCTCGAGCATCACGAACCTGGGCGACTCGGTCCGGCTGAAGGCCATCGGGCTCAAGACGGTCTTCTTCCTGGTGCTCAACACCGCCATCGCGAGCGTGATCACGCTGGCCGCGGGAATCGTCACCAACATCGGTGCCGGCATGGACTACGAGCTGGCCACGAACTACGAGGCCGCCGAGGTCCCGACGCTGGTCGAGACGGTCGTGGGCCTCTTTCCGAAGAACCTCGTGTCGCAGTGGGCCGACGGGCAGATCGTGCCGCTCGTGGTGTTCGCCATCATCGTGGCTGTGGCGTACAACGCCATCGCGGCCGAGCGCGCCGAGGAAGTCGCGCCGTTCAAGCGCGTTGTCGACGCCGGCAACATCGTCTTGGGCAAGGTCGTGAGCCTGGTCATCTCGTTCACGCCGTATGCCGTGCTCTCGCTCGTCGCCCGTGCCGTGAGCCGCGCAAGCGTGACGGAGCTTCTGCCGCTTCTGGGCGTGTTGGCGCTCGTGTACGTGCTCTGCATCGTCCAGTCGTTCGTTGTCCACGGCGGGCTCGTCGCGCTCGTGGGTCACGTGAGCCCCAAGCGTTTCTTTAAGGCCATCTGGCCTGCAGCGACGGTCGCGTTCACGTCCCAGAGCAGCGTCGGAACCGTGCCGGTGACGGTCCGCAGCCTTACCGAGCGGCTGGGGGTCGATGGGGACATCGCCTCGTTCGGCGCCGGCCTGGGCGCGAACCTCGGCATGCCTGGCTGCGCGGGCATCTGGCCGACGCTGCTGGCTGTCTTCACGATTCACGTGCTCGGGCTCTCGTACACGCCGCAGCAGTACCTGTTCCTCGTTGTGCTTGCCGTTGTGGTGTCTATCGGCACTGTAGGCGTGCCGGGTACCGCGACCATCACGGCGACGGCGCTCTTTACCGCGGCGGGGCTGCCGGTCGAGGCAATCGTGCTTTTGGCTCCCATCTCCAGCATCGCGGACATGGCTCGCACGGCGACGAACGTCATCGGAGCCGCGGCGGCGACAACGATCGTTGCCGCGACCGAAGGGCAGCTTGACGGTGATGTCGACGTTGCTGTGACGGGGGCGGCCGTCGAGGCCTAGCGCCGAGCTTGTCGCATCTAGTGCCGGGTTTGTCACACGTGCCGGATAGTTGGTTTTACTCGTCGGTTTGGCGGCCAGCCGGAGCGGAGAGTTGATTTGAATTGATTGGGCAGGTGTGTGCACCTGCCCTTTTTGCGTTACGGTCCTTCTTGCCGCCGTTGCCGGACACGTGCGGTAAGGTCGTATGGCCGTTGCGTTCGCGCTTCTTGGCACTGTACGCCCGCTGCTCAAAAAAGGAAGCCGATGATCCTCTCGCTTGCGCCTATGGAAGGCATTACCGGACATGTGTTCCGACAGGTCCACGCCGAGTGCTTCGGGGCGCTCGACCGCTATTACACGCCGTTCGTGTGCCCGCCGCGCGTCGGCTCGGACTTTGGCAAGCGCTACCGCGCGGAGCTCGACCCGGCGAACAACCGGGGGCTCAACGTGGTGCCGCAGCTCTTGACCAAGGACGCGGACGAGTTCGTTTGGGCGGCGGGGCTTTTGGAGCGGATGGGCTATGGCGAGGTCAACCTCAACCTGGGTTGCCCGGCGGGGACCGTGGTCTCGAAAGGGAAGGGCTCCGGTTTTTTGCGCGACCCGGAGTCGCTCGAGGCTTTCCTGCTGGACATATGCGCCCGCTCGCCGTTGCCGGTATCGGTCAAGACCAGGATCGGCGTCGAGCGCGACGAGGAGTACGAGCGGATCCTCGAGGTGTACTGCCGCTGCCCCCTCGCGGAGCTGATCGTCCATCCGCGCGTGCAGAAGGACGGCTACAAGGGGCGTCCGCGCCGGGAGGCGTATGGCCGGACGTTGGAGCGGGCTTCTTTCCCGGTTGCCTACAACGGGGACGTGAACACGGCCGAGGATTTTGGCGAGCTGCTGCGCGCTTATCCGCAGACGCGGCACGTGATGCTGGGGCGCGGGCTTCTTTCCAACCCGGCCCTTGCGCGCATGATAACGGGAGGACCGGGCCTTACCCTGCCTGAGCTGCAGCGCTTCCACGACGCGCTCTTCGTTGCGTATCGGGAGCAGATGGGAGGCAACGCGGTCATGCGCATGAAAGAGTGGTGGTCCTACGCGAAGGGCTCCTTTGAGGACCCGATGTCGGTCGCGCGGGCCGTGCGCAAGGCGCGCCGCGTGGACGAATACGAGGCCGCGGCCCAGAAGGTGTTCCGAACGGAGCGTTTGGCCGGCTGACGAGGGGCCTGTGCGCGTCGTCGGGGCGCGCGGGGAACGGCTGGAATCAAAAACGGCATAAGTGAACATCTTAATTCGATTGAGTCGGGTAGCCTCGGTATGCGGCAAGGAGATTACCTGCGGATATGCGGAATAGAATTGGTCGGCTACTCGGGCTGCTCAATTAAGCTGTTCACTTATGCGATTTTCTGTCGCGCGAGGGCTTTTGCGACGCGTCCCGACGTCGCTAAAGCGTCCCGACGTCGCTAGAGAAGGCCCTCCGGCAGGATTCCCACGTTCGTGAGCCAGAACCGGATGACGGTGAGCACAAAGAAGAGCACCACGGCGTAGCGGTTGCGCATGATCAGGGCGATGTACTCGCGGAAGAACGCCGCGGGATAGAAGAACGACGCGGTGTGGCCGCCGACGCAGCTCGCGTTGATGCCCAGGCGGCGCGCGTACATGGCCGCGCGCAGGCAGTGGTAGTCGCTCGTGGCTATGGTGAGGTGCTCGGCGCCCCCGCGCCCCTCGATGATGGCACGGGAGAAGCGCAGGTTCTCCTCGGTCGTGGTCGACTTGGCCTCGAGGATCACGTCGGACTCGGGGATGCCCTGCGAAAGCAGGTAGTCGGCCATGGCGCGCGCCTCGGGAACGACCTCGTCCGCGCCCTGGCCGCCCGAGGCGATGATCTTTGCCTGGCGCCCGCCCTCTTCGTACGCCTTGATGGCGGCGTCGAGGCGCGACTGCAAAAGCGGCGTCACGGTGCCGTCCTTGCGGATGCCGCAGCCGAGCGCGACGACGTACTCGCGCTCGGGCTTCTTGCGCGTTTTGTAGCAGATGTCGTTGGAGAACCAGGCGCCGAGAAGCGCGAACGGGATGTACTGCATGAACTTGGTAAGGATGCTGAGCACGTTTCCGGTGAGCTCGTCGACCATCTGCATGCCGTTGCCGGGGCCAAGAAGGAACCAGTAGGCAATGACGACGAGCGCGACGCCCCAGGCAAAGGGCAGCGCATGGGCGAGCGAGACGCCCTCGCGGCGCACGGTATAGGCGCCGTTGGCCAGCAGCGCCACGCCCAAGATCAGGTAGATCACGTAGAAGGCGTTATACACGACAAGGATAACCGTGTTGATGGGCGCCTCGTAGTCGCCGGGGTCCCACAGGAGGAAGAACAGCCCGTTGAGGCAAAGGAGGACCGCGATCTCCAGCACAAACCCGTTGGCGATGCGGTTGGGGTTGCGCTTGGACATGAACACGGCAAGAGCGCCGACGAGCAGGCCAGGAATGATGGTGGTCAGGCCGATTGCGTGCATAGGGGTCCTTCCGAAAGGGATTGAGCATCAATATTGTAGCGGCGGGGCGCGCTTGCGTAGCGCTGCCCCGCCGAACAACGTGCCCATGCCCTTCTTGCCGCGCATGGGGCTGCGGGCTTAGGACCAGAGGCTAGGCGGCGTCCTTGGCCTCGCGCATCCTCGTGGAAAGAAGGAGGCCGATCACGGCGAGCACCAGCACGAAGGTGAACCCGTAGTGGGAGCCGACGGTCGCCGCCGCGTTCGCGCCGAGGCCCTGCGCGGTGCCGGCCGCCTCTCCGGCGGAGAGCATGCTCGTTGCCAGCGCGGTGCAGATGGCGCCGCAGACCTGCTCCATCGTGTTCAGGATCGTCGAGCCGTCCGCGCCCATGTCGGCGGGCAGCGAGTTGAGGCCGTTCGTCTGGCAGGGGGACATGGCCATGGGCACGCCGATCATGAGCAGGATGTGCGCGAGGATGACGTAGAAGATGGGCGTATCGGTGGAGGTAAACAACATGAGGGCCGCGCCGACGCAAGACACGACGAAACCGCAGCGGGCCGGAATGCTCGCGCCCATGCGGTCGTAGAGCTTGCCGGAGTAGAGCGAGACCGCGGCGTTGATGATGCCGCCGGGCAGCATGATCATGCCGGAAAGCGTGACGGAGAGGCCGAGGCCGTTCTGCGCGAACTGCGGCAGGAGATACATGGCGGCGAGGGTGATGCCGAAGTTGACCATCACGAGCACGGCGGAGATGCGGAACTGCCGGTTGCTGAAGGCGCGCAGGTTAAGCACGGGCGTCTTGCTGGCAAGCTGGCGGCGGATGTAGAACGCAAGGGCAACGACGCCCACGACGAGGGAGCAGATCACGCCGGCCGAGCCCCAGCCGAGCAGGCTCGAGAGGCCGAAGCCGAGGACGATGCCGCCGAAGCCCAGGCAGGACAGCACACAGGAGGCGCCGTCGACCGGGGGCTTGGTGAGCTCATAGGGGCTGACCAGGTACTTTGCGGTAAACACGAGCGCGACGGCAAGGACGATCGCAAAGATGAAGAAGAGCGCTCGCCACGAGAAGAAGCCGAGGATGACGCCGGAGAGCGACGGGCCGATGGCGGGCGCGAACATGATGATGAGCGTCATGAGGCCCATGGCGCTGCCGATCTGCGACTGCGGGAAGACCTCGAGGACGACGGCGAACATGGTGGGAAGCACGAGACCGGTGCCGATGCCCTGGATCATGCGGCCGGCGAGGGCGAGCGGGAAGGTAGGCGCGAAGCCGCTCATGAGCGAGCCGACGAAGAAGGCGCCGAGGGCAAAGAGGGTGAGCGAGCGTGCCTTGAACCACTTCATGAGAATGCCCGCGAAGGGGAGCACGAGGCCGATGACGAGCATGTAGCCGACGACCATCCACTGGGCGAGCGCGGTGGTGATGCCGAAGACGCGCGTGAGCTGCGGCAACGCGATGTTCAGGGCGCTCTCGGAGAACATGCCGATAAAGCCTCCGAGGTAGAGGCCCATCATGGCGAGGTGCGGGTGCTCAACGTGGACACGGGCGGCGTCGGGGGTCGAGGCTCTGTGGGCAGAGGTGTTGTTGGCCGAGGTTTTGGGGGTCGATGACACCGATAGATCAGATCCTTTCTGTTGCGGACAAAAAAGCGAGCAGGCGGACGTCTCCGCGTGCTCGTTTTGAGGTGTTGCCTCGCTTCTTGCCGGCCGGCAAATAAGCGCTGGGGTTGTTTGTTCCCAGATTCAGCGAATTGAATCAGGGGAATTCGAAGATGCCGAAGATGGCGTTTCGGCTTACGCCATCGGGTCGACGACTTCCTGTAGGCTAAGCTTCTCGCCGTCGAAGTCGTAGCGGATGATGGCGCAGTTGGGCAGGCGCGGCAGATCGGTGTGGTTCTTGTAGTCGTCGCCGTAGTAGCGCGGGACCTGCGACATCGCGGCGCCGTGCGAGACCATGAGGACGCACTCGTGGCCGGGGCGGCCCATGAGCTCGACCATGCCCTCGACCAGGCGCGTGCGGAACTCGACCTCGCCCTCGCCGCCGAACTGCACGTAGAAGTCACCGAAAGGCGGCTGGATGTTGAGGTCCTCGGTCACGCCCTCGAACTTGCCGAAGTTCCACTCCTTGAGGCACTTCACGCGCTCGTAAGAAACGCCCGGCACAAGGAGCTCGGTCGTGTCGCAGCAGCGCTCGGAGGTGGAGCTGTACACGTGGTCGAAGGCCGGCGCGTTCGCGGCGAGCCAGGCGCCGGCGGCGCGGCCCTGCTCGATGCCGAGCTCGGTGAGGGGAGAGTCGCACCAGCCCTGCTTGCGACGCAGCACGTTGAAGAGGGTCTGTCCGTGGCGGACCATGTAAAGGGTGGACATGCGGCGGGTCCTTTCTTGTCGAGTCCTTTTCGCTTGAAAGGCGGGCAAAGGGGGGCCGGGCCAGCTTGTCCCTTTGCCCACTACATTACTGGTTGACGGTGGCGATCCAGGCGTCGACGTCGGCCTGCGGGGTCTTCATGCGCGCGCCGCCGGTGGAGTCGAACGCGGCCTCGAGGCCAGGGCCTGCCGTGGCGCCTGCGGCCGCGGCCACGATGTCGTCGTTGGTGCTGCCGGGCCAACCGGCGCTCGTCGAGAAGGGCACGATGGTCTTGCCGGCCCAGTCGACGGAGCGCATAAACGTGGCGACGGCGGGCGCCATGGTGTACCACCAGGTCGGGGTTCCCACGGCGATGACGTCGTAGGCGGACGGGTCGAACTCGAGGGGCTCGATCTCGGGCTCGAAGCCGGCGTGGGTCTCGTCCTGCGCCTGCTTGACGGTGGTGTCGTAGTCCTCGGGATAGGGCTCCACGGTCTCAATGCGGGCCAGGTCAGCGCCGCAGGCATCGGCCAGCTGCTCGGCGATCTTCTCGGTGTTGCCGTTTGACCAGCTGTAGTACACGACCA
>CAVJHQ010000090.1:0-10149 GCA_963649365.1 Alloprevotella sp.
CTTGGCACGGACGTATCGAGTACAAGCGCTCCAATTCAGCGCAAAACACCAGTTGGCGATGGTCGACTGTACGTCGATTGCGCTACAAGACGCTCATATACAGGAGTTTATGTTTGAGCCCCCGTCCGGCGGAGACAAAATTGAGGCCGGGCCACTGCCTGGGACGGTCTAACCCGGGCAGTGGCCCGGCCTTGCGTGCGCTGTGCCGAGCCTAGAGGCCGAGGAGGCCCTTGAACCAGGCGACGAGACTGTCCCACCATGAGCCCTGCGCCGTGGAATCGGCGCCTGCGCCCTTCGTTTCGTTTGAGGAATCGGTGCCGTTTGTGCGAGAGTTTTGGTCGGCGTCGTCGCCGAAAGCGGCCGTGTATGCCGAACGGTCGATCTTGTCCTCCGTCACGGTCCCCGCCGAGGCCTCGTCGTAGCCCGTCGAGTAGGACCCGGTCACGGTAATGGTGTAGGAGGAATCTCCCGTCACGACGGTCTGTCCGCCGGCCACGATGGTCACGGTTTTCCCGTCGGCGTCGACGACCTTGGCGCCGGAGGCGACGTTGAGGTTGCTCACGGTGGAGTTCCCCGTGACGACCCATGCCGAGTTGTCGTCAATGTTCACGGTGATGGGCGCCTCCGAGGTGGAGCCGGCCGCGTTCTCCTCGATGCGCGACGACCCGGTCCAGATGGTCCCGTCGCTCAGGTAAAGGTTGACGCTCGAGATCGTGTCGGCCACCACGTCGCCGGCGAGCTCTTGCTGGATTCCCGTGAACTTGACCGTCGCGCCGTTGCTTCCCGCGCTGCCCCAGCTGTTCGAGTCGTTGCCCGCTGCGTAGAGCAGCATGGCCTTGGACGAGTCGAAGTCGAGCGCGGTGTTCTTGAGCACCACGTCGGCCGAGGTGTTCGTTAGATAGAACATCGAGCCGGACTCGATGGCGCTCTTGAGCGTAGAGTTGACGGCCTGGAACGTGGCGGTGCTGCCGGTGGAGGCCTCGGCGTCTCCCGAGGTGGACTGGTAGATGATCACGCCGTTGGCCACAGGGTCGCTCGCGGTTTTGCTGGTGATGGTGCTCTCGAGCGTTGAGTCCTCGATAAGGATGGTGTTCAGGCCCTCCATGCCGGCGATCTGGCTGCCCGTGGAGATGCCCGTGACGTCCTTAACCTCGACGTCGCCGGTGGAATACAGGAGGGGAGAGCCCGACCCGGCCGTGCTGATGTCGCCTCCTTCGAGCGAGATGTTTCCGCCGCCGCGGTCGGTGGCCACGCCTGCGCAGTGGTCGCCCTGGGTGGAGATGGTCACGTCTCCGGCAAGGATGGTGCCGCCGTAGGTCGCGTCGAGGCCGCGCGAGTTGCCCGCGGTGGTGTCGATGGTCACGCTCTTTGCGAGCACGGTCGCGTTGTCGGTGGCGAATATGCCGTTCGACCCTTCGCTCGTCGCGCTGAGCGAGGAGTTCTGGATGGTCGCGGTCGAGCCCTCGCCGACCGCCAGGAGGATTGAGTTCAGGCCATAGAAGTTGCAGTTATCGCCGTTGGTGTCGTCGCCGGACTTCGTGAGGGTGACGCCGGTGAGGGCAAGCGCCCCGCCGTTCTGGACGAGCGCCGCGTTGACGTCGGCCTCGGTCGCCTCGTACGTAGCCGAATCAGCGGAGACGGACTCGGCGTCGGCCGTCACTGCCCCCGAATAGCTGCCGGTATAGTCGAACGTCATGGTGTTGGCCCCGCCCATGCCGCCGGGCTGGCCCCCGCCTTGACCGCCGCCCGGCGCCCCGTCGGGGGCCTCGCCGCTTGGAGGCTCGCCAGGCTGGCCGTCGGTCCCTTGCTCGCCCGAGGGCTTCTCGGGAGGCGTGCCGCCGTCTTGGGACTGCGGCGCTTGCCCCGCGCCCGCCTCCTCCGCGAAGGCCGCAACGGGCACCTGCGCAAAGACGAGCGTTCCGGTGAGCACGGCGATGCCGACGTTCCTCATGAGGGCGTTGGCGGACTGCTTGGTCATGGGATCTCCTTTCCACAGAGGCGGTTGCGAGCCTCGTGCCTTGAGGAGAGTATGCGCTTTCAGCTACCTCTATAAATCGTTCGACTAGTCGCTTCAAAGCGACGACGCAAGCCTGTGACCAGGCTGAACGAAAGATACTCGCTGTCTGAAAACCGTGCAGGCCCGCGCCTCGGCACGGGGATGCCGGCCTGCCGGCGGAAGCGCGACGCCCTTCTTGCCAGGGTCGGGGCCTGTGCGGCTGCTCGGGCTACGCAAGCCTGCGCTCGAGCCGCCGGCTGAGCGCGACGAGGGCCATGACGATCGCGTAATAGACGACGGCGACGGCGAGGAACGGCTCGAAGGCGCGGTAGGTGAGCGCCTGCACGCTCTGGGCCGCGCGCATCATGTCCATGAGGCCGATCGTGGCCACGAGCGAGGAGCTCTTGAGCACAGTGATGACCTCGTTGACCAGGGCGGGAGCCACGCTTCGCAGGGCTGCCGGAATAACGATGAGGCGCATCGTCTTCCCATAGCTAAGGCCGATAGACTTCGCAGCGTCGTACTGGCCCGCGTCGACGCCCTCGATTCCGCCGCGCAGGGTCTCCGAGACCGTCGCGGAGCCGTTGAGGCCCAGCGTGAGGACCCCTGCGGTGAACATGTCGATCTTCCAGCCCGTGAGCTGCGGCGTTGCGAAGTACGCGATAAAGAGCAGCACGATGAGCGGAACCCCGCGGAAAACGGAGGTGTAGAAGCCGAGCGCCGCGCGCAGCGGCCGGCGCCCCGAGACCTTGCCAAGGGCGATCAGCGTCCCGAGCGCGAACGCGAGCACGAGGGCCGCCGCCGTGACCTCGCAGGTCACGGCGAACCCTTGCATAAACATCGGGATATAGGGTGCGAGCAGCTCGAACTTCACGTGGTTGCCTGGCCCTTCTTTGCGTTAGCCGGCCGCGACGGTCGAGGAGCCGCTCGCGCTGTAGTCGCCGTTCCATTTGAAGTCGGCGCCCACATACTGCTCGATGAAGCCGTCGATGGTGCCGTCCTCGAGCATCTGGCCGATGCACTCGTCGACGGCGGCCACGAACGACGCGCCCTTGGCGGCCATCAGGCGGTAGACGCCCACGTAGTCCTTGGTCTCGTCGCGGTCAAGAAGCCCGAGCACCAGGCCCTCGTTCGCGTCGCGCATGGACTGGCCCTCGGCGCCGTCGCACAGGTACGCGCCGACGCGGCCCGCGAGGACCTCCTGGAGGCACTGGCTGCCGCCGTCGTAGGTGTGGATGTCCGCGTCGGGCATGACGGCGGCGATGAACTTGTTCTGGACCGTGCCCGTGGTGCAGGCGATCGACTTGCCGCTCAGGCCGTCGAGGGTTTGGACGGGCTCTCCGCCGAGGGTGAGGACGCCGACGCGCGGCTGGTAGTAGCCGCGCGTGAAGTCGAAGGTCTGCTCGCGCTCGGCGTTCGAGCTCATGGCCATGGTAAAGGAGGCCTGGCTTCCCTGGATGGAGGCGAGGGTGGCGGCGAACTCCTGCGCCTCGTAGGTGTAGGAGAAGCCGAGTCGGCTCGCCAGCTCGTCCGCGACGGCGATGTCGAGGCCGACCACCTTCTGCGTTCCGTCCGCCTGGGTCTCCAGGTAGCGGTAGGGGGCGAAGGCGTCGTCGCCCACGAAGGTGAGGCTCATGCCGGAGATTCCGGCGGCCGTCGCCTCGCTGGAGGAGCCGTTGCTCTCGCCCGCCCCGCATCCCGCGAGCGCGGCCGCGCTCGCCCCGGCAAGAAGCCCGAGGAACTCCCTGCGATTAAGCGTGTGATGGGGCATTCAAAGTCCTTCTTTCCGTTGTGTGCGATTCGTCGCGTTTTTAGTTGCGTGGATTCCGGGAAGCCTTCGAAGCGTTCTCTACGAGAGGAGAAAGCGCCGGATGGCCTCGGCGACCCCGCCGTGGTCGTTGTCCGCCACCTGCACATCGGCCGTCTGGACGGCCTCGGGCAGCGCGTTGCCCATCGCGACGCCGAGCCCCGCCGCCCGCAACATGGGGAGGTCGTTGTCCGCGTCGCCGACGGCGATCGTCTGGGCCATGTCGACGCCGGCGATGCGCGCGAGCTCGGCCAGCCCGGTGCCCTTGTCGGTGCCCGGGCAGGTGAACTCGAGGCTCGACGCCTCGCAGTCGGTCACGACGACGTCGGCGTCCGCAAGGCGCGCATGGGCGCGATCTCGCGCCGCGACGTCGGCGAAGTGGAAGTTAAGCTTAGAGATGCGCGCCGCCGGGTCGAGCGCGACGGCATGGGCGTCCTCGACGAGCTCGCTCGTCTCCATATAGAGCTGCTGATAAGCGCCGACGCCGCAGGCGGGCGACATCCGGATCTCGTCGAGCTGCATATACACGCCCTCGCCGGCCGTGACCTCGAGGATGTAGGCGCCCTCCTCGTCCGCCGTGCGGATGGCCTGCGTGACCACGGCGGCGTCGATGTCGCGCTCGGCGAGCACGCGCCCCGCAGAGATGTCGTAGACGACGGCGCCGGCGCAGCAGATGGCGTAGCGGACGTCCGGCAGCTGCTCTTTGTACATGGCGACCATCTTCGGGCAGCGACCGGTGGCGATGGCGACCTTCTTGCCGGCGGCCGCGGCCTCGGCGATGGCGTCGATGGAGCTCGGAAGCACGTGCTTTCCCGAGTCGAGCAACGTGCCGTCCATATCGAGTGCAATGAGCTCGTACGCCATGCGGTGCCTTCCCCAGTCATCGTCTGCCCAAATTGCCAAAAGGATAGCGCATTGAGGTTTCCGGCCGGTAAGAAAAGGGCCCGAAGCTGGGACTTCGGGCCCTTGAGGGGAGCGTATCCGGTTCGTCGACGTCGCGGGAGGTGCTTCCGTTTAGGCCGCGGCCGCCCCGCTCGTGTGCTCGCCGAGGCGGGCGACGAGCTTCTCGCCGAGCTCCGAGTAGAGCGCGCCGCCGAGGATGAGGCACGCGCCGAGGACGTTCGCCGCGGTCATGGCCTCGCCGAGCAGCAGCGCCGAGAGGACCACGGCCGAGAGCGGCTCCAGATAGCCGCACACGGCCACGCGGGTCACGGGGAGCTCGCCCATGGACGAGAAGTACAGGTAGCAGCCGAAGCCGGTGTTCACGAGCCCGATGCAGAGGACGGCGGGGATGTTCAGGCTCGCGAGCTGCATCGCGGTCGGGTGGGCGAGGCTGCCCGCGGCCGCGCTCGCGGCCATATAGGCGGCTACGGCGCAGAAGCTGCCGAGGAGCTGGATGGCGGACGACTCGATTCCCTTGATGTCGGAGACCTTCTTGCTGTGGATGACCATGACGGCGTACATGACGGCGCTCATGCCGCCGAGCAGAAGGCCCATGGGGGCGATGCCGTTGCCGAGGCCCTGCCCGACGACGAGGAACGCGCCGAGGATGACGGCGGCGAAGCCGCAGAGCTTGGGCGCGGTGAGCCGGGTCTTGAAGATAAAGGGCGAGAGCGCCATCACGATCACGGGCCCGCAGTAGAAGAGCAGCGACGCCACGCCGACGCCGATGTAGCGGTAGGACTCGAAGAGGAAGAGCCACGCCGCGCCGAGGGCCGCGCCCGAGATGAAGAGGTGGAGCGCCTGGCGACGGTGCGTGGGCGCCTGGAGGTTCTCGCGCGCGTCGCGGGAAAGAAGGGTCAGGGCCACGAGCAGGGCCGCGCCCAGGCTCACGCGCGCGAACACGACGAGCACGCTCGGCAGGTCGATCATGCTGGCGACGATGCCGTTCGACCCGAAGAGGACGAGCGAGAGGAGGTACTTCTCATTTGCCTTCGACATGCTTGTTTCGCTGCTTTCCCGCTGGTTGCTGCCCGATTCCGCTGCTTATCTTGGCAGGTTGCTTGTATTGAGAAAAGCGAATGTTTAGCATGGCTGGCAGCACAATCACGCATGGATAGAACGGGCCGGGAACCAGGCCCGCGAGTCGGGGAGAAGACCATGGATTCTGCGGTTCAGAAATACCAGGCGCTCGTCGAGACGGTGCGCGCGGGCAGCATCAGCGCCGCGGCCCGAAAGCTCGCCTACAGCCAGTCGGGCGTGAGCCGCATGATCGCCGACCTCGAGCGCGATTGGGACGTCCGGCTGTTGGAGCGCGGGCGCAAGGGGGTGCGCCTCACGGCCGACGGCGAGCAGGTCATGCCGTTCGTGGAGGCCGTCTGCGAAGACGAGCGGCGCCTGCGTGAGCGCGTGGCCGAGGTCGCGGGCGCGCAGTCGGGCTCGATCGTGATCGGCACGTTCTCGTCGGTGGCCACCCATGTCCTGCCGAGCGTGATCGAGCGCTTCCAGGCGGGCCATGCGCAGGTCGAGTTCGAGCTGCGCATGGGCGACTATTCCGAGATCGAGAGCTGGGTGGCGGACGGACTCGTCGACCTTGGCTTTTTGCCGTATCCGCCGCAGGTCCCTCGCGAGGACCTGGCGCGGGAGGTCGTGCTGGTGGACGAGCTCATGGCCGTCGTCCCGCAGGGCCACGAGCTTGCGGCGAAGAAGTGCATACGCCTTGACGACCTTGCTCGAGAGCCGTTCATCCTGCTCGAGCGCGGAAGCGACAACGAGATAAGCCCCCTCTTCGATCAAGCGGGCCTCGAGCCTCAGGCGCGTCTTTCCACTTGGGACGACTACGCCATCATGTCCATGGTCGAGAACGGCCTCGGGCTCTCTATCCTGCCGGGGCTCATCCTCACGCGCTGCCCGTATCGCATCGAGCGTCGCCCGCTCGACCCGCCCGTGACCCGCGAGCTCGCCGCGGTCTACCGCCCGGGGCTTCTCTCCACCGCTGCGCGCGCGTTTTTGGATTGCTTGCTGGACGGCGCGGGGGCGGGCGATGGCCCCGCTTCGGCTGAGTAGCGCCGCCCAAACCGCTCGTCTTTTTCTCGGGTGCCGGGCTCACAAACTAGTCTGTGCGAGGCGTTTATCGAGGTAATTTGCCTTATTTCAACTTCCTGTCATCCGGGGTACGCCGCTCGGCGAAGAATTGAAGCCGTTTGCCTGTACAAGGGGGTACAACGGAATGCGCGGGACCGTTCTCAGGTACATTCATATCACCGTGGTAACCAAAGAAATGCAGGTGAAACTGAACAAGGAGGTTCCTATGCTGCAAGACAGGCTGACCGAGACCTCCATCAATCGCCGCTCATTTCTTGCCCTTGGGCTTGCGTCAGCCACGGCTTTGGCGTTGCCTAAGCCCGGCCTATGCTGAGGACGGCGCTGGCGAAACTGTTGTGACAACCATGCCTGAGTCCGTACCCTTTGGCTCGCGCGAGCCCGAGACCTGTGTCATCGACGGGGTCGAGTACCGATTTACCTATTCGACCACGGATTCGGGGGACAACCAGACGACTATTCTGAACCTGGGCACGGGCGAGTCTTCAGTGTTGGTTTTCAACAAAGACGAGGGTGTCGTGCGTATCGACGGGGCCGTCGCGGCTTATATCGATCCGATCATGCCGGCGGACTGGGTTTCAATGGGGTCAAGTTCCTTCTATATCAGCGAGAGCGCTGCTATTACGTTAGCAGCATTTGCCGGAGCTATGATTACTGTTATCGGTGGTACAACACCAGTTACCGTTGTAATTGCTTATGTTGGGGCAAAAATCATAGAAAAGATTATTGAGGAAGCTGGAGACACTAAGGTCTCATACACCTTGTATTACGAGCGTTATGACCCTTACGTTGACTATGCCGCTAATACCACCTTCTCAAAGAATGGCCAAAGTTGGGGTCCCTATTGGATTCCGTGGACGTTTTGATTGAAGTCTCTCTGACTTTTTGGAGCTGGACATGAAGGTAGAAAAGGTCATAGATTTCTGCCAGAGATACGGGATGGGCCATCTGAGCTTTGGCGTCTGTCTTTGTTCTGAGGGTAAACTTGGCTCCAACGATGGCGTTACCTTCATTTGGTGCGCAATTGCCGTTGTGGATTGTCTGGCATGGCTTGCTGCCATGATTATTCTCGCCGTGCAAGAATCGCGTGCCCGCCACAAGACGTAATCGACGACGGCCTGTTCCGCCGGCCCACCGGTGGAACAGGCCGCTGCGCTCGAGCTTGGGGTCACGCCAAGCACGCTGCGCCACCTCGTCCGCGTTCCTCGACTGCCTGCCGGACGGTGCGGTGACAGGCGCCGTCGGTTCGGTTCTCCTTTCAGCCTAAAACGCCTATCCCATAATTCTGGGACAGAGCCTATAATGTCGATAAAACGACTGGAGGAGGCTGCCGTCATGACCGTCTGCGTACCCATCAAAGACCTGAAGGACACGACGACGTTTGCCGAGACGGTGGCAAGCGCCCGAGGCCCGGTTATCGTGACGCGCAACGGTAAGGACGCCTTTGTCTCGATGTCCATCGAGGAGTACGAGTCGATGAAGCTTGAGGCTGCCAGGTCGCGTCTCTACCAGGCAATAGACCGTGCCGAGTCGGATTTTGCCGAGGGCCGGGTTCACGACGCGTCCGAGACCGTCGCATCTCTCGAGGCCCGCTATGGCGTGTAAGGTTTTCGAGTCGCTCGAGGCGCGCCGCGACCTTTGGAGTGCCCTCGAGTATCTCGAGAGCGTTGACGAGACGGGCAAAGCTGCGCGAGACCTTGCCGCAGGATATAAAGCGTTCAAGCAAAACGTGGAGAAGTTCCCGGAGATGTACCCGTACTCGACCGAGCCCAGGCTCTGCGCATGCGGGTATCGCAGGGCCCGGGCTGGTAAGTACATCGTCCTATACAAGTACGAGAGCGGCGAGGTCAAAGTCGCCCATCTCATCCATCAGGCACAGGACTACGCGAAGCTCGTATAACTGTTCCGCCGCCCCTCTACCGGTGGAACAGCCCGCTGCGCTCGAACTTGGGCTCGCAGCAGACGTTCACGCCCAAACGGCGCAGCACCTCCTCGTCCGTAGAGCTGATGATCACTGAGAAAAACGCGTCGCAGCCGCGCAGCTCGCCCAGGCCGGCGAGCGCGCGAGCCGCGGCCTCGCTCGTGGCGGACGTGATGGAGAGCGCCATCAGGGTCTCGTCGGTGTGCAGGCGCGGGTTCTTGGCGCCGAGGTAGCGCGTCTTCAAGCGGCTGATCGGCTCGATGGCATCGTCGCTTATCACCTCGAGCTCGAGGTCGATGCCCGCGAGCGCCTTGAGGGCGTTCATCAGAAGCGAGCTCGCGCAGCCGAGGCGCTCGGAGGTCTTGCCCGTGACCACGCGCCCGTCGGGCAGGATGAGCGCGCCGGCCGGAGCCCCCGTGACCTGCTCGCGCGTGAGCGCCGCGGACCGCGCGGGCGAGAAGTTCTTGTCCACGCCGGCCTTCTGCATGATGGAGCGCAGCCTGTCCACCTGCTCGGTGCCGGCTCCCGTGCGCTTTACCTGCTCGCAGGCCGCGAAGTAGCGGCGCACGATCTCGGCGCGCGACGCCTCGCGGCACGCCTCGTCGTCGCTGATGGCGAAGCCGACCATGTTCACGCCCATGTCCGTGGGGCTCTGGTAGGGGCTTTGACCCAGGATCTTCTCCATAAGGGCGCGCACCACGGGGAACGCCTCGACGTCGCGGTTGTAGTTGACGGTCGTCTCTCCGTAGGCGTCCAGGTGGAAAGAGTCGATGATGTTCGCGTCGTCGAGGTCGGCGGTCGCGGCCTCGTAGGCGATGTTCACGGGGTGGGAGAGCGGCAGGTTCCACACGGGGAAGGTCTCGAACTTGGCGTAGCCGGCCTCCACGCCGTGCTCGTGCTCGTGGTAGATCTGCGAGAGGCACGTGGCGAGCTTGCCGGAGCCGGGGCCGGGCGCCGTGACCACGACGAGCGGGCGGGTCGTCTCGACGAACTCGTTCTTTCCGTAGCCCTCGTCGGAGACGATCAGGTCGACGTCGTGCGGGTAGCCCTCGATGGGGTAGTGGAGCTTGCAGGCGATGCCGAGCTCGGAAAGGCGGCGGCGGAACGCGTCGGCCGCGGGCTGGGCGGCGTACTGGGTGAGGACGATGGCCGCGACCTGCATGCCGTTCGCGCGGAAGAGGTCGACCAGGCGCAGCGCGTCCTCGTCGTAGGTAATGCCGAGGTCGCCGCGGGCCTTGTTCTTCTCGATGTGGTTGGCGTTGATGGCGATGATGACCTCGACGTCGGCCGCGAGGCTCTTGAGCATGCGGAACTTGACGTCGGGCTCGAAGCCCGGCAGCACGCGGCTCGCGTGGTTGTCGTCGAAGAGCTTGCCGCCGAACT
>CAVJHQ010000091.1:0-10141 GCA_963649365.1 Alloprevotella sp.
ACCTCTACAAGATCCCGAACGCCATCACGCGCCAGTACAACTACGAGAAGATCCTTACCATGTACAACGACACGCTCCAGGGCAAGGCGCACCACCTGGGCATCATCATGGGCGGCACGCCGCAGTCCATAGAGGACCGCCGCCGCGGCGTGTACAGCTACGAGGCCCTGCGCAGCCGCCTCACGCAGGGACGCTTCGCCTCCGAGGGCATGACGGACATGCTCGCGCCGGTCATCCACCTGAACCCGCTCACCTACGAGGAGCTGCTCGTCCTTACCGAGAAGCTCGCGGACATCCACGCCGGCTACTTCGGCTACGGGCGCCGGCTGAACACCGAGGACCTCGTGAGCTTCCTGCAGGTCGAGTTCGGGCGCGTGGGCGCGGACTCCCACCTCACGCCGCGCGAGGTCATCCGCGACTTCATCGAGCTTCTCGACATCCTCTACCAGAACCCGGAGGCGGACGTTGCGAAGCTGCTACAGTCCGGGGACTTCTCCCTCAGCCCGGCTAACGTGGACAGGACGGGCGCGGACGCAGGCAAGAACACCGACGTGGCCCCGCAGTTCGCCGAGTTCACGATCTAAGGGAGAAGCGCATGGCGCAGCGGGCAGCCGAGCATGGCGTGGCCGATAAGGGCAAGACGATAGGGCGCGACGCGACATCCGAAGGCGCAGGGGACGCGAACACCCTCGGCTTCACGGGCCTCACGACCCTCGTGGTCACGACCTGCGTAGGCGCGGGGATCTTCTCGCTTGCGGGCGACCTTGCCGCGGGCGGCGCGAACACCGCGGCGGTGCTCGTCGGCTGGGCCATCTGCTTCGTGGGCGTCTTCGCCCTGGCCAAGACGTTCAGCGGCCTTGCCGCCGTGCGGCCCGAGCTCTCCGGCGGAATCTATGCCTACGCGCACGCCGGCTTCGGGGATTACGTGGGATTCTCCGCCGCCTGGGGCTACTGGATGAGCGCATGCCTGAACAACGCCGGCTACGCCATCATGCTCTTCAACGCGCTCTCGTACTTCTTCCCGCAGCTCGAAAGCGGCAGCACGCCTGTGTCTATCGCCCTGGCGTCGTGCTTCCTCTGGCTCATCGCATGGCTCCTCACGCGCGGCGTGCGCCTTGCCACCGGCGTCAACCTGGTGATCACGCTCGCCAAGCTGGTGCCGCTCGCGCTCTTCATCCTCTGCGTCCTGCTGCTCACGCGCTTCGACCCGGCTATCTTTGCCCAGAACTTCTGGGGAGAGGCGGGCGGCCCCTCCTTTATCGAGCAGCTTCGCTCGACGATGATCGCGCTCGTGTGGCTCTTCGTGGGGCTCGAGGGCGCCGTCGTGGTGTCCGGCCGCGCCCGCGACCCGCACGACGTAAGCCGTGCCACCACCTTCGGATTCATGCTCGTCGTGGTTTTCTACGTGTTGATCTCTGTCCTCTCGCTCGGCATCCTGCCGCGCGAGCAGCTCGCGGCCCTCTCCACGCCGTCGCTTGCGGGCGTGTTCGAGCAGGTTATCGGACCTGCGGGCGCCGTCCTTGTCAACGGCGGCGTGGTCGTCTCGCTCATGGGCACGATGCTCGGCTACCTCACCTTCGCTGCCGAGACCTCCTACCAGGCGGCCTCGCGGGGGCTTCTTCCCAGCACCCTCGCCGCGACCGACGCGAACGGCACCGCCGTGAGGACGACGCTCGTCTCGGCCGGCATCACCCAGGCGTTCCTCGTGCTCTCGCTC
The DNA here is from genome assembly GCA_963649365.1 of Alloprevotella sp. Taxonomy (GTDB): domain Bacteria; phylum Actinomycetota; class Coriobacteriia; order Coriobacteriales; family Atopobiaceae; genus Paratractidigestivibacter. The sequence goes on from CAVJHQ010000091.1 coordinate 1,718, forward strand.
TTCTCGGCGGGCACCTACCAGTTCTTCTACACCTGCTCGGTCTACGCCATCCTCATCCCCTATACCTGCGCCGCCGCCTACTACGCGCGCGCCGCCTGGAAGGCCGACCGCATCGAGGGGCCGCTCGCCCCGAGCCTCCGCTCGGCGCGCTTTGCCGGCACCGTCGCCCTCGCGTACACGCTGTTCCTCATCTGGTCGAGCGGCCTCAAGGGCCTCACCGTCGTCGCCGTCGCCATCGCGCCGGGCACCGTTCTCTACCTGCTCATGTGCGCGCGTCGCAAAGCCGCCCTTCTTCCCACGGCCGCGGACAAGGTCTTTGCCGCCATCGTCGCCTGCGCCGTCGCGGCGACCATCGTGGTCAACGCGCTGCCCGCGCTCGGAATCTAGGACAACCATGAGCGTCTTCGACCGATACGCCCCCTTTATCCAGGACTTTATTTACGACCACGAGTGGGAGAGCCTGCGCGGGGTCCAGGTGGCCGCCGGCGAGGCGATCTTCAACACGGACGACCACGTGCTCCTCACCGCACAAACCGCTTCAGGCAAGACCGAGGCGGCCTTCTTCCCCATCCTCACCGAGCTGTGGGAGGACCCGCCCGCGAGCGTCGGCGCCATCTACATCGGCCCCACCAAGGCCCTGATCAACGACCAGTTCTACCGCCTCACGGACCTCTGCGACGAGGCCCACATCCCTGTGTGGCATTGGCACGGAGACGTCAGCCAGTCGCACAAGGCCAAGCTCATGAAGAAGCCCTCCGGCGTGCTGCAGCTTACCCCGGAGTCGCTCGAGGCCATCCTCATGCGCCGGCACTCCGCCGTGGCCAAGCTCTTCTGCGACCTGCGCTACGTCGTCATCGACGAGGTCCACTCGCTTTTGCGCGGCGACCGCGGCGGGCAGTGCCTCTGCCTTATCGAGCGGCTTTCCCGCATGGCGGGCGTCGAGCCGCGGCGCATCGGCCTCTCCGCCACCATCGGCGACCCGGAGCGCGTCGGCGCGTTTCTTGCCGCCGGCACCAGCCGCAAGACGATCGTCCCGCGCATCGAGGAGCCCCCGCGCACGTGGCGCCTCAGCATGGAGCACTTCTACACCACCGGCCCCCAGGCGCCGGACATCAAGCTTCAGTCCACCCAAGCGGCCGAGGCCGACGTCCTAAGCGTACAAGTCGTGGAGACGGCGCATGGGACCAGGGGCTTATCTCCGCGCGCAGTTCCGCATGAGCCGGAAGCGCCGGTGACGCTTCCGTGCGAACAGGACTGTTTGAGCACGGAGATAAGCCCCTGGTCCCCCGACGAGGCCCCCACGGATTCCGCCCCCGACAACGCCGACCCCGGCATCGGCTACATCTTCGAGCACACGCGCGGCAAGAAGTGCCTCGTGTTCACCAACTCGCGCGAGGAGGCCGAGGACGTCTGCACCGTGCTCCGAGCCTACTGCGAGAGGAACGGCGAGCCAGACCGGTTCCTCATCCACCACGGCAACCTCTCGGCATCGATCCGCGAGTCCGCCGAGGAGCTCATGCGCGAGGAGGCAAACGACCTTTCCATCGTCGCCACGGCCACGCTCGAGCTCGGCATCGACGTCGGGCGCCTTAACCGCGCGTTCCAGATCGACGCGCCCTTTACCGTCTCGGGGTTCCTCCAGCGCATGGGCCGCACGGGCCGGCGCGACGAGCCGCCCGAGATGTGGTTCGTCATGCGCGAGGACCAGCCCGAGGCCCGCGCCCTCACGCCGGAGACCATCCCCTGGAAGCTGCTGCAGGGCATCGCCCTCGTGCAGCTCTACCGAGAGGAGCACTGGGTCGAGCCGCCGCGCCTGGACCGCCTGCCGTACAGCCTGCTTTGCCACCAGACGCTGGCGATTCTTGCCAGCGAAGGAGAGCTGACGGCCGCGCAGCTGGCCACGCGCGTGCTCACGCTCACGTACTTCCACCGCGTGAGCATCGACGACTTCCGCGAGCTTTTGCGCTACATGCTCGCGCAGGACTACATCGAGCAGACCGAGACGGGCGGCCTCATCGTGGGCCTCGCCGGCGAGCGCGTGACCAACAACTACAAGTTCTACGCCGTCTTCCAGGAGAACGTCGAGTACACCGTGCGCTGCGAATCGCAGGAGATCGGCACCCTCGTGGCGCCCCCGCCCCCGGGCGAGAAGGTCGCCATCGCCGGGCACGTGTGGATCGTGGAGGAGGTCGACCACAAGCGCCACCTGCTCTACGTCACGCAGGTCAAGGGACGTGTGCCGGCCTACTTCGGCGAGTGCCCGGGAGACATCAACACCCGCGTCCTGGAGCGCATGCGCCAAGCCTTGGACGAGCACGCGCCCTACCCCTACCTGCAGGAGAACGCCCGCGCGCGCCTGGCGCAGGCGCGCCACGTGGCCAAGAACGGCGGGCTCACGAAGTCCCCGCTCGTGAGCCTCGGCGGCAACATGTGGTGCCTCTTGCCGTGGCTCGGCAGCTACGCGTTCCTCGCGCTCGAGCGCCTGCTCAAGATCAAGTGCGCCAAGGAGCTCGGCCTCAAGGGCCTCGACTCCTCACGACCGTACTACATGACCTTTATCATGGCACCCGAGGTCGACGAGAAGGCCTTCTACACCGTCGTGGCCAACGAGGCCGAGGCGCTCACCGACCCGATGGAGCTCATCTACCCCGGCGAGGTCCCCAACTTCGAGAAGTACGACGAGCTCGTCCCGGAGCTTCTCGTCCGCAAGGGCTTCGCCGAGGGCACCCTCGACATCGCCGGCATGCAGGCCCGCGTCGCGCAGTGGGTCAAATGACGCGAAGGGACGGCCCCTTCGAGTCAACGAAAACACGAGCTTGGCCTTGAACATCCAAAACAGCGCCTCTCGCCGTCGAGGCAAGAGGCGCCGGTAACTCAAGGAAGTCCGTCCTCACATGAGCCCGCGCCCATCAAACGCGGAAAGGATGACGTTGCCAGCCTTTGCCGCCACACATGCACGGCCCGCAGACTCCCCCATGTCAATGACCGTCTGTTGGATGCGAACGCTCGCCTGCACGAGGAAGCTTGTGGAAATGCAGCGACCCACGGTAAGCAAATTGCTTACGACCCCATTAGTTAGGCAGCGATAGGGAATCTCGTAGTATTCTCCGGCGCCATATTTCTCCATGTGAACAAGGCCTTTCGTCGCAGAGTGCACGTCGATATACCAGGTTCCCTTGGCAACGGCATCTTCAAAGCGGGCGCGGCGCACATAGTCGTCAACGTCCAACACATATTTCCCCCGAATTCGCCAGCTCTCACGAACTCCCAGCATGCTGGCCTCGCGAATAAGAAACGCATGTTCAAAGCCCGGCATATAGCGCGTAAGGAAGGTCACGAAACGCCTTACGCGACGACGGCCATCAGCAAGCGCCCCAGATCGCGCCATGGCAGAGGCATTGCTTTTAAGAGCCGGCAAATGGGGGCAATTGAACGCCATGCAGCCAGGTTCCGACGGAAGCGAGAAGCACTGGTAGTAGACGAGATCGTCCTCGCGCAACACACCGTCCGCCAACGCCTTGCGAAACAGCGGCTCAAGCTTGAATCCCCTACCGGCGACCATCGCCGATTCCCAAAAGTAACCCTGAACAAGCGGGCTAAACTCATCCCCCAAAGAAAGGCAGTAATCACGATAGGCGTCGACGTCTATGCCGCCCATCTCAAATCTAAGCGAGCACATCTGGTTGTTTCCGCCATCGTCCCCGCGAACACAGGGCACGCCCGCAACGCGGGATAGCACTGCGTCACCCGTCGCATCCACAAACTGGTCGGCAACGATCGCGCGCGGCCCCTCAACCGTCATGACCTCAATGGCCTGGATAACCCCATCGTGAACATCGGCGGAAACAAGCGTTGCGTCATATAGGACTTGCCCGCCGGCATCCAGAAGCATGCTCTCGAGCACCTCCGCAAAGGTCTCCGGCGTAAACCAGATGTAACCCATAAGGTCGTTATCCTCGCGAGTGACGATGCCGAGGTCCTTAAGTCGGCACTCAATCTCGGCTAGATTTGACCCATGCTCGACGCGCGAAGGCATCATTGGCGTGACAAGCGCGTGAGTTGGCGTCCCGCCCAGCGAAGAAGCCTTCTCAACAACGAGAACAGTATTGCCTCCGCGAGCAGCGCTCACTGCCGCCGACGCCCCGGCGGTTCCTCCGCCCACTACGACAGTGTCCCATCTCCCCAAAACTGGAAGATTCCTGCGGCCGAATGCGTACATATCCACTTCGACTCCAATCAAAGGTTCATAAGCATTGCCCGTGCTCGATCCACGCAGGACACAAACGTCCCGTAAGTTAGCGACCCCTCTCCTATTAGCGCCAAAGCATCAACAAGCTGGGCAGACAGCCCGGAATTCGTCACGCAGCGAGCGAAAGCATGGGCCGCCACCTCACTCGAAACTTTCGGCCGAACGCTTCGCCAGCCGAGCATCCCTCGGATTCGAACGGGAGGCATTTCCTCATAGCTCATACGCCCGTCTCCGTACTCAAGAACGTGGAAAAGCTCGTGCGCCAAGTGAAGCCGCTCAAGATCTTCCTGGTCAATGCAGACCCCGAAGGCATGAAGCGATTCGAACTTAATGCCAATCTCGTCAACATATAGCTCGACCGTTCCAGCCGAAGTCCCTCTCCCAACAGCACGCGTCATCGCGCATAGATGAAAACCTTTGCGCGAGCCAGGCGCTGGGCCGGTCAAGCGCAGAACGTCATAGCCACAATCAGCCATGACGTCCTCGGGATTACATCCGGAATACCCCGCAGCGCGGGCCCGACCCCGAGAGAGGCAAGCATCGGCCAATGTCGATAAGTCCGCCTCCTCCGCCCTCGAAAGAGAGGAATCGCCCAAGAGCTGGACAAGTGCAAGCTCCCTCTCTGTGGCATAAGGAGTTGACGCGCAGACAGCCATTCCTAATCCCTTGCCGCCACAACAATAATGGGTTGATTGTCAGTAGCGAATTCGAGCTCCATCTCAGCAAGCCCCATGAGCTGCTCTTTATTCAGGACGCCAGAAAGGTCCGACATCTTCTGCCCGAAGAATAAATATGTCTTGGGCAGCGTTGCTCCAGCGTCTGAATACACTGTCATGGAGTCAACAAAATCGGAGAACGCACCGCCCAGGTCCCCTTTTGCAAAGACACCCACGCGCGCATCGTTCTTCTGAAGTCGGATTACCCCTTCCTCATCAGCTACGCGGACCAGCGTTCTTTTGCTTTTTAGAAGACCGAACAGGGATTTCTTGACCACACCGACCTCGAAGGCACGCCAACGACCTTCACCGGCAACCTTCTTCACCGCGTCGCGATCTACACTGCAAGCCTCGGCCACAATGTCCCGCAGCTCGTCATCGCCCTTTGCCTGTGAGTTACGGTCCTTCGTGCGCAGCTCGGTCGCACCTGTAGCGGTCGCGCGCAGAATATTCTTCTGCCCGTCGACCTCAACGGAAATGTCCACGGTCGCCGCGTCAGCTCCGGCGCGGGTTATGACTTCCATCACATCGTGGCGAATCTTGCGGATATCCTCCTCGGTAGGATTCGCGACGTTGCGCTCTATCTGCTCACGCACAAGCGCAAGAGAGACGCCAATGGTCGAGATGTAGGGAGCGTTCTTAGCAATACGGTGCCTGATCCCCATACTCTCCCCAAGCGCAGGAGCCACGACGGACGCCGATCCACCGCCGCCGACAAGGTAAATGAGATTGGGATTCAAGTCATAATCTGCGATAAGCCCCCGAACAATCTGAGCGACCTTTCCCATAGCGATATCCATAGCCTGCCTGCAGAGGGATTCGACGGTGCCACCTATGGCATCTGCCAGAGCCTGCCATGCCTTCCTTGCGGACTCTACATTACCGGCAGCATAATCCCCCTCCGAAACATAGCCAAGGATATTGGCCGCTCCACAGAGGGTAAGGGCGCAGGACTCGCCGTTCGCACAAGAGACCACAGCGTAGTTGGCCCGATCATCCTCACGCGGAGCGATGAGCTCGAGGCGCGGCTCGCAAATGTCGCACGCGGGCGTGAACACCTCATAGGCTTTATCGGCAATGTGCGCAGAGCGCGGACCCACGTCCGCAATCTTGCCGTTCTCCACAACGATCATGGACCCGCCGGCAATTCCCAGCGTTCTGACGTCAAGCGACGTTAGGTATAGTTTATGGCCTCCCACCTGCGCATTCTTAATCATCACCTTGCCGTCTTTGATGGCTGAGATATCTGTGGAAGTTCCTCCTGCCTCAAGGAAGATGCCATCTGTAATCTTTTCGTACATGAGCGCGCCGGCGACACCTGCCGCCAGACCGGAAAGCATCGTGAGGATAGGCCGCTTGCGCACCTCGTCGATGGACATAACACCGCCGTCGCAGCGCATAATCATCAGGGGTTTCTTGATTCCTGAGTCCTTGACTGCGCCTTCCGTCATATTCGCGGTCTCCATCATCTTTGGGATGAGCGCCGCGTTAACCGCCGCCGTTCGCGTTCGGGCCGACAGCCCATAGAGCTGAGATATCTCATAGCCGCCCGTCGCGACCATGCCCATCTCGTTTGCCTTGCAAACGACGCGCTTCTCGTTCGTTGGATCGTCGACGGAGTAGCTCTCAGACGCCACGATAACTTCGCAGCCGCGGTCCCGCAGCGCGCGCACGGCGGTCTCTATGGCCCCGTCGACAAGCGAGCCGCTTTCCACGAGCTCATGCTCCGTCTCCAGATATTTACCTGGAGCAAGCTCAATGTTGCCCACCGTAGTCTCCGAGCCGGCACGTCCGGCGCCCGCGCCCTTGCCCATGCCTATGATGCCTACCTTGGCTACGTCACCCTCAAGCAAGGCGTTTGTCGCCTGCGTCGTTCCGTGGGCAATAAACACGACGTCTTCCGGAGCGATTCCGTTCTTGGTAAGAACGTTATCGATGGCTTGAACAATACCGGCGGCAACGCCTTGGTCGGCATGGTGCGTCGTCGGAACTTTTTCTTTAGCAATAACCTCGTAGGTCTCGTTATCGACTACCACTGCATCAGTAAAGGTACCGCCGACGTCGATGCCGATTCTTACGCTTCGCTTGCTCATAGAAGCATCTCTCCGCTCTTCTCTGCTCAGATAGGATCCCCCCCAACGCGCCGGGCGCATTCGCCCGCGCCTCTCATCAAACTGGCGAGAGGCGCGGGCATGGCTAGGCCGATCCGGTGTGGGGGGATACTCCGGACGCGAAAGCCGCTAGAACAGGACCACAGCGGTGTAGACCAGGATGCCCAGGGCCATAACCATGGTGTAAGGCAACGTAGACTTCAGGATGTCGTTAACGTCCACGTTCGCATAGTCGGCAACGATGACGTTCTGGGTGTTCGTCGGGTCGGAGACACACTGGACAACGCTCGTGGAGCGCAGCGCCATGCCGACGGCAGCCGGAGAAAGCGTGCCGGCAGCAACAAAGATGTTCGCAAGACCAGAGCCCAGGCCGTACATGTTAAGAGGACCGCGATAGAGAGCCAGCGGGGAAAGCACGGTGAACAGCACGACGTAAACAACGGGGCTCTTCGGAAGAATCACAGAGATGATGGGCTGCATAAGAGCAGAGGTCTGGGTCGCAGAGACGCCGTTGAGCAGGATGCCGATACCGACCATCAGGCCAATAACGCCAGCAACATCCTTAATTCCCTCGACCACTGAGCTGGAAAGAACTTGCATTGCCTGGCTCGGCTTAGTGATGAGCGCGGTCACCACAAGGGTCACGATGAGGGAGGTCTCGGCATTCCATTTGAGGAAGAAAACCAAAATGATGGGGACAAGGGGCATGACAAGGGCAACGGGATTGACGTCCTTCTTATCCTCAGGCGCCTGGACGGCCCAGGCAGAGCTCTTAGACGCCTCGCGCGTATTAATGAAGATATAGGCAAGCGTCACGACAACGCAGATAACGCCCATAACGACGGAGGTGGACTTGATGACATCCATGTCCATACCGATGGTGTCGACGTAAAGCTGATACTGCGAGACGTTAAACAGGAGGCCGATATTCAGGCCGAACAGAATCAGGCTCGCCGCCACGACCGGTGTAACCCCGGCAGAAAGAAGCAGCGGAACGGCAATCTGCGAAACCATGATGACCGGACCGGCGCCACTCATGGCCGTGAAGATAACTGCGATTGCCGCAGTTAGCGCAATCGCGATAACGGTCGGCTTATCGCCTGCGAGCTCGGCAGCCTTACGAATAATGGCGTCGGAAATCCCCTCCTTCTGAATGACCTTCGCGAAGATAGCGCCAAAGATAGTGACCGTGATGGTTGAGGCCAATTTGGCCGCACCCGACCCGATGACAAAGGTGGTTATGCTTTGCACCTCCTTGTCGGCCGAAATGAACGGCACGCCCGCGGCGGCCGCGATCAGAATGCCCATCAACGGCAGCGCCAGAATGGCGGGCATCTTCTTGGTCATC
>CAVJHQ010000092.1:0-9930 GCA_963649365.1 Alloprevotella sp.
GCGGGGGCGTTCATGGCCAGCGGCCGTGGGCGCCCCCGCCGCCTCTCGGCGGCGGGATTATCGCCACCGGGATTACCGACCGTCCTCGTTTGGGCAGCGTCGCCCCTCGGCGACGCGGGCGAGCGGGTCGGCTGCCTTTGGGGACGGGCGAGAGGCCTCTCTAGCCGTTGTAGCCGAAGTCGCGGCGCCACTTGGGGTCTGCCAGCTTCTCCGGGGTGGGCTTCCGCTCCTCAAGGTAGGACGCGTACCACTCTCGGCCCTCTGCGACGGACCCTGTGCCGTAGTGGTCCCTGACGCGCCACTGCCCCAGCGGGCAGACGGAAAGCTCTATGAGGCTGGTGCCGTAGGGGTACAGGTACTCGCCGTCCTCGTCCTTGGGCGTGCGGTCCACGTAGAGGGTCCCGCCCAGGTCGAACACGTAGTGGCGTGAGAATGCCGTCGTGGCCTGGAGGACGTCGCCGCCCTTGATCTCGTCGCGCATTGGAATCTCCTGTTCGGTAGTCTGATGTCGGGGCACCTAGCCGATGGGCAGGTCGGGGTCGTGGGGATCGGGATCGGGCTTAGGGGCGGGCGACGCGATATTTTGCGAACCCTTGGGGAGCCTGGTCACGGTTGAGGCAAGGGCGGTTTTGTTGACGAGGTTGCCGCCCTGCCAGCTGTTTTAGCCGTACTCAAAACCCGTGGCGAGAGATATTATGAGTGCCACAGGAGGCAACATGGACGTCAAAACACGCATAGACATCAAGGCGATGTACCTAGCACCCATGGGCGAGAGGGGTCTCGCTCATGGGCCGATCGCCAGTGTCGCTTGCGCTAGTTTCAGGGACGTCAACAAGCTCATCAGGCCCAGCAACCCGCGAGTCGACCCCCTCCTCAAGCTCCTCATCTCCCGAGAAACACCGGCGGCAGCATCGGCGCTTGCCCGCCCGAAGAGATATGCACCGCCACCCCGGCATTTGATTTGCGGAAAGGACGGGACGATTCGCGGTAAAATTAAAGACAGCGCCTCGCAGCCCCCTTCGCCCAAAGATAGCACCTCGTTCGCGCTCGAGCCGCAAGAGATCGCCCTTGCCGGAATGAAGAAAATTTACACCATAGACGTGAGAGACGGCGCCCACAAATGGCATCTCGTGGATGGAAACGGTGAAAACGTCAGCAAATTGCACTGCACCGCCTCAACCTTCGTATGGGGCATCAATGTGAATCAACGCTGGATACATGAACACTATATATTCGACGTGCCGTCGAACCTTGCGATCAAGACTGGAGCGGGGGCGTTCGGCATCACGGGCGTCAAAGAGCTGCGAGCGCTCACGGAAATCGACGCTCTTCTGATCAGTGTCGGGACTGCCCCCCACGCAAAGCATCTGTTGATGGATTGCCCCACTGGTAAAATCCGCTGCCTAACGCATGCCGCCGTCACCTTCTATCGGGGCACCGGGACCGATGACTGGCGAGATTTCATTAACCACTTCAGCAAAGACGGACGCAGTCCCCACGGCATGCGCAAACTGGTCGGATGCCCACCGAACGCGTACTACTTTTCCGCCGTCAATGAGCTGCAGGAACTTATTGTCGAGAAAGCCCTACGCAAATATGGGGAGATTGAGCGAATAGACTACGGCATCACGCCGAATGACACATCGAAAAATTACGTCATGCGCGCAAACGGGGACCTGGAGCAGGAGGCCCTTATCTTACTTGACTTCCTGACCACGCCGCGCAGAGAACAAGCCTGGCAAGGCATGTTCAACCGCCAGCCATGCGTGGAAATGCCTTCAGTTTACGGCATTCCTTTCTGGCGCTTCATGAGGTACGGCAAGGTAAGCTGCGGCGACGAGATCAGTAAAGCGATTTACATAAACGAACTGGTCGGAGAGGAGAGGGTCAGCGGCATAACGGCAGCCTTGCAGGAGTTGCTCCATACCTATACGAAAGGCGTTCGCCAGCTGCTGGATGTAATCAGCGCGGCCGTTCCGACTACCTATCTTAACCCGCAGGCCTATGAGGAACTGTTAAAGAAAAGGCACCGAAGCGAACGTGAGCTTGTGAAACTGATGCGCTGCGCCAACTTGGCGGAATTTCAGGAGAACTATTCCAATACCGTGCGAAAGCTCGCCATGGGGGAAGGCGTGAGCGCGCACCTGAGGGAAACGCTCCTCTTTTATGCCGACATCTTCGACGTCTACGAAGATGCCCACTTTCAGCCTCGCGCAAACGGGGTTGAACGCGAATACGCCGACGTCTGGGTCCCGCATAAGGATGTCGCAATCGTATACGGTTGCGCTAGAACCGAGGAAGAGAAGGCTTGTTTTGATGACATGTGCAAAAAATTCGCGGCGAGGGGCATATGGCTCTTTGAGTGGGACAAAGATGAACCACGCGACAAGTCTAGCGTATACGCGAGGTTCCGGAAAGAACGGGCGTTGAGGAAGAAGTGGCTCGCATCGCACAAGCTAAATGAGCAGCGCGTCGCGACTGCGGATCGCGTTGCGGGGGTGCTCGGCGGCTACGCGCGAGATGACAAGCAGCCCAAAGAGCTGAGTTGCGGAGCTTTGCAAGAATGAGGGACTGGTCGCCACTGGCATGAAATAGCTAATACACCTTGCCGGGGAGATGAGGCAGCGGGACATCATGGGTCCTACGGGAGCGCGGCGTCTCTTAATCAATCCACTCAATTCTTCGTCACTGCAGTGCGTCTGAGGCGCAGCCGAGTCGCTGGAAACGCCCGTAATGACGGGGCTTTCGCGCTGGATGGCCCCTGGTTGGTAGTAACAGTGCGTGACGGCCCCGGACTGCTGGGCAGGCGGCTGATATAGCTCTTCTTTCCAAAGTTCGTCAACCAAAATGCGGCCCTGTTGAGCTGGCTCCTGAAGGCTGACTGCGCGCAGTCGCATAAGTGCTTCCTTTGTGGCAACCGAAATCTCATGCGGGCTAGACGCTAGGGCGGCCGAGGTGGTGGATGGGAATATCGGCGTGGTTATTGGGCGTTTGAAACCTGCGGATTGGGGGCGCCGCCAAATCCCGCACGAGGTGTCTGGCGCACGCCGTTAGAGTCTTGGCGTCCATAGGTTAACAACGAAAGGAGCTATATGGATGACCAGAAACCGTTGGTCGACCTTGACGGGGCGGAGAGCATCGAGGAGCTGCGCGGGCTCACGCGCTATCGCCCCGGCATGGCGGAGGGCGAACTTAGGGCAGCCCTGTGGGGCGTCGAGCTCACCGGGTGGCACGCGACGAGACTGCTGGACGCGCGTGAGGTCACTGGGAACGGCTTATGGGCGCTTGACGCGGAAGAAAACCTAAGGCGTATTGCCTTGGCGCTAGATGCCGTCGAACTTACACCCGAGCAGAATGAGGTGGCTCTTGAGGACGCTCGGCACTACCTGGGGAGGGATCGGAACAGAAGCGGTATCCACTTCTTTTCTATGGAACGCGACGTTATCAGCCGCGATTACTACAAGTACGCGTGGACGTACGGGGGCGAGACGCTCAAGTGGGCCGTGCAAAAGGCCATCGGAGAAGAAGGGGCCTATAAGGCGCTGGCCATCGGTGAGCCTTGGCTGGTCAAGCTGCGCTACCCCTTCTCGGGGCTGTCGCAGGACTCGCAAGACGCGATGATTGGAAGGCTCTTGGCATGTCTGAACGGTGAAGACGACGGGCTCCAGTTCCACGGTTGGCTCCTGGACAGCGTCCCCGCCGAGGCGGTCCTTGAGGTCAAGCGGCTGGAGCTGCCCCCGTTCCCGGAATAGGCGGGCGCAGCGCTCGGGCGTATACTGAGGGGCGTCGTGGCGAAGGCCACGCAATGCTGTGACTTTTTATGTCGCGAGGCGGGCGCCGCCCTGTTGGGCGAAGGCGCCGCGCCCTCGCCCCTCACGGATACGGAGAGCGCCATGGACGCAGACCAGGAACGCATCGTCACCTTTGCCGACGTGCTCGACTACATGGGCTCGCACGAGCGGACCAAGCACGAGAAGGGCGACCTTTGGGAGCGCGTCTGCGCGTGGTACCTGCGAAACGACCCCGAGATGCAGCAGGTCGTTGGCAAAGTGTGGCGCTGGGACGACGCCGAGAACCCGCTGCGCACCGGGCACGACACGGGTATCGACATCGTGGCCGAGCGCGCCGACGAGCCCGGCGCGTACTGGGCCGTTCAGTGCAAGAACTTCGACGCCGCCCACAAGGTCTCCTACGGCGACCTCGGCACGTTCTTCGCCGCCGCCGAGGCGGACGCGCGCTACACGGGCCTGGTCATCGCCACCGTGGGCGAGGAGGTCTCGTCCAACGTTGAGGACCACCTGCTGACGCTGCTGCAGAACCGCGGCATCGCGTCCTCGATCCTCACCCCCTCGGCCATGGAGCAGTCCAACGTCGACTGGTCGCTGCTCTTGCGCGACCACGAGGAGACGCCCGAGGAGCGCTGGGCGCGCACGTACAACCCGCGCCCGCACCAGATGGAGGCCATCGAGCAGATCCAGGCGAGCTTCGAGCGCCACGACCGCGCCAAGGCGATCATGGCATGCGGCACCGGCAAGACGCTCACGGCCCTTCGCCTGGCCGAGAAGCGCCTGGAGGGCGCGGGCTGCAAGGACGTGCTGTTCTGCGCGCCCTCGATCGCGCTCGTGGCGCAGGCGATGCGCGAGTGGACCAACCAGGCGCGCGTGCCCTTCCGCTCGCTGGTGGTGTGCTCGGACGCGCACGCGTCGAGGGTCGGCGAGGACGACCTGCTGGACAGCGCCGTCGACGTGGGATTCCCCGCGACGACCAGCGCGAAGGCGCTGGTGGACAACTACCGCTGGACGCGGGAGCACTATCCCGACGCCATGATCGTGGTCTTTAGCACCTACCAGAGTATGCAGGTGGTCCAGGACGCGCAGGACGCGGGGCTTCCGCGCTTTGGCCTTTGCGTCTGCGACGAGGCTCACCGCACCGCCGGCACGCGCTTCGCCGAGGACGAGGACGTGGCGTGCTACCAGATAGTCATGGACGGCGAGCGCGTGCGCGCCGACAAGCGGCTCTTCATGACGGCGACGCCCAAGGTCTACGGCGACAACGTGAGGACGCGCGCCGGCGAGATAGCCGCCGAGCTGTACTCGATGGACGACGAGGGGAAGTACGGCCCGGTGGCCTACGAGATGACCTTCGCCGAGGCGGTGGAGAAGGGCCTCCTGTGCGACTACCGCGTGGTCGTGCTGGCCATCAACCAGGAGGCCGTGCCGGGAACGAGGATCGTCGTGACGCGCGACGGCAACGAGGCCGAGCTCAACATAGGCGACGAGGCCAAGATCATCGGCTGCTGGCGCGGGCTTGCCACCCACGGCGAGGACGCCACGCGGCGCCTGGACGAGCTGGAGGGCGACGAGGCGGCGGACACGCCCGACTTCCTGCTGGTGGACGACTTCGACGACTGGACCGAAGACGGCCTCGCCGACATCCTGAACGACCCCGACGGCGGGGTGAAGCCGCTGCGCCGCGCCGTGGGCTTCTGCTCGACCATCCAGAGCTCGAAGGAGATCGACCAGGCGTTCCAGAAGGTCGTCGAGGCCGACGTGGAGTCCACCGGCGACAAGGGCGGGCCGACCTGCCACCTGGACCACGTCGACGGCACCATGGACTCGAAGGCGCGCGCCAAGAAGCTGGCGTGGCTTGCCGAGGAGGGCGAGGAGAACGAGTGCCGCATCCTCACCAACGCGCGCTGCCTGGCCGAGGGCGTGGACGTGCCCTCGCTCGACGCCGTCATCTTCTTCGCGCCCAAGCGCTCGAAGGTGGACGTCGTGCAGGCCGTGGGCCGCGTCATGCGCACCTTCCACAAGGGGCAGGCGGACGAGAAGAAGCTGGGCTACATCATCCTGCCGGTGGCCATCCCGCCCGAGATGACGGCGGTGGACGCCCTCAACCAGTCGGACTCCTTCGACGTGGTGTGGGGCGTGCTGCAGGCGCTCAGAAGCCACGACCAGCGCATCGACGCCTACATCAACAGCCTGCCCATGCGAAAGCCGCGCAGGAAGGGCCAGGGCCTGGGCATCGGCCAGGGCGGCGGCCAGGGCGACGACGAGGGCGCGGGCGGCGACGGCGCGGCTGCCGCCGGCGCGTCCGGCGGCGACAACGCGCAGATGGCGATCGAGTTCGGCGCCACCCTTCTGGAGCGCGCCGTCTACGCCAAGGCCGTGGAGAAGTGCGGCAACAAGGTCTATTGGTCCAGCTGGGCCGAGGACGTGGGCCGCATCGCGCAGAGGCACATCGAGCAGATCCAGGCCGCGGTGGCCGATGACCCCGTGGCCCGCGAGGCCATAGACGGCTTCCTGGGCTCGCTGCGAGACTCCCTTAACCCCGGCGTGAGCGAGCAGGCGGCCATCGAGATGGTCGCGCAGCACATGGTGACGCTGCCGGTGTTCGACGCCCTGTTCAACGACTACGCCTTCGCCAAGACGAACCCGGTCTCGGTCTCGATCACGGCGTTCATCGAGGCGCTCAAGGGCCACGGCATCGGCGACCTCCCCGACGAGGACCAGCGCAGCCTGGACGAGCTCTACGCGAGCGTGCGGCGCCGCGCGAGCTTCTGCCGCACGGACTCAAACCGCCAGTCGCTGATCAAGGACCTGTACAACGAGTTCTTCTCGAAGGCGTTCACGCGCACGAGCGAGAAGCTGGGCATCGTGTACACGCCGCTGCAGATCGTGGACTACATGCTGCACGCAACCGACCGCGCTATGCGGCGCGAGTTCGGCAAGCGCCTGTGCGACGAGGGGGTGCACATCCTGGACCCGTTCTCGGGCACCGGGTCGTACATGGCGCAGCTGGTTGGCGACCCCGAGCTCATGCCCCTGGATAAGCTGCCCGCCAAGTACGCGGGCGAGCTGCACTCCAACGAGCTTTTGCTGCTCGCCTACTACATCATGGTCGTGAACGTCGAGTACGCCTACCACTCCCGCGTGGGCGGCGACTACGTGCCCTTCGAGGGCGCGGTGCTGACCGACACCTTCCAGATGGACGAGTGCGACGACGACCCTGACCTGGGGATGTTCGTGGAGAACTCCGAGCGCGTGCTGCAGCAGCAAGAGGCGCCCATCACCGTGATCGTGGGCAACCCTCCGTACTCGGCCGGGCAGAGGAACGCAAACGACAACAACCAAAACGAGAGCTACCCGACGCTCGAGAGACGGATCCAGGAAACGTATTCTGCCCATACAGACGCTACCAACAAGAACTCTCTCATGGACTCCTACATCGAGGCTTTCCGCTGGGCGAGCGACCGCATCGGCGAGGAGGGCGTCGTGTCCTTCGTCTCGAACGGCGGCTGGCTGCGCAGCGACGCCGGCGCGGGCGTGAGGCGCTGCTTCTCCGAGGAGTTCAGCTCGATCTACGTCTTCGACCTGTTGGGCAACCAGCGCACGCAGGGCGAGGAGAGCAGGCGCCAGGGCGGCAAGGTGTTTGGCAGCGGCTGCCGCGCGCCCATCACCATCACGACGCTCATCAAGAACCCCGCCTCGGAGGAGCGCGGCGCCATCCACTACTTCTGCGTCGGCGAGTACAAGACACAGGAGGAGAAGCTCACGACCGTGGCCTCCTACCGCGACCGCGAGCCCGAGTGGGAGACGCTTGAGCAGGACCGCCACGGCGACTGGCTCGACCAGCGCGATGAGGGATGGTATGAGTTCGCGCATTTAGGACTTAACAACAAGGCCGGCAAGGCCCCTAGTGGCATTTTTGAGCTGTATTCACGTGGCCTTGAGACCGACAGGGATGCGTGGATGTACAACTATTCCAGAGAGAGGCTTGCAGATAATATTCAGCGGACTCTTGGCAACTTGCGCGGCGAGGCATCGAGGACCGGCAATAATTGGAACAACGCTACCAACGATCAGCACGATATTTCTTGGTCGAGAACCCTGCGGACAAAGTTTAGCAGGGGGATCGCTTTTGATTATCGACCTGAGGCTAAAGTAGCAGCCGTTTACAGGCCTTTCGTTAAGACGAATGCGTATACTTCGCCCGAGCTCGTTGATTATCCGGGGCAACAGCCCCTTATGTTCCCGCTCATCAAGCCGAACGAGTGCGCGCCGAACGTCGTCATAGACACTGGCGAGCGCGGCACGTTCATAAGCGACATGCTGCCGGACCTCGAGCTCAACCACCACGGGCAGTGCTTCCCGATGTACTGGTACGAGAAGGACGACGGGACGACGCTCTCGCTCATGCCCTCCGACGGCGAGAAGGCGCTGCGCGACGCCTGGGGCAACCGCTACGTGCGCCACGACGCGATAACCGACGAGGCGCTCAGGGTCTTCCGCGACGCGTACCCGCTGGCCTTCGCGGCCCGGCCCAAGACGAAGGGCGGGGCGGGCGTGTCCAAGGAGGACGTGTTCTGGTACGTCTACGGCATCCTGCACAGCCCCGAGTACCGCGAGCGCTACTCGGCGAACCTGCAGAAGGAGCTGCCGCGCATCCCGCTGGCGGCCGACTTCGAGGCGTTCTGCGCGGCCGGTCGGGCCCTGGGCGAGCTGCACCTGGGCTACGAGTCCGTGGAGCCCTGGCCCAACCTGGAGGTTTGCGGCGTGCTTCCCGGCGCTGACCCCGGGCGCGTCGAGAAGCTCAAGTGGGGCAAGAGGCGCAACCCCGAGACGGGCAAGCTGGAGGCCGACAAGACCGTGCTGGTGTACAACAAGCAGGTGAGCGTCAGGAACATCCCCGAGGGCGCGAACGACTACGTGGTGAACGGCCGCAGCCCCCTGGAGTGGATGATCGACCGCTACCAGGTGAAGACCGACAAGGCCACGGGCATCGTGAACGACCCCAACGATTACAGCGACGACCCGCGCTACATCCTGGACTTGATCTGCAGGCTGGTGACGGTCTCGGTGAAGACGAACGAGATCGTGGCCGGGCTGCCCAAGATCCGCGAGATCGAGAAGCCGGCGAGCTGGCCGGCGGCTTGGAAGGGCGGGGCTTAGGGGCCTGCGGACTAAGAGGCCACATCGATCAGAAGGGGTGCGCCCCGGGTCAAAGGCCCGGGGCGCACCCCTGTTTTGCGATGCTCTTTGTCGCGCGACAAGGCTCCTAGTTGTTCACGGAGTATCTCTTGCCGCAGGCGAGGCAGACGTACTCGCGCTTCCCTTTCTTGCCCATGGCCGCGCCGATGGCCATGCCGGCCGGCCCAGCCACGGCGCCGCCGACGAAGGCCTTACCGGCCGAGAGCGTCTTCCTGGTGTCGTTGAAGAGCTGAACGTCCGTCGAGCCGCACTTGGGGCAAGCGAGGCCGACCTTCTTGAGCTGCTTGGTCACCTTTGCCTTGCTCTTGTTCGATGGTGCCGGACCACCAGCCGCGGCGCCCGCGGCCCTTGAGCGCGCGATGGCCTCACGCTCACGCTGAGGGGCACCTGCGGCATGCCGCCTCACCAGTTTCTTGCCCCTCTTGTAATACGGCGCGTGGTATTCATCTTCCCAGTCGAAGCCAAGCTCGGCAATGCACGTCTTCTTCCAGGCGGTGTACTTGCCCTTGAAGATGACAGGGCCCAATAGGAAGAGCGCCGCGATTGCGAAATAAATCAACAAGTAAAGCGTCACAGTGCCCGCATTACTTGAAAGGCTGTGTCCTGCGACGCTGCCTCTCATTACAAAAATCTCAAAGAAGTAATCGATTGCGGTGAGCAGGAAAAGGCCGCCGATTATAAGCCGAGGCACCTTTTTGACCGGCGACGCGAGAATCAGAGGAACTGGCTTCTTGTGCTTTTCCAGGGTCACCTTGACCTTCTTGTAAAGGTCGATCGCCTCTTCGTCGAAGTATTTATCGGGCGTGGACATAGGAAAACTCCTTATATGAAAAGCGAACTCCTAAAAGCAAAAAGATGTAGCTGATGGTACTCTTAAAGTCTGGTAGTTGCCAACCTGCGCAACAAGTTATTCGAAGAGCGAATTAGGCGGCTTGAATCC
>CAVJHQ010000093.1:0-9914 GCA_963649365.1 Alloprevotella sp.
GTTCGGACGGCACCATTTCCGATGCTTGTCTCGATGCAGGTGCGCACCTCGTGGCCGCCCTCTGCAAGAAGTATGGTCTCGGCCGTCCGGAGTGGGACGTCAACGTCTTCCCGCACAACCACTTCGCGGCGACGTCCTGCCCCGGCGAGATTGACGGTTCGCAGAACGCGGCGTATATGTCCGCCGCCCAGCACTGGTACGACGTCATGACAGGCTCGGCTGACCAAGGCGTCGAGCCCGCGCAGGTGCCGGGTGACCCGGTCAACGACTCCGGTTTTTCCTACCGCGCCCACAGCCAGGACTTCGGCTGGCTCGATGCTGTCCGCGACGGCCAGACGGCTGGCACCACGGGCAAGTCTAAGCGCCTTGAGGCAATCAAGATTGCCCCGCCCGAGGGCCTCGTGCTGACCGCCAAGGCGCACGTCCAGGACAAGGGCTGGATTGAGTACAAGGGTATCCGCCTCAGCGAGGGCAGCGGGGAGGGCAGCTCGCCCGAGGACCCCATCATCGGCAGCGTGGGCGAGGGCCTGCGCCTTGAGGCTTTGGAGTTCTGCGTCGAGCAGAACACCACGGGTAAGCGCCTGCGCTACCGTGTCCACGAGGCCGAGGACGGCTGGACGGGCTGGGTGTGGGCGGACACCGCCACAGGCTCCGTTGGCCTGGGCAAGGCCATCGAGGCCATCCAGTTCGTGCTGGAGTAGCGATGGTGATAAGCATCCCGTCGTTGCTTGAGCTGGTGGGTTTCCTGGCCACCTGCGCGGCCATCTGCGCCGTCGCGGTCTGGTTGGCCACCAGCGGCCACACCCAAGGCAAATAGTGTCTCATACCCCTCTCGCGCATCGCGGGAGGGGCTTCTTTCGCCGGGGGACGGCGGGGTGAACATCAACCCGTCCCTCGACGAAAGGAAGAGAAATGAACAGAGGAACAATCGTTTTTTCCATGGCCGGTTCCGATGACGAGATCGCGCGATTCCCGTTCTCGGCGGCGCTCTTCAACCTGGCTCGCGTGAAGCTCACCCGGGCCGGAAACACCTTCCCGCTTGAGAAGGGGAACGCCGACACCTTCGGCTCTTACGTCGTTTATCTCGCGGCAGGCCTGGCACACATCAAGGACCTTCCCGAGATTAAGCCCGAGGACGTCACCCAGGAGCGCATGCTCGAGTTCGAATGCGTCTTCAACTACACGCTCGAGGGGTTTGAGGACGTCAACCAGCAGCCCGCAGGCCAACAAGCCGAGGTAGACGAAAACCCTACGGCTACGCCGCCCGCATCCTCCTAAGGCTGGCTAGGTACAGCGGGGACAGCGTCTCCGAGCTGTCGCGTATGGCCGATGAGTCCCCGATGCTGCTCTTGCAGCTCATGGAGGACGAGGCCATCGCCAGGGAGCGGGAGAGCGCCGGGGACGGCCCGCAGTGGAGGAAGCCCGGAGAGAAGGCGGTCGATGCCCGAGACCGCCTGAGAGAGGAGCGAGAGGAAGCCAAGAGACGGTTAGAGGAGTCACAGGTTGTTCACGGTTGAGGTCCAGAACCTCGATGAGACGGTGGCGGCGCTGGCCGGGTTGGACAAGGACCTGGCCCGCCGCCTTCGCTCGAAGATTCGCGAGGTCACCAAGCCGACGCTGACCAAGGCGAGGTCGTACGCGCACGTGGGGGCCTTCCCCACAGGCAAGTACGCTTCCTCGCTCGCGCTGAGGTCGTACGCCACCGGCGTCAAGTTCGTCTCCACGGACGAGGCTGGCGGCGTCAAGGAGTTCGCGCACCAGGGGGCGCTGGTCCTGTCCGGCGAGAGGGCCGGTCGCAGGGTCGGCGTGCCGATCGGCTCCGAGCCGCCACGTGCGCTGCTCAAGGCGATTCTCGAGGACGAGGAAGGCATCGTTGAGTCCGTGAACCAGGCCGTCGTGGACGCCTGTGACGAGATGGGGTACGACATTGGGTAAAGCAAGCATCACCATCGCCGTAGGGGCGCTCTGGAACGGCTCTTCCGAGCTTAACAAGGTCAACTCCGACCTCAAGACCATGGCCGCGAGGGTGGCCGCGCTCGACAAGTCGACCACCCAGTCCCTGGCTTTGTCCGGGCAGTCCTGGGAGTCCTACGGCAGCAAGATATACGACGCAGGCAAGAAGATCTCGGCAATCGGCGACACGTTGACCCAGAAGGTCACCGTGCCAATGTCCGTTCTCGGCGGCTACTGCGTGACGCAGGCCGTCACCTTCGACAGCGCATTGGCCGACCTCAACAAGACGGCCGACCTGACCACCGAACAGCTCGATGATTTCGGCAAGGCAGCGCTCGAGGCGTCCAAGACCTCGCCCGTGACCGCGTCCGAGATCCTGCAGGCCGAGGCCCTGGGCGCTCAGCTCGGCATCTCGACCGACAGGCTCAAGGACTTCTCGGACGTGGCGAACGGCCTGGACATCGCCACCAACATGGACATGGAGACAGCGGCCACCCAGATGGCCCAGTTCGCCAACATCACCGACATGTCCCAGGACAAGCTGAGCAACTACGGCTCCACCATCGTCGACCTGGGCAACCACCTGGCCACAACCGAGTCCGATATCTCCAGCATGTCCCTGCGACTGGCGGGCTTGAGCACCACCGCAAACTTCAGCCAGCAGGAGATTCTGGGTATGGCTGGTGCCATGTCCTCGCTGGGCATCAAGGCCGAGGCTGGCGGCAGCGCCATGACCCAGATCGTCTCCACCATATCGCAGGCGGTCGAGACCGGTGCCGATTCCGTCCAGGCCTACGCCGACGTGGCTGGCATGAGCGCGGAGGAGTTCTCCGCAGCATGGCGCGAGTCCCCTGTCCAGGCGCTCGAAGCTGTCATCGACGGCATCCACAACCTCAACGAGTCCGGTCAGGCGACCGACGTCACCTTGTCCGAGCTGGGCATCACGTCCATTCGCCAGGCCGACGTCATGCGCCGTCTTTCGGGCAACACCGACGTACTGCACGAGGCCCTTGACCGCGCGAACACCGCCTGGGAAGAGAACACCGCGCTGACCGATGAGGTCAACAAGCGCAACGAGTCCCTTGAGAGCCGTTTCCAGACCCTACAGAACAAGGTCAGCGCAGCCGCCACCGAGATAGGCGTGCCCCTGGCGGAAGCCCTTCTCGACATCGTTGACGACCTCGAGCCGGTGACCTCCGCCATAGTGAGCGCCTGCGACGCCTTCGCGGACATGGACAGCGGCTCCCAGCAGACCGTGTTGGCCTTAGCTGGTGTCGCTGCAGCGGCTGGCCCCGTCCTCAAGGTGGCCGGTTCGCTCACCCAGGGCATCGGCAACGTGGTGTCCACAATGGGTAAGGTCAAGACCCAGGCCGCGATCTTCGGCGACGCCATGAACACCGTGGACGGTGCGAGCATGCGCGTCTACGCGTCCACTGACTCCGCAGCGACCAAGCTCGGCCTTGCTGGAAACAGCGCCGCTAAGGCCGCTGGCGGGGCCGACAAGTACGTGGCTGCCTGGGAGAAAATGAACGACGCCGCCAAGGTGGCCGCGACCTCCCAGGACAAGCTCATCACCACGGCCGACAAACTGGCGTCTTCCAGCGGTAAGACCCGGGATAAGCTGATACAGCAGGTGGAAGCCCTCGAGAAGCAGAGGGACGCGGCCCTCGCCACCTACGAGTCCCAGGGCAAGCTGGTGTCCGCCTATTCAGGGTCGACCTCTGAGGCCGCTAAGGCAAAGACCGCCGCCGAGAAGCTTACCAAGGCCTACGGCAGCGGCGAGATCCAGTGCGACAAGCTCATAGACGCCCTAGGCAACATCGCGGACGGTTACGGCGATGTGGTCACCGAGGGCACGAAGAGCACTTCCGCAGTCAAGACCGCCGCCGATGGCTTCAAGACCGCTGCCAGCAACGCCGGTGGCCTGGTGTCCAACCTCGCTGGGATGGCCGCTGAGTTTGTCTCGGTCAACGCCGGTGCTATCGCCGTCGGCGCTCTCACCGCCGCCGTGGGGGCGCTTATAGCGGCGTGGGCCGAGAACGAGCAGCGGCAGAAGACCTTCACCGAGGCGACCAGCGGTCTGGTCAGTGCCGCCAACGGCGCTACTAATGCCGTGGAGCAGGAAAGCAGCGTATTCGACGTTCTCTCCGGGTCCGTCAACACGTCCAAGGACGCGGTGGACAGCGCCCTCGAGTCCCAGGCGAAGCTCGCTGAGACTATGCGCGGCACCAACACCAGCGCACTGGCCCAGCAGGCGCAGCTGCAGGACGCCTACAACACCATCCAGGAATACGCAAACCAGAGCGACCTCACCACGGACGCGCAGGGGCGCTTGAAGTCTGCCGTCGAGACCGTCAACGACATGTGCGGCACCCAGATCTCGGTGACCGACTCCGCGAACGGCAAGCTGTCGGACGAGGCCGGAGCCATCGAGAACGTCTCCGAGAAGCTTGGCGATTACGTGTCCAAGAAGCTCGAGCAGATCAGGATCGACGCGCAGCAGCAGAACCTCACGAGCCTTTATGAGCAGCAGGCCGAGGACATCGCGGCCCTGGCGAAGGCCCAGAAGAGCTACAACGACCTGTTGGGCGACCACGACACCTACGTCCAGAACTACCTCGCCAACTGCACAGAGGTCAGCGAGGAGACCCAGAAGCTGGCCGAGAAGGGCTGGGAGTCCTGGCAAGCCGCCAAGGCCCAGGAATCGGGCCTGAACGACGCCAAGGCCGCGCTCGAGTCCTGCAACACGTCCATCAACACCGTGACGACCTCCCTGGGGGCAGCGGTCACGGTCGCGGACGGAACAGCAACCAGCGTCAGCTCCTTAGCCTCCGCATCCTCTACCGTGTCCGGCGCGATTGGTGCGCTGGGCGGCGATCTCTCCCAGTTCTCCGCAGACCTCGAAGCGACCGGCCTTTCCGTGGACAGCTTCAGGAGCCTGACGGACGAGCAGCTTGTCGCGCTGGCCACGTCCTGGGACGGCACGATGGGCAGCATCTCGACCCTGCTCAGCGAATGGGGCGTGCAGACCACGCAGACCGTCACCGAGACGATGGACACGGTGGGCCAGGAGACCCAGGACGGCGGGCAGACCGCCGCCGAGAACTTCGCGAGCGGCCTGGACAGCGCCAACGGTAGCGTCAAGGCGTCCTCCGATGCGATGGCCGACACGGTCACCGGCAGCACCGCCAACCTGCCCTCGGACATGTCCTCGACTGGTGCCAGCGCTGGCCAGAGCCTGGCCGACAACCTGCTTGCCAAGACCGGCGTCACGAGCGGCGCGGGCGGCAACCTCGCGAGCGCCGCGAACGGTGCCGTCTCCGGTCTTCCTGGCAACTACGCGGACACCGGCCGCACCGCAGGCGAGCGGCTGTCCACCGGCATGCTCGAGAAGCTTAACCGGGTCGACAGCGCCGCTGCCCAGGTGGGGGCCGCTGCTGACTCCATGAAGGTCGACGGGTCGTACGGGTGGGGCAGCGACCTCACCGACAACTTCGCCAGCGGCATCCGCTCCGGTATCGGGTGGGTCGCGAGCGCGGCGAGCGCCATCGCCGAGAAGGCGGCTTCGATCCTGCACTTCACGCAGCCCGACGAGGGCGTGTGGTCCGGCTCCGAGAAGGGCGGCATCACCTCCGGTATGCACCTGGCCCAGAACTTCTCCGAGGGCATGCGGCTCGGCATCTCGGACGTGGAGAGGTCTGCGGCGCTGTTGTCCGCCGCCATGGCCCCGTCCCTGCCCACCTACGCCCTCTCCGCAGCGACTGGCCCGGTCGTGCCGACAGCCGCCGCCTACGCCGCCGCCACGGGACAGCAGGCGCAGATTACGAACAACAACGTGTACATCAACGGCACGCAGGTCAACAACCTGTCGGCCCACGCCCAGGAGCTTATCGGCGAGCTTTTCGGCGAGGTCGGCGCGGTCGCGGGAATGAGGTAACGGATGCCTGCATACAACGGATACTCTGCCTGGGGCTGGGACGGCGCGAACGGGATGCGCGGCGAGTGTGTCGCGTCCATCGACTACGTCGATGATGACCATTTTCAGATAACCGTCACCGGCCACACCCAGTGCTCCCAGAGCTGCAGGGCCGGTCTCGCCATGGCTTCGCAGGTCGGCTACGACATGCGCTACTCGAAGATTCCCGGCGCGTCCACCAGCGCGGGCTCGAACTCCAAGTGGTGGAACTGGTGCCTTGAGGACCATCGATTCGGCTCCGTCAGCAACGGCTGGGCCGATTACCACAAGGAGGTCTGGGGGCCGTTCCCCTGCACGTCCGATGAGACCACCTTCGCGGTCTGGTACAAGTGCTGGACGAAGGACGGCTCTTGGAGGGGCGGCGAGCGCCAGGCCATCTTCCAGATGCCCGCGCTTCGCTACCGCCAGCACACGCCCAAGGCTCCCACCAGTTTCGCCGTCGCGCGTGTCTCCGACAGCTCGCAGAAGCTGACCTGGACGCGCAACTGTACCAACATGGCGGGCCACTACAGCTGGCTCTACCTGCATGTTGAGCGCAGGCAGAACAACGGGTCGTGGGTGCAGCTTGCGCGACTGTCCTGGAACGCGCTCAACTACACCGACAACACGACCAAGAGCGGCCAGAAGTACGACTACCGCGTCCGCGCGTCGAACCTCAACGGCGAGTACTCTCCCTACACCGCCGCCGTCACCGTCTACACCACGCCCAACGCGCTCGGCTCGCTGCAGATCTCCAAGCTCAGCAACACTGTGGTACAGCTCACCGGCAAGACCCTGTGGGGTTACCGCAACGGCTACAACGCCCAGCGCAGCGTCTCTGGCGGCGCGTGGGCAAACGTCAGCGTCACTGAGACCTCCACTGGCGTCTGGCGCGACAGCTCGGTGCCCGCGTCCGGGTCGGTCAAGTACCGCGTCCGCGCGTGGGTGAAGCAGGGCGGCTCCGTCAACGCGGGCAACTACCTCTACGGTGCCTGGAAGGAATCCTCTTCCGTCTCCACCGTGCAGGCCCCGAACGCGCCGTCGGTCACCGTCGACCGCGACCTCTACGAGGCTTCCTGGTCGGCGGTCGTAAGCTGGGCAATCAACCACCCGGACGGGACCGCGCAGACGGCCGCGCAGGTGGAGTTCTCGCAGAACGGCACGACCAAGCTGACGAAAGAGATCAGCAGCGCCGGTAAAACCTATACGCAGTCGCTATCTGGGTGGGCAGACGGCACTTACTCCGTCCGGGTGCGCACCAAGGGCCTGTCGGACAGCTGGGGCGCGTGGTCGGGCTACGTCACGTTCCGCGTCGCCACCCGCCCGTCCGTGACCATCACGACCCCGACATTGGACTACGACGGCACCAACGCCTACCGCAAGCTGCCCATCACGATCGGTTGGAGTGCCTACGCGAAGGACGGCATCAACCGCTACGTCCTTTCCGTCGCTGACCCGGCAGGCAACGAGGTCTTCTCCAAGGCCATCGCCGTCAGCGGCGCTCCCACCGAACAGGATTACAGCTATGGCCTGACGGCCGCTGCTGGCCTGTCCAACAGCAAGACCTTCACCGTCTCGGTCACCGTCAAGGGCGGCTCCGAGCTGACCCGGACCGCTACCCGCACGGTCCACACCGACTGGGCGCAGCCGGTGCCGCCCGCCATGACGGTGACGTTCGACGATGACCTGGCCGGTACCGTCACGGTCGAGGCGGGCATCGACGATGCCGACTACTACGTGGACGGCACGGCCCTGCGGGGGCCGATGGACGAAGAGGATTCCGTGGTCACGATGCTCGGCGCGGTCTCGGTCGAGGGGGCCTCGCTTGTCCTTGACGGCGTGCTGAACATCGAGAGCTACGACCTCGTGCGCATCGACCCGGAGGGCGGGCGCGAGCAGATCGGCAGCTCGGTGCCGCTTGGCTATCGCCTGGTCGACCCGCTGCCGCCGCTCAACGTTGACTTCGACTACGAGGTCACCGCCTACACGAGCCTGGGCACGGCGTCTCGCAAGACGTTTCCCGCCTACTGCGACTCCGAGGGCATGGAGGCGTTTAACTTCGGCGCGGCGGCTCAGCACGTGGTCAAGCTCGGACTCAACGCGAGCGACACCGAGAGCGTCGAGAACACCGGCGAGAGCTATTATTTCGCCATGGGCGCGGACACCCCGGCGCTGCCGACGTTCTACCCCGACGGCACCTTGGCTTCCTCGCGCAGCCTGTCCTACGTGCTTCACACGCAGGCCGAGTACGAGTCTCTGCGCCGCTACGTGCGCAACCGCGACCTGGCGCATTTCTGGTACCGCGACTACTGGGGCCACCGCATGTACGCCTACGGCCAGTGGCAGCTGGGCTACGCCGCGCAGAGCTACTCGCTGTGGAACGTGTCCGTCAACCCCACCGAGGTTGTCTGGAAGGGACCTGTGAATGGACAGTAGCTACTGGTACGACTTGTTCACGTCCACCCGATACCGGTTCATGCGGGTCTCCCGCGCGACCGGTGCCGAGACGGAGCGCATCACCGTCATCCGCGGCGGCACCGTCACGCGCAACGACGACACCCGCATCAAGGAGAGCGCCGAGCTTGAGATCGTGGGCACCTACGATTTCGGACCAGACCTGCTGCGCATCTACGCCGATTTCGGCTGGGTGGACGGCACGGCCGAGACGGTGTGTCTCGGGACGTTCCTTCCGGTCGTGCCCTCGCGCACCATCTACCCCGGCCACTCGAAGGCCCAGATAAAGCTCTACGGGCGCTTGCAGGAGCTGCTTGACATGAAGTTCGCCAAGCCTGTCACCGTAGCGGCCGGGAGCGATGCCGTCGCCAAGGCCAAGGAGGTCTGTGAGAACATCGGCCTTGAGGTCGTGGCCGAGGAATCGAGCTTCCGCACGAGCATGACCAGGGCATACGGCATCGGGGTAGCGTCACAGCAGTCCGATTCCGACACCACGACCGGCGACACCTTGCTGGACATGGTGAACGACCTGCTTGACCTAGCCGGTTTCCGCGCGGCGTACACGGACTCCTACGGGCGCGTCATCATGCGCAAGTACCTCGACCCAGCGGAGAAGCCGGTCACATGGAGCTTCGCCGAGGGGCCTGCGGCTAAGTTCGAGGGCACCATGGCCGAGGAACGCGACTACACCAGCGCGGCCAACCACGTGGTGGTCTCCTACGGGTCACTGGGCACGGACGGGGCGAGCGAGACGATCGTGGCCGAGGCCTACGACAACGACCCGAACAGCGACCTCTCGACCGTCTCGCGCGGCCGCGTTATCACGAAGAGCTACGCCTACAACGAGCTGCCGCCTGGCAGCACCGCCGCTGAGCGCCAGGCGTACGCCGACGCCAGGGCCAAGACCCTGCTGTCGACCGCGCAGTCGGTCATCGAGCGCGTCAACCTGACGCACGCCTACGCCCCGGTGGCGCTGAACGACGTGGTCTCCATCGACTACGGGAGCGCCGACCTGAGCGGCAATTACCAGGTGAGGACGCAGACCATCACTCTCAAGGCGGGTTGCCCGGTCGCGTGCGAGGCTCGCAAGTTCAGAAGGAGGGCGTCATGACGCTGAGCCGCCAAGAGACGCAGGCCATGAGGGACCTGGGCCGCAAGGCCCTGGGGCAACTGGTGAGCGCAGCCAGGTCCGGGCAGGATTCCGGTATCTCGCGCAGCTTCGCCAAGGTGACCAAGGTCTACGGGGACGGCCGTCTGGACGTGGACGGCGGCACCACGGCGTTGCCGATGGCGCTGACCGGTGTGCGCATGACAATGGGGTGCGCCAAAGCCAAGGTGGGGGACACCGTCGTGGTCGACACCTACGCCCACGTGCCGCTCGTGACCGGGCTTGTGGCCACAAGCGACACGCTGGGCCGTTAAAGAGTTGATTCCCAATTCGTGTCCCAGTCGTGTCCCAAAATCGCCGCAACACCCGACACTGGCCGACACCACCAAACAACAAACCGCAGGTAGACGCGCTAACCGCAACAGCTAATGGACGCTCGACAGT
>CAVJHQ010000094.1:0-9845 GCA_963649365.1 Alloprevotella sp.
ACGCCCTGCGCGAGCAGGTCGAGGCCGCCGGCCTCAAGCTCGAGTGCATCGAGTCCGTCAACGTCTCCGACGACATCAAGATCGGCCTGCCCACCCGCGACGCCCACATCGAGGCCTACAAGGAGACCATCGAGAACCTCGCCGCCGAGGGCATCAAGTGCATCTGCTACAACTTCATGCCGGTCTTCGACTGGGTCAAGTCCGACCTCGACTACACCCTGCCCGACGGCTCCAAGACCCTCGCCTTCGTTAAGGCCAACATCCCCGACGATCCCCAGGAGATCATCGACCGCGTGTCCAACGGCTCCGGCGACCTCACGCTTCCCGGCTGGGAGCCCGAGCGCCTGGCGCAGGTCCGTGCCCTTCTCGACGCCTACAAGGACGTCGATGAGGACAAGCTCCGCGAGAACCTCGTCTACTTCCTCGAGGCCATCATGCCGACCTGCGAGAAGTGCGACGTCAAGATGGCCATCCACCCGGACGATCCCCCGTACTCCATCTTCGGCCTGCCGCGCATCATCAAGAACCGCGAGGACCTCGACTGGCTCTGCCGTGCGGTGGACACCCCCTACAACGGCATCACGCTCTGCTGCGGCTCCATCGCCGAGGACCCGGCCAACAACGTCTACGACATCCTCGACGAGTTCTCCGCCCGCGGCCGCATCCACTTCGTCCACATGCGCAACATCAAGTACATCAGCCCCGAGGTCCCCGGCAACAAGGACTTCTACGAGGCCCCGCACCCCAGCGAGTACGGCTCGCTCGACCTCGTGCGCATGATGAGCGTCCTGCACAAGAACGGCTTCGAGGGCTACATGCGCCCGGACCACGGCCGCATGATCTGGGGCGAGACGGGCCGTCCGGGCTACGGCCTCTACGACCGCGCCCTCGGCATCGCCTACATCAACGGCGTCTGGGAGACCCTCAACAAGGCCGACGGCGCCGACGCGACCGTCTCCGCCAAGAGGGGCGCGTAGCAGCCATGCTCCTCAACGACGACTTCCTTCTTTCCACGGAGTGGGCGCGCCGCCTTTACCACGGCCACGCCGAGAAGATGCCGATCATCGACTACCACTGCCACCTGGTGCCGGCCGAGATCCACGCCAACAAGGGCTACGAGAACCTGGCTCAGGTCTGGCTCTACGACAACGGCTTCGGCGACCACTACAAGTGGCGCCTCATGCGCGCGAACGGCACGCCCGAGTCCGTGATCCGCGGGGACGACGACTACGCCAAGTACCTGGCCTTCGTTGACGCCGTGGAGCGCGCGGTGGGCAACCCCATCTACGAGTGGAGCCATCTGGAGCTTCGTCGTTTCTTCGGCATCGACCTCACCATCTGCCGCAAGAACGCCGAGGCCATCTGGGAGCGCGCCAACGCCCTTCTCGCCACGCCGGACTTCCGCGCGAAGCGGCTGATCCAGCGCATGAACGTGACCTGCGTCTGCACGACGGACGATCCCGTGAGCGACCTCGCCCACCACAAGCTGCTCGCGGCCGAGGAGGCGGAGAACGGCTTCAAGGTCCTGCCGACCTTCCGCCCCGACGGCCTCATGGGCATCGACGGCGCCGGGTTCGCCGGCTATATGGACACGCTCTCCGACGTCTCCGGCGTCGAGGTCGTGGACTGGCCGAGCCTGAAGCAGGCCGTCTCGCAGCGCGTCTCGTATTTCCACGAGGTGGGCGGGCGGCTCGCCGACCACGGCATGAACTCGTTCGTGTTCTGCCCGGCCTCCGACGAGGTCGTCGACGACATCGTCTGCCGCGTGCTCAACGACGAGGGCTGCACCGCCGCCGAGGCCGCGGCCTACCAGAGCGCGCTCACGCTCTTCCTCATGGGGGAGTACGAGGCCCGCGGCTGGACCCTGCAGCTCCACATGAACTGCTTCCGCAACGACTCGTCCAAGAATTTCGTGGCCTTGGGTGCGGACGCCGGCTTCGACACGGTGGGCGACCAGCCCGACATGGTCTACCAGGTCAAACGCCTGCTCGACGCCGCCGAGTCCGCCGACGCCCTGCCGCGCTGCATCCTGTACAGCTTAAACGAGGCGGACTGGATGGGCCTGGCGTCCCTTGCCGGCGCGTTCCAGTGCTCGCCCGCGCGGCCCAAGATCCAGTTCGGCTGCGCCTGGTGGTTCAACGACACCTTCACGGGCATGAAGAAGCAGCTCACCATGGCCGCCGAGCAGGGGCTTCTGGGCAACTTCACGGGCATGCTCACCGACTCGCGCAGCTTCCTGTCGTACCCGCGCCACGAGTACTTCCGCCGCGTGCTGTGCCACACGCTGGGCGAGTGGGTCGAGCTGGGGCGCCTGCCCGAGGACGAGGACTACCTGGGCGGCATCGTCGAGGATATCTGTTACAACAACGCACATTCGTACTTTGGCTTCTTCGAGTAGAGAGGGAACCGAGCTATGCGCACTTACATCAATCTGAACAAGGGCTGGCAGTTCACCGGCCCCACCGGCTCCGTCGAGCGCGTCAACGTGCCCCACACCTGGAACGCCATTGACGGCCAGGACGGCGGCAACGACTACTGGCGCGGCACCTGCACCTACGAGCGCAGCTTCGAGACGCCGGCCTTCGACGCCGCGACCCAGGTCGTCTACCTCGAGTTCGAGGGCGTGAACGCCACGGCCGACGTCGAGCTGAACGGCCAGGCCGTCTGCCACCACGACGGCGGCTACTCCACCTTCCGCGTGAACGTGACCGACGTGCTCGCGGACGGCGACAACACCCTGCGCGTCGCCGTGGACAACTCCAAGAACGACCGCGTGTATCCCCAGAAGGCGGACTTCACCTTCTACGGCGGCATCTACCGCGACGTCAAGCTCGTCGTTGTCTCCGCCACGCACTTCGCGCTCGACTACTACGGCACCCCGGGCCTCAAGGTCACGCCGCGCATCTCCGACGGCGACAAGGACGCGCAGGTGCAGGTCGAGTCCTGGGTCGACGGCCCCGCCGCCGACGCCGCGACCGTCCGCGTGAGCCTCGTCGACGCCGCCGGCGCCGAGGTCGCGGCGGGGGAGGGCGCCGACGTCACGCTGGCGATCGCCGGCGTCCACCGCTGGGACGGCGTGAAGGACCCCTACCTCTACACCGCCAAGCTCACGCTCGTGGCGGCCGACGGCTCCGAGCTCGACGCCGTCTCCGCGCGCTTCGGCGTCCGCTCCTTCCACATCGACGCCGACAAGGGCTTCTTCCTGAACGGGCGCGCCTACCCGCTTCGCGGCGTTTCTCGCCACCAGGACCGCAAGGGCATCGGCAACGCGCTCACCCCCGAGCAGCACCTCGAGGACA
Organism: Alloprevotella sp.; assembly: GCA_963649365.1. GTDB lineage: Bacteria > Actinomycetota > Coriobacteriia > Coriobacteriales > Atopobiaceae > Paratractidigestivibacter. The sequence continues at coordinate 3,300 of CAVJHQ010000094.1, forward strand.
TCCAGATCATCAAGGAGATCGGCGCCAACACCGTGCGCCTGGCCCACTACCAGCACAACCAGGTCTTCTACGACGCCTGCGACGAGGCCGGTTTCGTCGTCTGGGCCGAGATCCCCTACATCTCCGAGCACATGAACAACGGCCGCCAGAACACGATCGACCAGATGCATGAGCTCATCGTCCAGAACTACAACCACGCGAGCATCTGCGTCTGGGGCCTCTCCAACGAGATCACCATCTCGACCAAGGACAAGGCCGACATGCTGGACAACCACCGCGTGCTCAACGACCTCGTGCACAAGATGGACCCGACGCGCCCGACGACCCTTGCCTGCTACGCCATGTGCGGGCCCTTCAACAAGAGCGCCTTCGTGTCCGATGTCGTCGCGTGGAACCTCTACCTCGGCTGGTACGTGCCCGGCCTGTGGCTCAACAAGGCCTGGTTCGGCTTCTGGCGCCTCGTCCACAAGAACCGCGCCATCGGCATGAGCGAGTACGGCTGCGAGGCCATGCCCAACCTCCACTCCGAGAAGCCGCGCCGCAACGACCACACCGAGGAGTATCAGTGCGTGTACCACGAGTACATGCTCAAGTTCTTCGACAAGCGCCCGTACTTCTGGGCCACGCACGTGTGGAACATGTTCGACTTCGCGGCCGACGCGCGCGACCAGGGCGGCGAGCCCGGCATGAACCACAAGGGCCTCGTGACCTTCGACCGCAAGACCAAGAAGGACTCCTTCTACATCTATAAGGCTTGGTGGAGCGACGAGCCGTTCGTCCACGTGTGCTCCAAGCGCTTCGAGGACCGCTGCGCCAGCTCCATCACGGTCAAGGCCTACTCGAACCAGAAGTCGGTGACGTTCTACGTCAACGGCGAGAAGGTCGAGACCGTGGCCGAGAACCCGAAGGACCCGCACGTGTTCCGCCTCTTCATCCCGCTTCCCGAGGGAGAGACGCGCGTCGAGGCCGTTGCCGGCGAGTGCCGCGACGAGGCCGTCTGGCGTCGCGTGAGCGCGCCGAACCCGGCGTACAAGCTCGTGAAGAAGAAGGGCCAGCAGAAGAGCAACTGGGCCGACAACGAGTAGCGCCCCCGCGGGGTATAGCTAGTGCGGCCCTATCCGGGGCGGCGGATCACTTCCGTCGCCTCGGTTTTTTAAAATCGCTGCAAATGTGCCTCCAAATTCTATCGAGGTAAGTATCAAGCCCCTTTGCAAATGGAAACCCGCAGGTCAGGGGTTCGCTAGTTTCTTGGCAAATCGGCTAATGCGAGCTTGGAGGCACATTTGCAGCATTTTTGATTTTCGAGAGGTTCTCTGTGGGGCGTTTTGGGTATGTTCTGCCCATGAACACCATCATCTGCGGCATATCGGCTTTGCGCTTCTGGCGCATGCCCCCTTGGGTCTCGCTTGTTATGACGGAGCCCGAGGAGGAGTGTCGTAACCTGGGCTTTTCCAGCGTCGATGAGTTTGCCCGCGTGCGCGAGCGCATGGCGCTCGATTCGCAGATGGTCAAGGATTGCCAGCCTGCTAAGCGCTGGAACTCCGCTAAGCAGCACGCGCTCCATATCCGCAATGCCGCATATCTGCTTGGCCAGTGCATGGAGTTCCCCGTTGATGTGCTGGTCCAGAACCCTGCCGAGCGCAAAAAGAGTTCCTTCATCACGCCTCATCTCTATACAGGCGCAATGCCTCCGGGTTCAACCATTGCGATCACCGACGAGATATCGGTGGTTACACCGGAGTTCGCGTTGCTGCAGCTCGCGGCTACGATGTCGCTTAACCAGTGCCTGCTGATCGCGTCGGAACTGTTTGGGACGTACTCGGCGTACCGGGCTCCGCGAGCCCTCACCGATTGGTTCGAGTCGCGGCTCGCGCTTGCTTCCGGCCGCGACCTTGTGGTGAAGCGCTGCGGCTGGACGCCCTGCGCTATTGGCGGCAGGCTGCACGGCCTCTGGAAGCGCGAGCCGCTGGTCACGGCCGGGTCGCTGAGGGCCACGGCCGCGCTAAGCGATTCGGCCCGCGGCCGAGCTCGGGCGCTCAAGATTGCCGAGCTTGTTATCCCCGGGGCGGCCTCGCCCCTGGAGTCGAAGGCCGGACTTCTGCTCGCCCTTCCCAAGACCTACGGGGGCCTGGGCCATGTTGGCATGGTCCACAACCATGAGGTCCTGCTGGGCGGCGGGTCGCAGGCTCTTGCCGGGCGTCGGCGCTGCTACTGCGACCTGTATTGGGACGAAGGCGTTGACCTCGAGGTTCAGAGCAAGATGGCCCACGATAGCGAGTTCGCCTTCCTTTCGGACTCAGAGCGAATTGCGGCCCTGTTGAGCGACGGCATCTCGGTGCTGCCCGTGACGGCCGCGCACCTGGCGGACCGCGCGAAGCTCCTGCAGGTGTCGGAGACCCTGGCCAACCTGCGCGGCGTGAAGACGCCTGCGCTCACGCCGCGCCAGGAGGCCCGGGCGCAGGAGCTGTTCGACGATCTCAATGCCCTCTCAAACGACTGTCTTGGGTAAATACGCGACAAATGTGCCTCCAAATCAAATAAGGTCTAGCATCTGACCTCACTGCAAATAGAAAACTGCAGGTAGAAGCCTTGCTGCTATCTTGTCTACTTGCTCTGCGCGGTTTTGGAAGCACATTTGTCGCGTTTTTGATTTTCGCGACCCTGAGTCCCGGCCCGACGCCGATAAGCATCGCCTTGAATTGTCATACCAGTATCGGGGTCAATTTCACCCGGGCTCGCAGCGCAATTAGTACTCAACATTTTTATAATCCCTGCTACCGCTTACCGTTCACGAGATACCGCTTGCTTGAAAACTACCTGACTAGGTCAAATATCGCCGTGCTTCCCCCTAAGCTGATATATCAGCGAAGAATAGGGACGCTACGTGCGTCCCTAAGACAACGATAGGAAGGAAGGGAAGATGGCGAGCAACCTCGACCCCACGGACTACAAGTCCCGTAAGAAGGCGTGGAGGAAGGCGAAGCGCCGCGTGGCCCTGCCCGCGAAGATCCTGTGCTTCGTCCTGCCGGTGATCTTCGTCGCCACGGGCATCGCGCTCTACTGCTTCAACTGGTTCCCGATGACGTTCGACCTCGTCACCGGCTCGAACCGCAACGGCATCTCGAACGCCGACGAGTCGGCGCAGTACTTTACGAGCGACTTCGAGACCGACGAGGAGCGCGTCGAGTACGGCAAGGCCCTCTCCGAGAAGGTCGAGGCTGAGGGTGCGACCCTGCTGCGCAACGTCGACGGCGCGCTGCCGCTTGCCAAGGGCTCCAAGGTGACGCTCTTTAGCCACTCCTCCGTGGACCTCGTCTACGGCGGCACCGGCTCGGCCGGCCTCGACACCTCCGAGGTGCCCAACCTCAAGGAGGCCATGGAAGCCGCCGGCTTCGAGGTCAACCAGACCATGTGGGACTTCTATACCACGGGCGCCGGCTCCGCCGAGGAGTACCAGCGACAGACCGTGAGCCTTACCGGCAGCTCGCCGGTGACCGCCAACCAGGTCAACGAGGTCCCCTGGGACGTCTACGACCAGGCCACGCTCGACTCGGTCGCCGACTACGGCGACGCGGCCATCGTCACGATCTCGCGCGTGGGCGGCGAGGGCTACGACCTCAACACCACCGACGAGAACGCCCGCTCCGGCGGCTACCTCGGCCTTACCGAGGAGGAGCGCGACCTCCTGGCCAACCTCAAGGCCCTGAAGGAGGCCGGCACGGTCAAGAAGGTCGTCGTGCTGCTCAACTCCTCCAACCCCATCCAGCTCGACTTCCTTAAGGACGCCGACTACGACATCGACGGCGTGCTGTGGGTCGGCGGCGTGGGCGCCCAGGGCATCAACGCCGTCGGCAAGATCCTCGCGGGCGACGTGAACCCCTCCGGCTCGCTCTCCGACACGTTCCTTTACGACAACCTGAGCGCGCCCTCCGTCGCCAACTCCGGCGACTATACCTACGCGAACGCGGAGGAGGCGGGCCTCACCTCCAACAACAGCAAGTACATGGTCTATGAGGAGGGCATCTACGTCGGGTACCGCTACTACGAGACCCGCTACGAGGACGCCGTCATGGGCACCGAGGGCGTGGGCGAGTGGGCCTACTCCGACGACGTGGCCTACGCGTTCGGCTCCGGCCTCTCCTACACGACCTTCACCACCACGGGCGTGACCAGCGCCTACGACGCGGCCACGGACACCTTCACCGTGAACGCGACCGTTACCAACACCGGCAAGGTCGCGGGCTCCAAGTCCGTGCAGGTCTACATGCAGTCGCCCTACACCGACTACGACCGCGCCCACGGCATCGAGAAGGCCTCCGCACAGCTCGTCGGCTTCTCCAAGACCAAGCAGCTCGAGCCCGGCGAGTCCCAGACCGTGAGCGTGCGCGTCGCTCGCCGCGATATGGCCTCCTACGACGCTGACGGCGCCGGCACCTACATCCTCGACGCGGGCGACTACCTGCTCACCGTCGCCGACGGCGCCCACGCCGCGGTGAACAACTTCCTCGCGCACAAGGGCTACAGCCCTGAGTCCACCGCGGGCGTCATGGACGCCGCGGGCGACGCCTCCGCCGTGTCCGTCTGGACCTGCGACGCGCTCGACGCCACGACCTATGCGACCTCCACCAACGGCGTGGCCATCGAGAACCAGTTCGACGACGCCGACCTCAGCCGTGCCGACTACACGGGCGACCAGACGGTGACCTACCTTTCCCGCTCCGACTGGGAGGGCACGCTTCCCACCGAGGCGCCCACGCTCTCTGTGACCGACGAGATGGTCGCGCAGCTCGCCGACTCCCGCTACGCGGAAGGGCTCTACGACGGCACGTACGCCAACGCCACCATGCCCACCACCGGCGCGAAGAACGGCCTGAAGCTCATCGACCTGCTCGGCCTCGACTACGACGACGAGAAGTGGGACGCCCTGCTCGACCAGCTCACGCCCTCCGACATGAGCTTCCTCATCGGCTCGGCCTTCCACTACACCCAGCCCATCGAGTCCATCCAGCTTCCCGGCACCCGCGACGAGAACGGCCCGACCGGCCTCACCACCACGCTCTTCGGCGCCAAGTCCGACGTCAAGACCATGGGCCTGCCCTCCGAGGACGTCATGGGCGCGACCTTCAACACCGACCTGCTCTCCGACGTGGGCCGCGTGATCGGCAACGACTGCATCGCCGCCAACGTCGCGTATCTCTACGGCCCGGGCGCCAACATCCACCGCAACGCCTACTGCGGCCGCAACTTCGAGTACTTCTCCGAGGACAGCTTCCTCTCCGGTAAGCTCCTCTCGGCCGAGTGCCAGGGCATCGAGTCCAAGGGCGCCCACGTCCTCGTCAAGCACTTCGCCCTCAACGACCAGGAGACCAACCGCTCCGGCGTCTCGACCTGGGCCAACGAGCAGTCCATCCGCGAGGTCTACCTGCGCTGCTTCGAGTACACCTTCACCGAGGGCGCCTGCAACGGCGTGATGACCTCCTACAGCCGCGTGGGCTGCCACTGGAACGGCGCCGACGAGGGCATGATCTCGGGCGTGCTGCGCGGCGAGTGGGGCTGCAACGGCGTGGTCATCTCCGACAACTCCGCGCTGGCCTTTACCTACATGCACGGCACCGACGGCGTGCTCGCCGGCTCCGACATCTTCGACTCCATGACCGAGATCGAGTGGGACCAGCTCAAGGCCTACGAGAACGACCCCGTCATCGTCTCGGCCATGCGCGACGCCTGCCACCGCGTCGCCTACGCGACGCTGAACTCGCTCGCCATGAACGGCATCGGCGCGGACACCACGATCTCGTACAGGCTTCCCGCCTACGTGGTCGTCGACACCGCCTGCTGTGTGCTCTCCGGCGCCGGCTTCGTGTTCTGCCTGGTCTTTGCCATCGCGAAGAAGCGCGCCTTCAAGAAGGCGAACCCCAAGCCCGCCAAGGCGGCATAACGCGCCCTGACCGATTCGCTGGCAAGAAGCGCCGCGGACAGCGGTTATAGTTGTTGCCCGGAAGAACCTGCAAAAGGGACTGTCCCTTTTGCAGGTTCTCTTTTGGGCGCGGCGGAAGGGGAGACATGGGGGACGCGAGCGCCACGCACGCGGAGGCGATGGCCAAGGCCAAGGCCCCGACGGCCGCGATTCTGCAGGAAGCCGCGTCGCTGGGCAACTTCGCCCTCGGCGTCTCGGGCCTGCGCCATCACTTTCAGGACGTCTGCACCACGAGGCTCAAGGGCGTCGGCCTCACCCCGGCGCTTCTCTACTTCATGCTTTACGTGGGCAAGCACCGCGGGTGCACGCAGCGCCAGATGATCGACGCGCTCTGCACGGACGTGGGGTACACGACGCGCTCGGTGGCCAAGCTCATCGAGGCGGGCTACCTCGAGCAGCGGGCGAACCCGGCGGACGGGCGGAGCAACCTGCTCTTCCTCACGGATGCGGGGGAGGGCGCCTACGCGTACGGCCAGCAAATCCTCGACGAGTGGAACGAAGAGGCGCTCGGCTGCCTCAGCCAAGCGGAGCGCGAGCAGCTGATCGGGCTTCTTGGCCGCGTTATCGTG
>CAVJHQ010000095.1:0-9799 GCA_963649365.1 Alloprevotella sp.
TCGGCGTGGTGCGCCTCGATGGCGTGGACGATCTCGGGACGCTCGCCGTAACGACGCGCGAGCTCGGCGCCGATGACGGCGTGGGGGCCCTCGACCTCATGGTCGATGGCCTTGCCGAGGTCGTGCAGCAAGCCGGCTCGCTTGGCGGGAGCCTCGTCGAGGCCGAGCTCGGAGGCCATGATCCCGCAGAGCGCGGAGACCTGGATAGAGTGCGTGAGGACGTTCTGCCCGAACGAGGTGCGATAGCGCAGGGCGCCCAGGGTCTTGATGAGCTCGGGGTGAAGGTCGTGGATACCGGCGTCGAAGGCGGCCTGCTCGCCGGCCTCCCTCACGCGCTCGGAAACGAGCGTCTCGGCCTTCTTATAGAGCTCCTCGATGCGGGCGGGGTGAATCCTGCCGTCCGCGATAAGGTTCTCGAGCGCGACGCGAGCGGTCTCGCGGCGAACGGGGTCGAAGCTGGAAAGAATCACGGTCTCGGGGGTGTCGTCGATGACGAGGGACACGCCGGAGACCTGCTCGAAGGTCCTGATGTTGCGGCCCTCGCGACCGATGATGCGGCCCTTAAGGTCGTCAGAGGGGATGTGGACCGAGGTGACCGTGATCTCGCCGGCCTGGTCGGCCGCGCAGCGCTGAATGGCGGTGGAGATGATCTCGCGGGCGGTCTTATCGGCCTGGGCGCGAACGTTCTGCTCGCTCTCGCGCAGAATCTGCGCCTCCTCGCGGACGGACTCGGCGCGAACGCGCTCGAGGAGCTCCGTGTGGGCGTCGTCGGCGGAGAGACCGGCGATGCGCTCGAGCTCGGAGGCCTTCTTCGCCTCGAGGGCGTCGAGGTCGCTCTTGCGCTTGTCGAGCTGCCCCTGCAGGCTCGAGAGCTGATGGTCGCGGCGGTCAAGCGCGTCGTTGCGGTGGTCGAGGGACTCCTCGCGCTGCATGATGCGGTTCTCCATGGTCTGGAGCTCCGCCTTGCGCTTCTTCTCCTCGGCCTCGGAAGCCTGCTTGATGGCGAGCACCTGCTCCTTTGCCTCGATGACCGCTTCCTTCTTTGCGTTCTCGGCCTGACGCGCGGCCTCGGAGGTAATGCGCTCGGCCTCGGCCTGGGCCGACTCGACCTGCGCCTGGGCGGCCTTGACCTTGGAGTTGGACTGCCCGGATAGGATGAAGTAGACGAGGCCTGCCCCGACGAGCAGGCCGACAACTGCAAAGACGATTTCCATTAGTGCTCCTCAGATGACAAAATCATGTAGTCGAATAAGGAACCCCACCAGAAGAAGGTGAGACTCCGCCATCAGAGGTGCAATCGTCGAACCCCGTCTGCGCTATGTCCCTAAAAAAGCAAACGCTAGATACAGAATATGGTCAGCTGGAAAACCAGCGAAGAGAATGCCCTTTAACGGCTTGTCTATCGTATGACCTCAGAGGGTGAAATGTCAAACCGAAGTAAGGTGAGCGTGGCTACCTTCCAAGCGCGGACTTCGCAGCGTCGATGGCAATATTCATTGAATAACCTTTGCCGCAGAGAAACCTCACGATCTTCTGGAAGTCGTTCTTGCCGGTCAGGCGGCGACGAGACGCGAGCTCATTCGCCCGCTCGCGCTCGTCGTCCTCGGAGAAGAACTCCTCGGGCCATCCCTGGACATCCTCGACGCTGATGCCCTTGCGCGAAAGCTCCCGCTCGATCTTCATGCGCCCCCAGCCGGCATAGATTTTCGAGCGGATAAAGACGGCGGCGTACCTCCCGTCGTCGACAAGGCGAGATTCCTTTGCACGGCCGACCAGCTCGTCGCAGACCTCGGGCGAGTAGCCGTCTCGCCGAAGCTTGTCGTGGAGCTCCCGGGAAGAATAGTCCCGCTTGTTTATGAGTCGCTCGACCCTTGACGAGCCGCAGGCGACGGAAAGGCACTTGACCTGATAAGCCAGCTCGGCCCGAGAAGCAGCAAAAGAAGGCCCGTCAGCCGAGGCGTCCTTGAGCCTTCTGCCCACCGCGACGGGCACCGACCACGTCTCGTCCCCATCGGCCGAGCAAAGCGTGAGCCTCGCCCTCGCGAACGGCCCGCCGAAAGAGGGGCAGCCGCGCTCGGGGAGCTCGACTGACCAGGAGAAGCCGCTAGGGTCGCCATCCATCATAAGGAGCGCCTACTCGGCCGCGTCGTCAGGACCGAAATCGGGCGCGATCGCAGCAACCGGCTCGCCGACGCGCTCGTCCCCGAGCTCGAGGCCGCACGCGACGCGGATCTTGTGCTCGATCTCCTCGCGCAGGTCGGGGTTCTCGGCAAGGAAAGCCTTGACCGTCTCGCGCCCCTGGCCCAGGCGCTCCTCTTCATAGGAGTACCAGGACCCGGACTTCTCGATAACGTCGAACTCGACGCCCATGTCGAGGATGGAGCCCTCCTTGGAGATGCCCTCGCCGTACATGATGTCGAACTCGCACTGCTTGAAGGGCGGGGCCACCTTGTTCTTGACGACCTTGACGCGGACACGGTTGCCGATGATGTTTCCCTTATCGTCCTTGATGGTGTCCGTGCGGCGGATGTCCATGCGCACGGTCGAGAAGAACTTGAGGGCGCGGCCGCCAGGGGTCGTCTCGGGATTGCCGAACATGACGCCGATCTTCTCGCGGAGCTGGTTGATGAAGATGCAGGTGGTGTTTGACTTGGAAAGAGAGCCGGCGAGCTTGCGCAGGGCCTGGCTCATGAGCCTCGCCTGAAGTCCTACCGTGGAGTCGCCGATCTCGCCCTCGATCTCGGCTCGGGGCGTGAGGGCCGCAACCGAGTCGATGACGACGACGTCGATGGCGCCCGAGCGCACGAGCATGTCGCAGATCTCGAGGGCCTGCTCGCCGGTATCGGGCTGGGAGATGAGGACCTCGTCGATGTCGACGCCGATACGGGCGGCATAGCCGGGGTCCAGAGCATGCTCGGCGTCGATGAAGGCGACGACTCCGCCCAGAGCCTGCGCCTCCGCGAGGATCTGGAGAGAGAGGGTCGTCTTGCCCGAGGACTCGGGGCCGTAGATCTCGACGATCCTTCCGCGCGGGACGCCGCCGATGCCGAGCGCATGGTCGAGGGCAATCGACCCGGTCGGGATCGACTCGACCTCGAAGTCGGGGCCGTCGTCGCCGAACTTCATGATGGAGCCCTTGCCGAACTTCTTCTCGATCTCCTTGGTGGTCTCCTCGAGGACCTTCTCCCGCTCCTCGCCCTCGGTACGCGGGCGGATCTCTTTGGTCAACGGACCCTTTGCCTTAGCCATGTACGCTCCCCTTTGCTCGAATTGCTTCGATAATAATCGAACAGCCGTTCTTGGTCAACCGCAGGAGAACCGTAGCACGTCGAATTCTCGTAGCGTTCGCGCGACTCCGACAGGATGCCGACGGAACGCCGACGGCATGCTGACGGGAAAATGGAAAGACAAAGCCCCGAGCGTTGAAAACCCGGGGCTCAAGCAAAGAATCACTTAAAAGAAACTGGAGTTCAGGACTGAGTCTCCACAATGCCTTCATATAGCAGCCTCAACGCGCATCCGCACGCGGCGCGTCGAACCTCCGCCCGGTTTCCGGGAAAGAGCTCCGACCGGCAAACGGTCCCGCTCGGCGTGGCGAGCCCGAACCAGACCGTCCCGACAGGCTTGCCGGGCTCCTCCCCCTGAGGTCCGGCGATGCCCGTCACGGACACCGCGACGTCGCAGCCGAGCACCCGGCGCGCGCCATCGGCCATCTGCGACGCGCACTCACCCGAAACCGCGCCAATGCCCTCCGCCTCGAGCACGTCCTCGTTGCTGACGCCGAGCACCTCGTGCTTAACGGGGATCGCGTAGCTCACGACGGACCCCCTCACGGCGGAGGACGAGCCCGGCACTGCGGTCAGGCAGCCGCAGACGAGGCCCCCCGTGCACGATTCCGCGCAGCCGACGGTGACGCCCCGCTCGGCGGCCGCCTCTATGACCGAGGCGGCGAGGGCGTAGAGGCGGCCGTCGTCCTCGAGTATCGCCTCGACGGAGGTCATGCTACTCGGCCTCCGCGAGATACTTCCAGCCCTTGAGGAAGTAATCGACGCCCGACCAGGCGGTGAGGAGGACGGCGACGAGAAGGAAAACGCGCGAGACGACGAGAAGGATCCCGAGCGCGCCGTCGCACGGAATCCCCATGCACAGAAGAAGCCCGCAGATCGCGACCATGGTCGTGGCCGTCTTCCACTTGCCGAGGTTGCTCGCGGCGACAACGACGCCCTTGGAGGCCACGACCATCCTCAGGCCGCTCACCAGGAACTCGCGGGCAACCACGACCAGGAGCACCCACGACGAGACGTAGCCGTGCTCAAGGAGATAACACAGGGCGACTATGACGACGAGCTTGTCGGCGATGGGGTCGAGGAACTTGCCGAAGGTCGTCACCTCTCCCCTGCTGCGCGCAAGATATCCGTCGAGCTTGTCCGTGAGGGCAAGAAGGACAAAGAGCGCGAAGCTCACGAGCGCAGGCGAGTCCCACGAGGAGCCGGGCAACGCAGGGCAGAACAGCTCTGCGACGAGCAGCCACACGGGCACGAAGACCACGCGCACCGTCGTGACGATGTTAGCGGGGGTCCAAATTCCCGAGGCACGCTGGGCGGAAGCGACCATCGTTACGCCACCTCCGCGTCGTCGACGAGCTCGCCGACCATCTCGTAGCAGAATGAGTCGACCAGGTCCACGGTCACGACGTCGCCGACGGCGGCCTCGCCGCTGGCGATATGAACGGCGCCGTCGCAGTCGGGAGCCTGGAACCAGGCATGCCCGATGAGCTCGGCGCCCGACTCGGTCTCCTCGATGCCGTCGATGATCACCTTGACGCGCTCGCCGACGTGCTTGGCCGTGGCGGAGAAGCCGAGCTCCTCGACAAGGTCGATAAGGCGCTGCGTGCGCTCGAGCTTGACCTCATCGTCGACCTGCCCCGTCATCTTGGCGGCCGCGGTCCCCTCCTCCTGCGAATACGCGAAAACGGAGGTGTAGTCGAACTCCTCGGCCTCGATGAAGTCGTAGAGCTCGTCCGCCTCCTCGTCCGTCTCGCCCGGGAAACCCGCCATGCCGGTCGTCCTCAGGACCATGCCGGGAATCTCGGAGCGCAGGCGCGCGAACAGCTCGTGCAGCTGCTGGGGGTTCCCGGAGCGGTTCATGTCCTTGAGGATCCGCTCGGAGCAGTGCTGGATAGGGATGTCGATGTAGGGAAGCACCTCGGGGGTGTCGCGGATGGCCGCGATGAGCTCGTCGGTCATCCCTTCGGGCTGGAGATAGAGGACGCGCACCCAGCCGTCATAAGGGCGCACGACGCCGGCCACGCGCACCAGGAGCTTGGCCAGGGTCTCGTCGCCGTCGAAATCAGAGCCCCAGATCCCCGTGTCCTGACCGATGAGCACGATCTCGCGCACGCCGCCCTTAAGGAGCGCCTCGACCTCGACGCAGATCTCGTCGGCCGGGCGGCTGTGGTAGCGGCCGCGGATATAGGGGATCGCGCAGAACGTGCAGAAACGGTCGCAGCCCTCGGAAATCTTGACGAACGCCGAGGCGCCCTCTACCGTCCGGAGCGCGGCCGCGGGCTCGCAGGGAGCCGCCTCGATGCCCAGGACGCCGCAGACGACGCCGACGATGCCGTCCTCGTCCTCCGCCTTGACGAACGCCGCGACCTCGGGGAGCTGCTCGGGGAGCTCGTCGCCGTAGCGAGACGGGACGCATCCGCACATGACGATCGGGCAGGAACGCACCCCCTCGACACGGTCCTCCGCGAGCTCGAGCGTGGCCTCGACGGACTCCTCGGTCGCGGAGGCGAGAAACGAGCAGGTGTTGACGATGACGACGTCGGCGTCCGCCGGGTCGGCCGTCTCCCCGAAGCCGGAGCCCTGGAGAAGCGCCCTCATGCGGTCGGTGTCGACTTCGTTCTTTGCGCAGCCCAGCGTCACGTAAAGGACGCTGGGAGCCGTGTTGGTCGAAAGCATCGATAAATCCCTACCGGTAGTTGTTGAACTGCAGCGGCTGACCGTAGTCGTTCTGCTTGAGCTGGGCGATGACCTGCTGGAGGACATCGCGGGAGGCGGAGCTCACGCGGAGCTTGTCGCCCTCGACGGTCGGCTTGCACTTGAGCTTGAGGTCTCGGATGTCCTTGGCGATCTTCTTGGCCGTGTCCTGGTCGATGCCCTGGACGATGTGCCCCGCCTGGCGCACGCTCATGCCGCTCGCCGCCTCGGGCTTGTCCCATTTGACGGCGGAGAGGTCGATGCCGCGCTTGGTGAGCTTGCCGCCGAGGACGTCGCGGACCTGCCCGGCGACGAACTCGGAAGGGGCCTCAAGCTTGAAGGAGCCGTCCTTCTTAGAGAGCTCAAGCGAGGCGCCCGTGCCTTTAAGGTCGTAGCGCTGCCCGAGCTCGCGGGCGGCCTGCTGGTAGGCGTTGTCGACCTCCTGCATATCCACCGTCGAGACGATGTCGAAGCTGCATTCCTTGGCCATAGTCCTCTCCTTATCCTCGGCGCCCCTCGTGCGCCGAAGGCCATAAAACCGGTGTTATTCCTCGGCGGCGCTCTGGTTCGCCGCATCGGTCGACTGCGCGTCGGCCGAGACCGCGTCGCCCGAGGAGTCGGCAGAGGTCGTCTCGGGCGGCTTCGTGCCCTTGACCGAGAGCGACCCCAGCCCCGAGGCCTTCGACGTGAAGGCGACGCTCTTGCCGTTGTTGGTGACGGTCACGCTCGACGGGTCGCCGGCCTGGACCGTCAGGCTGTCCGTGACGGTGAATTCCTGCTCCCAGGGCCCCGTCACGGACTCTGCGACGGCGCTCACGCCGTCGTTGGTGATCTCGAGCCAGGTATAGGCGCCGGAAGCGACGGTCACCTTAACGACCGTGGGGGTGTAGGTCGACGTCGAGCCCGAGTCGCTCGACGAGCTCGCCGCAGAGCCGCTCTGCGCGGACGTCGTCTGGCCGGTGGTCTGCGAGGAGCTCGACTGCGACCCGCCCGCGCTGCTCGACGAGCTTCCCTGCGAGCTTTGGTCCACGGAGTTGACGGTGACGGCCTTCCCCTGGTCGGAAGAGGCGCCCTTGGAATTGACGCACGAGCTCACCGAGAAGACGATGATCGCGGTGAGCACCACGGCAAGGATGAGGATGATCGCGAAGATTGAGCGCTGCTGGTCGGCGAAGAAGCCGGCAGCGCCGCTCGGCTGGCGCCTGGAGCGTCCCGAGCCGCCCCTTTGCTGCCCCCCTCTGCGAGCGGGGCCCGGAGCATAATCCGACCCGCTCCGGCGACGGACGTTCGGGCGCTCCATATTCGCGATGTTCCTCGACGACCTGCGGCCGCTGATGGTGGAGGCGCGCTCATAGGGGCTTGCCTGCTCGTCGTAGCGCATGTCGTCGGTGTACTCGCGGGGGCGAATGCTGCGGGTGCTCACGTCGTCGCGGCGATAATACCCGTCGCGAGCGTCGCCCCGGTAGCCGTAGTCCTGGCCGCCGGCGCCCATTGCCTCGCCGCGCAGACGTTGCTGGGACCCGCGCCGCCTCTGCCGCTCGGCGCGCGAGTTGACGGGCCGCTCCTCGGCCTCGGGCCGGCGCCTCTGTGTGTTGTAGGGCCTGCGCTGCCTGCCCTGCGCCTCAGGGCCGTACCCCTGCGAGGCATACGCCTCGGCAGCCGACGGCCCCGACCCCGCGAGAGGCAGAGAGCGCCTCGAGCGGACCGGCGTCGTCGTGGCGAAGGCGCCCATGTCGCCCGCAGGGCCGCCAGACGTGGGAAGAAGCCCGTGGTACTCGACGTAGGCTTTCGGGCGCGAGGAAAGGTCGCCGACCCCTCCCCTGCCGCGGCGGGAACCGCCGCCGGAGTGCTCGTCGACATAGGCGGAGAGCTCGTCCTGGAACAGGTCGGTGATCTGTCGGGGGTCGAGGCCGAGATAGCGGGCGTACGAGGAGAGCATGCCCTGGGCATAGCCGCTCTGCGGCATGCGCTCGAAGTCGCCCTCCTCGAAGGCCACGAGAACGTCCTCGCGCAGCTTGAGGATGCGCGAGGCCTGCTCGAGGGAAAGGCCCAGCTGTCGCCTGCGCGAGCTGAGCATATCGCTGAAACGCTGGCGAGCCATCCCCTGCTAAACCTCCCCGTACTGAGCATCCGCCATTTTAAGGTCCTCGAGGCCGTCCTTGTCGAGAAGAACCTCGCGCGGCTTGGAGCCGTTCGCGGGGCCGACGACGCCCTTGGCCTCGAGCATGTCCATGATCCTGCCTGCCCTAGCATACCCAACGGAAAGCGCGCGCTGAAGACTCGAGGTGGAACCCAGCTGAGAATCCACGACGATGCGGGCGGCCTCCCAGATAAGCGGGTCGTCGTCCTTGGGCGCGTCCGGCCCCGCGGGCGCGCCGGGCGCGTTGGGCACCACGGCGGTGAGGATATCCTCGTGGTAGTCGGCCGTGACCTGGCCCTTGATGAACTTGACCGTCTCCTCGATCTCGCCGTCGGAGACCCAGCACCCCTGTGCTCGGGTGGGTTTCTTGCCACGGAGCTTGACGAGCATGTCTCCCTTGCCCAGAAGCTGCTCGGCGCCCTTCTGGTCGAGGATGATGCGGGAGTTGAGCGAGTTGTCGACCGAGAGCGCGACGCGGTTGTCGATGTTGGCTCGGATAAGGCCGGTGACGACGTCCGCGGAGGGGCGCTGCGTCGCGACGATCAGGTGGATGCCGGCGGCGCGGCCGAGCTGCGCGATGCGCACGATGGAGCTCTCCACGTCCTTGCCGGCGACCATCATAAGGTCGGCGAGCTCGTCGATGACGATGACGAAGTAGGGCATGTGCTTGGGCGGGTTCTCCATATCCGCGTACTTGTCGCCGTCGACGTTGCCGTTGAAGGTCTTGATGTCGCGCACCTTGTAGTGCTCGAAGACCTTCAGGCGACGCTCCATCTCGGTCACGCCCCACTGCAGGGCGCTCGCGGCCTGGCGCGGCTCCGTGACGACCGGCACGTACAGGTGCGGCAGGCCGGCGTAGCCCGTGAACTCGACGCGCTTGGGGTCGACCATGATCAGGCGCACCTGCTCGGGGGTCGAGCGCATGAGCATGCTCATGACGATGGCGTTGAGCAGCACGGACTTGCCGGAGCCGGTCGTGCCGGCCACCAGGAGGTGCGGGAGCCCCGCAAGGTCGACCACGATGGGCTTGCCCTCGGAGTCGCGCCCGAAGGCGCACTCGAGCGGGCCGCCCTTCGCGTACGGGAGCACGTCGGAGAGGAAGACCGGCTGGGGCTTCTCGTTCGGTATCTCGATGCCCACGAGCGAGGTCCCCGGGATGGGGGCGAAGATGCGCACCGACTTGGCCGCGAGCGACAGGGCGATGTCGTCCTCGAGGTTCACGATCTTGTTCACGCGCTCGCCCTCGCCCATGGAGATCTTGAACGTGGTGACCGAGGGGCCGGCGATCCAGCCCTCGACGCGTGAGGTGAGGCCGAACTCCTCGAGGGTTCCCTGGAGCTTCTGCGCCGTGCCGGCAAGCTCGGAGTCGTTGGCGTAGCTGCCCGAGAACCCGGCGTTCTCCTTCAGGATGGAAAGGGGCGGGAGCTCATAGGAGTCGTTCCCGTCGCCCGGGCGCTTGATCTCGGTCGGGGGCGCCGCCTGCTCCTTGACCTCACCGGCAGGGGCCTCGGCGTGCCCGGCGGCGGCGAGAAACGAGGGCACGGACCCGGCCGCTGCGGCGGAGGCGTCGTCCCCGGAGGCCGCCGCGCCCTTCGCGTCCTTCGCCTTCTTCAAGCCTTGCTTACGCCGTGTGCGGGGCTCGATCAGGGTCGTGGCCGCCTCCTCGACGTCCGACAGG
>CAVJHQ010000096.1:0-9765 GCA_963649365.1 Alloprevotella sp.
CGCAGTACATGTCGAGCACGGTGGTCGAGATGCCCTGCTGCTCGAGCAGCGCGGCGGCGTCATAGGCGGGCTTGACCATCTCGCCGCACGCGACGATGGCGACGTCGGTGCCCTTGCAGAGCACGGTGGCCTTGTCCATCTCGAAGGGGCAGTTGTTCTCGTCGTAGACGTCCTCGACGGGGTTGCGGCCCACGCGGACGTAGGCGGGCTTCTCGTCCTCCAGCAGCGCCTCGATGAGCTTGGCCGTCTGGAAGCGGTCGCTCGGCAGGTAGACGCGCATGTTGGGGATAGCGGCCATGGCGGCGATGTCCTGCGCGGAGTGGTGGCTCATGCCGAGGGCGCCGTAGGAAACGCCGCCCGAGATGCCGATGAGGGTGACGTTGGTGTTGGAGTAGGCGCAGTCGACCTTGGCCTGCTCGTAGGAGCGGGTGGAGACGAAGGACGCCGGGCTCGCGGCGAAGGCCTTCTTGCCGCAGGACGCAAGGCCGGCCGCGATGGAAACGAGGTCCTGCTCGGCGATGCCGACCTCGACGGACTGCTCGGGGAACTGCTCGAAGAAGGGCGCGAGCGACGCCGAGCCGCGCGAGTCGGAGCACAGCACGACGATGTCCTTGTCGGTGGCCGCGTGCTCGAGGAGCACGTCGCAGATGGCCTTGCGGTTGGCGATCTTGTTAGGCATTGAGGGCCCCCTCTCGGGCGGTGAAGTCGGCGACTATCTGCTGGTACTCGTCGTCGTTGGGCAGGTGGTGGTGCCAGGAGGCCTTGTTCTCCATGAGGGAGGAGCCGTAGCCCTTGGTCGTGTTGGCGATGATCACCGTGGGCTTGCCCTTGGTCTCGGCGGCCAGGGTGAAGGCGGAGTCGAGCGCCGCGAGGTCGTTGCCCGGGACAGAGAGCACGTTCCAGCCGAAAGCGGCCCAGCGCTCCTCCTGGGAGTCCTGCTTCATGACCTCCTCGGTGGTGCCGGAGATCTGCAGGCGGTTACGGTCGACGAGGGCGCAGAGGTTGTCCAGCGCGTAGTTGCCGCCGGACATGGCGCCCTCCCAGACGGAGCCCTCGGCGAGCTCGCCGTCGCCCATGAAGACGTAGCTGCGGTAGTCGCGGCCGTCCATCTTGGCGGCGAGCGCCATGCCCACGGCGACGGGCAGGCCGTGGCCGAGCGAGCCGGAGTTCATCTCGATGCCGGGGAGCTTGTTGTTCGGGTGGCCGATGTAGGGGCTGCCGAACTTGGAGAAGCGCGCCTTGACGTCGTCGAGGTCGAGATAGCCCTCCTCGCAGAGGACCGCGTAGTAGGCCTCCATGGCGTGGCCCTTGGAGAGGACGAAGCGGTCGCGGTTCGGGTCGTCGACGCTGGACGGGGTGATGTTGAGGTGGTTCTTGTAGAGAACCATCAGGGCGTCGATGACGGACATGTCGCCGCCGATGTGGCCGCCGCCGCCCGCCATGATGATGTCGACGCAGTCGCGGCGAAGGCGCCAGCGAAGGTGCTCGAGCTCAGCGATGCTTGCCATTAGTTCTCTCCTCTCAGGTAGGCCTTCACGTCCTCCTCGATGGGGTCGTAAAGGTCGGGCTTGATGCCGATGTACTTGCAGGCCTCGTAGAGGACCGGCACGACGTCGGCGTGGATGGCGACGCAGTGGTGGATGTAGGGGCCCTCGACGATCTTGGCCTCGAGGCGCTTGAGGTTGTCGACCTCGACCCACAGGTAGGTGCCCATGCCGGCCGGGCCGTCGATGCCGCGAGCGTTGCCGAGCAGCAGCGAGTACTCGCCGTTGTCGCCGTCGAAGCGGGCCAGGGTGAGGTCGCCGTGCTTGGCCTCGGCGGTGAGGGCGCCGGGGTGCTCGAAGGCGAGCGGGTAGGTGAGCTTGGGCTTGCAGCAGGCCACCGAGCAGGGCCAGGGGCCGCAGTGCTGGAGCAGCTCGCCGTTCTCGTTGTCCGGGTGGCGCACGGTCCAGTCGGCGAACATGCCGCGGTGACGTCCGAGGTCGGCCGCCTCGACCATGAGGGCGGTGATGGCGCCGTGGATGTCGGTCTCGCAGACGATGGGGATGCCCATCTCGTTGAGGATGGCGTTGGCGGCGCAGGGCATGATGCCGAGCTCGTCTTGCAGCGCGTTCCAGCACTGGATGGCGCCGGCGTTGCAGCCATACTTGTCCACGAGGTTCTTCATGGCGATGGCCAGGCCCGCGACCTCAGGGACCTTGTCCTCGGGGATGCAGATCTCGAAGCTCTCGCGGATGTGGGCGAGCATGGCGTCCATGGCGGGCTTGTCGGCCTGGGCGGCGCGGACGGCCTGAACGAGCTCGGTCATGGGAATGGGCGAGAGCTGGATGTTGAACTTCTCGAGAAGCTCGCCCTCGTTGCACATGGTGGACCAGAAGTCGAACGGGCGCGTGGCCATCTGCAGGATGCGGGTGTGGCGGAAGGTCTTGACCACATTGCACACGGCCAGGAAGTCCCAGACGCCGCGCTCGAACTCGGGGTCGGTCAGGCGGCAGTTGGTCATGTAGGTGAAGGGCACCTGGAAGCGGCGCAGGACCTTGCCGGTGGCAAAGAGGCCGCACTGCGAGTCGCGCAGGCGGGTACCGTCGGGCTCGGGGCGCTCGTCGCGCGGGCCCCAGAGCAGCACAGGAAGACCGAGCTCCTTGGCCAGGCGGGCGCAGAGGTACTCGGTGCCGAAGTTCGCGTGGCAGAGCATGATGCCGTCGACGCCGGCCTCGCGGAACTTGCGCACGATGGGCTCGATGTGGGAGTCGTCGAAGAGCAGGCCCTCCTCGTTGATGTCGTCGATGTCCACGAAGTCGACGCCCAGCTCGCGTAGGCGCTCGGCGGTGAGGCCGCGGTACTTGACGGCGTCCGGCGCGCTGAAGATGCTTCGGCGCGTGGGCACGAAGCCCAGCTTGATCTTGTCCATTAGAACCCCTCTCTCTGTGTTTTGTTGCCGCCCGCCGAATCGGCTACTAAACGCTTAAATTCGGGCGATTCTTGGGTGACACCCTCTGGCAAATAACGTTCTACCTGCTGTGACGCATCATAGAGCCGCAACATGCCGTTCACGGAGTTCAGGGTGGATTACTAAATCTTTAGTACTAAACTTGGCGAAAATCAGCCTGGAAAGAGAGGGGCCTCAATGGCAAAAGTCACCGCGCGCGACGTGGCCAAGGCGGCCGGGGTGAGTCCGGCGACCGTCTCGCTCGTGTTCCGCAACAAGCCCGGCGTGGGGGCCGACACCCGCGAGCGCGTCTTCGCGTGCGCGCGCGACCTCGGGTTCGAGTACTCGCTGCCCGACGCGCCGCGCAAAACGAGCACGCTGCTGCTCGTCATCTACAAGCAGCACGGACGCGTGCTCGCGGACACCTCGTTCTTCGAGAGCCTGATCAAGGGCGTGAGCGACGCGACGTACTCGCTCGGCTACCACCGGCTCTCGATCTCTTATTTCTACGCGCAGCAGGACAAAGAAGAGCAGCTCGCGGCCATAAGGAGCGTGAAGTGCGCGGGCATCATCCTGCTGGCCACCGAGATGCGGGCGGGCGACGTGACGCAGTTCGAGCGGCTCGGCGTGCCCATCGTCCTTCTGGACAACTGGTTTCCCACCAAGCACCTGGACAGCGTGGTCATCGACAACACGCGCGGCGCCTGGTCGGCCGTGCGCTACCTCGCCAACGTAGGGCACCGCGAGATCGGCTACCTGCACAGCTCCACCGAGATCCGCAACTTCCTCGAGCGGCGCGAGGGCTACCTCTCGGCAGCGCGCGGGCTCGACACGGAGGTCAACTCGGTCCACTCCATCGTCGGCGTGGGCTCGACGCTCGAGAGCGCCTACACCGACATGAGCGAGTACCTGGACCACGACCCGTACCTGCCCACGGCGTTCTACGCGGACAACGACGTCATCGCCATCAGCTGCATGCGCGCGCTGCAGGACCACGGGTACCGGGTGCCGCAGGACATCTCCATCCTGGGCTTCGACGACGAGGTGTCGGCGGCCACGTGCAACCCGCCGCTGACCACGATGCGCGTGCCGAAGGCGCGGATGGGCGCGCTCGCGGTGCGACGGCTCGTCGACCACATCCACGGCGAGACGGAGGACGAGATCGTCCGCATCGCCGTCCTGCCCGAGATCGTGCAGCGCGCGAGCGTCGCGGCCCCGCCCGCCGACGACTAGCGCGAGGCGGCCCTCCAGCGTCCCCACGCCCCCGGCGGCCCGGCGGCTCGGCGGCCCCCGCCCCCCGGGCGGCCCCTCTCCCGGCGCCCGGGCGGCCCCACGCGCCCCCGGCGCCCCTCCGTGTTGTGAAGACTTCTCAACTCAAAGCACCGTTCACAGCCGCGATAACGAGGCGTTTTTACGAGTTGTGAAGACTAGAACGCGTTGAGAAGACTTCACAACCGAGGGAAGGGTTGCGGCGACGGCGGAGATGCGGGGCGGAGAAGAGACGGGCGGGGGCACGGATGGGCGAGGCGACGGGGCCTTGTCGCTAGCGCAGGCGCATGGCCTCCTGGACGGCGCCGGCGAGGTTCGCGTCGTTGCCGAGCTCGGCGGCCTTGACCTGCGGCTCCGGGATTCCGCCGAAAGCCTTGTAGGCCTCGACCACGGCGGGCATCTCGGCACGCATCGCGGCGAGAAGCTCAGGCCGCGCGGAGATGCCGCCCGAGATCACGAACACCTCGGGATCGATCACGCACTGCAGGTTGACGAGCGTGGCGTCGAAGGCGCGGGCGTAGCGCGAGAGTGCGCGCAGGGCGGCCGGGTCGCCGGCCTCGACCCACTCGAAAATCCGGTGGCCGTCGAGCGACTCGTCGGACTTGATGCCCTTCTCGTTAGCCACCATGTCGCGCAAGCCCCTCCAGCCGCAGCCGGTCGAGAACAGGTCAAGCCCCAGGTCGGAGGCAGGACGAACGTCGTTGCGCAGGAAGCTGAACTCGCCGGCGAAGCAGTGGGCGCCGCGCAGGACGTGCCCGTCGATGACGATGCCGCCGCCGATGCCCGTGCCGATGGCGAGCACGACGCCCGTCTTCACGCCGCGCAGGGCGCCGGCAGCGTACTCGCCGAGCGCGCAGCACTTGCCGTCGTTGTTCACGGCAACGGGCAGGCCGAGCTCCTCGCGCAGTCGACGGCCCAGCGGGCAGCCGTCCATGTACATAAGCGCGCCGCCGCGGTGGACCGTGCCGTCGGGGTCGCCCTCGTAGATGCCGCCCGGGACCGAGACGCCCACCGCCTCGACCTCGCTCAGGTGCGGGCGCACAAGGTCGGCGAGAACCGCGACCAGCTCGTCGGCCGTCTCGAACGCCGTCGGGAGGCTGCCGCGCGTGACGACGTGGAACTCCTCGTTGAGGATGGCCCACTTGACGGCCGTGCCGCCGATGTCGATGCCGAAGTAGTTCTTCATGCGTTTCTCCTTAGTTGGAACGGTTTATGGCAGCGCGCGGAAAGGGCCGCCCCGGAAATCGTCGAGGCAGCCCAGGCCATTCGTTAGAGCAGGTACTTGTGGATAAGGTACACCGGCGTGCAGCTCCAGGCGTGGCAATAGCTGTTCACGATCGGCGAGCCGTAGGGGCTGAAGTCGGGCTTGTCGGGGTCGAAGGCCTCCCAGAAGGTGTCGGCGCCCAGGGCGATCATCTTGCCCCAGTAGCTCTTCATGAGACTCGTAGCCTCGTCGGCGAGGCCCGCCTCGAAGAGCGCCTCGACCACGTGGTGGTACATATAAGGCGTCGCGATGCCGCGTACCGGGAAGAGCTCGGCCACCGTGCGCTCCATGAGGGCGCGAGCCTCGTCGCCTTCGACCACGTGAGCGAGCACCATCCAGACCTGGCTCGCGATGTTGTACTCCTCCCCCGTCGTCACAAAAAGGCCTCGCTCGGCAACGAAGAGCTGCTCACGGGCATAGGCGACCATCTGGTCGAGGCGGGCGGCATAGGCATCGGCGTCCGCATCGCCCACGAGGCGGGCGAGCTCGACGAACTGGCGCAGGACGTAAATCGTCTCGGCCTGGCCGCAGGTGTCCTTGTTGAACTCGTGGGACCAGTCGACGAAGACGGGGTACGCCTCGCTGGTGGCCAGGCGACCGTCGCCGTCCACCATGCCCAGCGTGTAGTCCATCTGCTTCTTGCAGACCGGGTAGAGCTCGCGCACGAGGCCGAGGTCGGGGTGCGCCGCGTGCAGGTCGGAAAGCACGCTGATAAAGAAGAGGCTGTACTCGAAGAGGAACGTGTCGTCGGGCACGGGCGTAGGCTTGGTGAAGACGTTCGCGCTGATGCGCCCGTCCTCGGCAGTCATGCCGGCGAAGAGGTAGAGGCAGCGCTTGACCAGCTCGACGTTGTCGAAGGTGGCGTAGTTGGCGAGGGCCTGCAGGCGCAGGTCGCCGAGCCAGAGGCGCCGGTCGCGCTTGGGGCCGTCCTCGAACACCTCCTGCATGCAGTCGGCGAGGGTCTTTGCAGAGACGCGGTAGATGGCCTCGAGCTCGGGGTCGGCCAGCTCGGGCACGGCGAGCTCGCCCATGTCGACGGCGCTCTCGGCCATCACGAGCGGGTTCGAGAAGTGCGCAGCCCACTTAAGGGAGGTGTCGACGGCCTCGATGCGCACGTAGCGGAAGCTGTAGCGGCGCGGAAGTTCGAGGTGGGCGGGCAGGACGTCGAGGTGGACGTACTCGTCCTGGATCCACGACTTGCTGAGCCAGCCGTCGTAGTCGGCGGGGTCGGCCGCGAGCTCGGCGGGGATCTCGGCGAAGCTCAGCTTGAGGTAGAGAGGAGCGTCCATCGGCGAGCCCACGGACTCGATATCCACCGAGAAGCTGCCGACCTGGTGGTCGCCGAAGTCGAGAATGAGACTCTTGCCGCGCGTGAGTCCGATGGTGTCCAGCTCGGCGATGGGAGTGGCGGCCGGAACGACGCCCCAGCCGTCCTGCTTGGTCGCATCGGGCGCAAGCTCGACGATGGCGACGGGTACGACGGGCGTCTTGTGGATGGCCGGGGTGTTCGCCTCGGCCTTGGCGAGAAGGGCCTCGTCGTGGTTGAACACGACGTCTTGGTTGATCTGTACGTTGAACTCAGCCATGAGGTTCTTCTTTCTAAGGCAATAAAGCGCTAGTAGATGGCTTGGCGCACAGCCGCTCAAAGACAGCTGCCGCGACTAGGAGTGACGGGCGGCGCAGGGGGGGATGTCGCCGCCCGCCTAGGGAAAGAGGGCGTACAGGCGGCAACCGGGAATCGTCGCCGCCCGCCCAAGGGAAGTTCCGCGCTAGTCCACGTTCTTGATGAGCAGGATGAAGACCACACCCACGAGGATGAGCACCGCGGCGACGGGGAACGCAAGGAAGTAGGAGCCGGTGTTCACGACGATGACGGAGGTGAGCACGGGGCCGAGGATCTGGCCGATGGTGTTGGCGATGTTGAGGATGCCGAGGTCCTTGCCGGCGTTCTCCTGGTCGGGCAGGACGTCGACGTTGAGCGCCTGGTCGACGGAGGAGTACACGCCGTAGCCGAGGCCCGCGAACAGGGCGAAGACGTACATGGAGAAGGAGCTCTTGAGCAGCCACGGGGCCGCGATGCCGATGCAGATCATGACGCAGGCGACCACGATGATGGGCTTGCGGCGGCCGATCTTGTCGGAGATGGTGCCGGAGGTGAGGGAGGCCACGAACGAGACGACCATCGTCACGACGGACATGGTTGCGAGCACGGCGCCGGCGTCGGTGACGGAGAGGCCGATGTACTTCTCGAGGATGTAGAGCTGGTAGCCGTTGATGCAAAAGTAGCCGAAGATGAAGAGCAGGCGACCGAAGAGGGCCAGGTAGAAGTCGCGGCAGTTCTTGGTCGGCGGGATGAACATGCGCAGGATAGAGGAGAGCTCGAACTTCTCGGCATGCTCGCCCTCGGCAAGGGAGGCGGACTTCTCGGTCGGCCAGATGATCACCGTGAGGATGCCGGAGCAGACCCAGGCGACGGTGCCGAAGAGGAAGCCGGGGACGGGGTTCGTGAGGAAGATAGAGCCGAGGATGGAGCCTACGGACTGGCCGATGGTGGCGCCGGCGCCGTAAAAAGCCGAGAGCGTGCCGCGCTTGTTCAGCGGGATGCGGTCGGAGAGGACGGCGATCGAGGGGCCGAGCATACAGTTCAGGCCCACCTGCAGCACGCACCAGGAGCCGACGATCATGGGCAGCGAGGTGGCGACCGACGTGCTGTAGTAGGACACCGCGCAGATGACGCCGCCCGCGACAATGAACGGGGTGCGCTTGCCGAAGCGGCTACGGCAGTGGTCGGAGAGCGCGCCGAAGACCAGGTTGGACACGAGTGCGAAGACCATACCGAAGGAGTTCATCGCGGCGAGGATCTGCTCGCCGGTCATGCCGATGTTCAGCGTGTTGAAGCGCTCGGGGAGAAGGACATTGGACGCCATGGAGCCAGCGCCCATCCACATGATACCGAAGATGATGAAGCCGACCATGAAGCGCCACATGGAGAGCTTGGGCATAGGTTCGCCGGTGTCCGGAGCGATAACCGCGGGGTCGAGAGTGGTCTCTTGGCTCATTGTACGTATCCTTTCGGGTGTTGTACCAGTTGTTTTGATGGTTACAGCGCTGTAAGTCCAATCGACAAGACGGATAATAGGTTGCGCTTACAGACTTGTAAGCATCAACCCGGCGAACGGTAGATTGAAGCGCTTTAACGGTAGTTTGGACGTGTATTTGGCTGTGTAAGTTAACGATTCGCGTTGTTGCCGTAGGGAATTTTCGAACACGGATTCGCGCATGAGGCCTTACAGTTATGCAACTGAAAGAGGTTTGAGAGCACGAACAGGAAGACGCGATGCCGAGCAGCAAGACCCAGACGAAGAAAACGACGACGAAGGCCCCGGTGAAGAACGCCGCGCGCACGGTGCCCGTCGCCCGCACGGCCGCGGCGCAGGAACGTCTCGACCAGATCGTCTGCGCGGCCGTGAAGGTCATCAACGAGTCCGGGCTCACGGGTTTCTCGCTGCCAGCCGTCGCGGCCGAGGTTGGCATCAGCCACGTGGGCGTTCTCCACTACGTCGGCAGCAAGAACGGCCTGCTCCTCGAGGTCGTCAAGCGCGTCTACGACAAGGCCGAGCGGCAAACCGGCTACGTCGCGTCGTTTCTTCCGGGCGGCGAGCGCGAGGGCGAGCGACCGAGTTTGCCCGAGTACTGCCGCATCGTCGTGGAGGAGAACAGCGCTCGCCGCGAGCTCGTGCTTCTCTTCCACACGTTGAACACCGACTCGTACTTGCCCGACAGTCCGGTGCACGAGTTCTTCGCCGATCGAACGCGTCACGTGCTCGGCAGGGACGAGGAACTCAGGTGGGACGTGCCCGAAGGCGTGAACGCCGCGGACGCGTACTCGTGCGTGCTCGCGGCGATGTACGGGCTCGAAGGCCGATGGCTTGCGCGGCCGGACGAGGTGGACCTTCTTGCCGAGTGGACGCGCTTCGAGGACCTGCTTTTCCCCCTGCCGCAGTGGGAGGGCCGCCGCTAAGAGCAGACGCCAGGCTCCCCTCCCCGCCGTCACTTCTCGCGTTGTGAAGACTTCTCAAGTTGAATTAGTCCTCACAACCGCGAAAATGCCTCATTTTTCGAGCTGTGAAGACTACATAGCGTTGAGAAGACTTCACAACTGGTGGGGTGGGAGGCCAAGACGGTGCCGGATACGGCTACCCGCGCGTGGAGAGGTCGTATTTGGCGACGACGCGACGGATGGAGCGACCCCAGGGGCGCCAGATGACGGCAAGGAAGCCGGCGGTCGCGACGCCATGGACGA
>CAVJHQ010000097.1:0-9238 GCA_963649365.1 Alloprevotella sp.
GCCTCGACGAGGGCCTTCTTGCACTCCATCATCGGGGAGTCGGTCATCTCGCGGAGCTGCTTGACCAGGGCGGCGGTAATCTGAGCCATGTTGTTCTCCTCTGAACTGTGAATCGGGTAAGACGAGCCGTTGATGGCGGCGTTACTCGGCGGCGGGAGCCTCAGCGGCGGCCTCGGCGGGAGCGGCCATCTCCTCAGCGGTGATCTGCTCCTTGCCGGTGCCGGCGAGGACGGCGTCGGCCATGAGCTCGCACATGAGGGAGACGGAGCGGATGGCGTCGTCGTTGGCGGGGATGCCGTAGTCGACCACGTCGGGGTCGGAGTTGGTGTCGAGCAGGGAGACGACCGGGATGTGCAGGCGGTTGGCCTCGCGGATGGCGATCTCCTCGCGCTTGGAGTCGACCACGAAGATGGCCTGGGGCAGCGAGGTCATGTCGCGGACGCCGCCGAGGTTCTTCTGCAGCTTCTCGAGCTCCTTGCCCAGGACAGCCTGCTCCTTCTTGGGCAGGGTGGCCATGCGGCCGTCCTCGACCATGGCCTCGAGCTCCTCCATGCGGTTGATGCGGGAGCGCATGGTCACGAAGTTGGTGAGCATGCCGCCGAGCCAGCGCTGGTTGATCCAGGGCATGCCGCAGCGCTCAGCCTGCTGGGAGATGGGCTCCTGGGCCTGCTTCTTGGTGCCGACGAAGAGGATCTTGCCGCCCTTGGAAGCGGTGTCCTTGAGGAAGGTGTAGGCCTGGTCGGCGCCGTACATCGTCTGCTTGAGGTCGAGGATGTAGATACCGTTGCGCTCGCCGAAGATGTAGGACTTCATCTTGGGGTTCCAGCGACGGGTCTGGTGACCGTAGTGGCAGCCGGCGTCGAGAAGGGTCTGGATAGTGATCTTAGCCATGGTAACCTCCTGTGGTTGGTCCTCCGCGCGATGTCATCCCCGTGAACTGCCACCCGAGGCCTGGCTATGTAAGCCTTCGGGCACCACGGCAGGCGGGTCGTCGCGCGTGTGTGATGGTGTCGGCGGGTCGCCGACATGTCGTGCGGACGCACAACAGCGATTAAGTATAGCAAGAAGCCTGTGCATGTCGAGGGTCAATCACAGCCCATATCCTCGTCACAAGACGAGCGGGGATGGGCCGCGCGGGCGGCGTCCTTGAGCCGCTCGACCGAGAGATGGGTGTAGACCTGGGTCGTCGAGAGGCTCTCGTGGCCAAGGAGCTCCTGGACGCTGCGGAGGTCCGCTCCCCCGCCCAGGAGCTCCGTCGCGAACGTGTGGCGCATGGCGTGCGGCGTGAGGCCGGCATCGAGGCCCGCCTGGGCGGCCCGGCGCTCGAAGACGTCGCGGAGCGCCGCCGCCGACATGCGGTTTCCCCGCGTCGAGACGAACAGGGCCCGCCGGCCGTCCTCGCTCACGCGCCGCGCCCGCGCGAGCAGCGCCCCCCGCGCCCCGCGCTCATAGCGAGCCAGCCAATCGAGCGCCGACTCGTAGAGCGGCACGACCCGCTCCTTGCTCCCCTTGCCGAAGAGCTTGACCTGCGCGGCCGCGTAGTCGACGCCGCCGGCGTCGAGCGCGGAGGCCTCAGAGACGCGCGCCCCGGTCGCGTAGAGGAGCTCCAGGAAAGCCCGGTCGCGCAGCCCGGCCGGGTCTCCGACGTCGCAGGACTCCATGAGCCGCGAGGCGTCCTCGTCGCTCATCGTCTTCGGAAGCCGGCCCGCCCGCTTGGGGCTCGCCGCCGCCGCAGCGGCGCCGCTCGTCTCGATGCCGTGCGACCCCATCCAGGAATAGAGGCCGCGCACGGCCGAGAGCCGGCGGTTGACCGTGGCGGCCGAGTACCGGGCGCGGGAGAGCTCGCCGAGATAGGACCTGAGCTCCTGGTGCGAGAGCGAGAACGGGTCGACGCCGGCCCTTCTCGCCCAGCGCGAGAAGTCCCTGAGGTCGGCGCCGTAGGCCCGCGACGTGTTCGCCGAGCAGCCCCGCACCTCCTCGAGGCCCCGGACATAGGCGTCTATGCACTCGTCGAGGTTCATCCGGCGCAGAAGAGCTCCGGCCGGGAGGCGATGTAGGCGTCGAGGTCGGCGGCCGCGCGCTCCGCCATCGCCGCCCTCCTCGCCGCCTTGTCGCGCACATGCGCGGGCAGCGGGGGGAAGATCCCGAAGTTCACGTGCATCGGCTGGTAGTCCTTCGTCGCCGGGTCCGTGGCGTACCCTGCGAGCGAGCCGAGAGACCCCGTGGCGGGCAGCTCGACGGGCGCGGCCCCGACGAGCTCCGCGTACGTGTTGAGCGCCGCGAGCAGTCCCGAGGCGATCGCCTCGACATAGCCCTCGGTGCCGCAGATCTGGCCCGCGAGCCGCGCCTGCGTCCCGGGGATCTTGAACGTGCGGTCGAGGACGTGCGGGGAGTCCACGAACGAGTTGCGGTGCATGACGCCGTAGCGCAGGAACTCGGCGTTCTCGAGCCCGGGGATCATCCGAAAGACGCGGCGCTGCTCCGGCCAGGTGAGGTTCGTCTGGAAGCCCACGAGGTTGTAGGCCGCCCCAGAGGCGTTCTCGCTTCTGAGCTGGACCGCCGCCCAGGGCCGGTGCCCCGTGCGCGGGTCGGTGAGGCCGACCGGTTTCATGGCGCCGAAGCGCACGGCGTCGCGCCCCGCGCGCGCCACCTCCTCCACGGGCTGGCACGCGCAGAAGAGGTCGCGCTGCTCGAAGTCGCGGGCGACCACGCGCTCGGCGGCGAGGAGCGCGTCGATGAAGGACTCGTACTCTTCCTTGTTCATGGGGCAGTTCAGATAGTCTCCGGTCCCCTGCTCATAGCGCGACTGGGAGAAGACGACCCCGCGGTCGATGCTCTCCGCGTCGACGATGGGCGCGGCGGCGTCGTAGAACGCGAGGTGGCCGGCGCCGACCGCGTCCTCGACGGCCGAGAAGAGCGCGTCGGAGCACAGCGGCCCTGCGGCGATGACGGAGAGGCCGTCGGGCAGGGCCTTCGCCTCGCGGCGGTCGACCTCGATGAGGGGGTGGCCCTCGACGGCGTCGGTGACGAGGGCGGAGAACCGGTCGCGGTCGACGGCGAGGGCGCCGCCCGCGGGCACGGCGGCCTTTCGGGCGAAAGCGAGCAGGCGGCATCCCATGGCGTCGAGCTCGCGCTTGAGGATGCCCGCGGCCGAGTCGGGCTTGGTCGACTTGAGGGAATTCGAGCACACGAGCTCGGCGAAGCGGTCCGTGTGGTGGGCGGGCGACGACGAGGCGGGCCTCTGCTCGACGAGGCGGACGCGCACGCCTCTCTCGGCGAGCTGCAGGGCGCACTCGGAGCCCGCGAGGCCCGCGCCGACGACGGTGACCGTGTTGTGCATGGCGACTCCAGATCGTAGGTGGTCGATGGTTCAGCGTGACCTATTGTGACCCAAGAGATAGGCCTCGGAGGGGCAATACCTGCCGTCCGGCAAACGCTCCACGAGGTTTCTCGCCTCATAGTCCGCGAGCACGCGAAGCGTCGAGAGGACGTCTTCGCCGAGGCTGGAGGCGAGCTCGTCCGGCCGAAGGGGCGAGGCGAGCAGCGCCGCCATCACGGGCCCGGTCTTCCTGGGCGGCTGCGAGTCGCCAAGAAGCAGGAACCCGAAATCGAGCGAGATCGAGAGCGCGAGAGACTCCTCGTCGGGTATGATGCGCGCGCCGTCGGCTATGAGGGAGTTCGTCCCCCGCGAGTTCGCCGAGTAGACGGACCCCGGGATCGCGTACAGGGAGCGGCCAAGCTCTATGGCAGCGTCGGCCGTGCCCATGGTGCCCGAGCGCGCCCCGGCCTCGGTCACGATGAGCACGCGGGAAAGGGCCGCGATGAGCGAGTTCCTCTTCGGGAAGGCCCAGCGCCTGGGCCCCGTCCCCCAGCGCTCGGCCGAGACGACGGCGCCCCCGGATGCCACGGCGCCCTCGTAGACGTCGCGCGATTCGCTCGGGTAGACCTGGTCGGCGCCGCAACCGGACACGACGACCGTCTTTCCGCCCGCGGCGAGCGCGGCCCTGCCGGCCGCCGCGTCGCAGCCCATCGCGCCCCCGGACACGACGCAGACGCCGCCCTCGGCGGCCGTTCGCCCGCACATCGACGCTATCGAGAGCCCGTAGGGCGTCGCCCTTCTCGCCCCGACGACCCCGAGGCAGGGCCCCAGCAGGCACTCCGGGTCCCCCATGCCGTAGAGCACGGCCGGCGGGCTCGCCAGGTCGTGGAGGCTCGGCGGATAGCCGTCCTCGCCTATGCGGATCTCCCAACGCCCTTCCGTTCCCTGACCCATGCGCGCCTCCTCACAGCCTTGCCCGGGACCTGAAGCCCAGGGCCTCCACGATGTCGTCCTGCTCCACCAGGGGGTGCTCCGCGAGGTCGGCGATGGTCCTGGCCACTCGCGCAACGCGGACGATGGCCCTCCCGCCGAGCCTCAGACGCCCGGCGTAGCCCTCGAACAGCTCCGTCGCGCCAGGCCCGAACCGCGCCCCTCCGGGCCCCGAGGGCCCCTCCTCGCGCGCCTCCCGCCAATCCCTGAACTCCCGGGCGTTCACCACGAGCTCGAACATCTCGGCCGAGCCCATGCCCTCGCCTCCCCTGATCACGCTCCTCTCGGAGGGGCGCGCCACGTCGCACACGACGTCGATGCGGTCCATGAGCGGGCCGCCGATCTTGTTCTGGTAGGCCGTCACGCGCCCCGGGCTGCACGTGCAGGCGTAGCCCGGGTCGCCGAGGTGGCCGCAGGGGCAGGGGTTGGCGGCCGCGACCAGCTGGAAGTCGCAGGGGAAGGTGAACACCCCGTCGACCCGCACGAGGCGCACCTCCTTGTCCTCCATCGGCTGCCGCATGGACTGCAGCACGTTCGTCGCGAACTCCGGGAGCTCGTCGAGGAAGAGCACGCCCTTGTTCGCGAGCGAGAGCTCCCCGGGCAGCACCGGCCTTCCCCCTCCCACGAGCCCTCCGAGCGAGATGGAGTGGTGCGGCGCGCGGAACGGGCGGATTCCCGCCGCGATGTCGTCGATGGGCTGCCCCGCGACGGAGTGGACGAGCAGCGCCTCCGCCCGCTCCTCGTCCGTAAGGGGCGGCAGGATCGAGGGAAGGCGCTTGGCAAGCATCGATTTTCCGGAGCCCGGCGGGCCGACCATGAGCATGCCGTGGCGCCCCGCCGCGGCGATGACCATGGCGCGCTTGGCGATCTCCTGGTCGCGGACATCGGCGAAGTCGAGCTGCGCCGGCCTTATGGGCGCGCCCCCGGGCCCGGCCTCGTAGGCGTTGAGGGGGCGAAGGCCGTCGAGGCCGGCCTTGAGCTGGGAGATGCAGCCCAGGCCGAGCGCCTCGGCGCCCGGGGTGGGGGCATAGGCGGCGTCCGCCGAGGCCACGAGCTTGACTCCCATGTCGGCGGCGAGAAGCGCGTAGGCCGTCGTGCCGCGCGTCGGCATCACCTGCCCCTCGAGGCCCACCTCGCCGACGAAGAGGGCCTCGTCGGCGACCCGCGGCGGGATCTGACGCGTGGCCACCAGGACGGCGACGGCTATGGGAAGGTCGAACCCGGTGCCGGACTTCCGCACGTCTCCGGGGACGAGGTTGATGTTCAGGCGCGC
Organism: Alloprevotella sp.; assembly: GCA_963649365.1. GTDB lineage: Bacteria > Actinomycetota > Coriobacteriia > Coriobacteriales > Atopobiaceae > Paratractidigestivibacter. The sequence continues at coordinate 5,583 of CAVJHQ010000097.1, forward strand.
CCTCGGGATGTCGTAGCCGCAGTGGCCGAGGGCGCACCGGACGCGAGCCGCGGACTCGCTCACCGGGCCGTCGACGCAGCCCGTGAAGGAGAACCCGGGCATGCCGCCGCCGGTCGAGACCTCGACCGTGACCGGGATCGCCTCCACCCCGCGCAGGAGCGCCGCGTGGACGCACGCGATCGCGGCCATCAGCAGTCGCCCCAGAAGGCGCCGTTGATGTAGTGGAGCCGCGCGTCCTCGCCGTCTTTGACGCTCACGCCCGCCACGTCGAAGCGCACGAGCGGGACGTCCGCGGACCGGCAGAGGTAATCCCGGGCGATCGCGAGGTACCTTGCCTGCTTCGCCTCCCCGACAAGCAGCTCCGGGACGACATCGTCCTCAAAGCGCTCGACCCGCCGGGTCTTCACCTCGACGAAGACGACGGTCCCGTCCGCCTCGCGCGCGACGATGTCCGCCTCGCCGGCGGGGCAGGCCCAGTTGCGCTCGACGACCTCGAGGCCCGTGGCCCCGAGGAAGCGGCATACGAGCGACTCCCCCGCCCGCCCGAGCTCCTTCGTGTCCATCCCCGAGAAGGGCGCGTCCAGCCCGAACCCGGCCCTCGGCAGGATGAACACCCTGTGGAGCTCGTGCTCCTCTCTGCCCTCGCACAGGGCGCTCCCCGCGCCCCGCCTTCCCTCCCCGTTGTCCACGACGAACATACGCGCCCCTTTCCTCGCGCTTTGCCTGGGGCGACGTTGCCACAGGCGCGCCGACGCAGCGCTGCCGGAATGCCGACGCGTGGCCGACGGGGCGCCGACGTCAGGCCGACGGGTCGAAACGGGGGCGGCGGAAAGGCGCAGCAACATGAAAACGGCCGGTGTTCAAAACACCGGCCGTTCGAGAAAATCACGCCTAGAAAAGCGATGGCGTCTCCAGAAAGTTTCCACAGAACGAGAAGCGATGTATCGGCGTAAGCCCATGGGCCTTGATGGCGGCTATATGCTCGGCCGACGCGTAACCCTTGCACTCGGCCAGGTGGTACTCCGGGTACTCGTCGGCATAGGCGACCATCAAGTGGTCCCTCGTGACCTTGGCGACGATCGAGGCCGCGGCGATCGAGGCCACGCGGGCGTCGCCCTTGACGAGGGTCTTCTCCTTGGGGTGGACGTGCATCGGGTTGCCGTCGATGAGGACGCAGTCGGGCTCGACGCCCGCGTCCTCGATGGCGCCCGCCATGGCCATGCGCAGGGCCTGTGCCATACCCACGGCGTCGATGGAGGCGGGCTCGACGTGACAGGTGCCGATGGCCAGGGCGATGTCGGCGACCTTGGCCGCGAGCACTTCGCGGCGCGCGGGCGTGAGCTGCTTCGAGTCGTTGATGCCGAGGATCTGCGGGTCGTAGGGCAAAGCGACGGCGCAGACCGTGAGAGGCCCCGCGATGGAGCCGCGCCCCACCTCGTCGACGCCGAGGACAAGTCCGTCGCCGCCGAGCTCGCGCTGCAGGTCGTACATGCCTTGCACCCGCAGGCGCTCGGCCTCGCCGCGCTCGAGGCGGCGCTGCGCCGAGGCGACGGCCTTCTGGACCTGCTTCCTCGGGTCGTCCGCGTATCGCTCGATGAGCGCACGGGCCTCGTCGGCGGGCGCGTCGGAAAGAAGGGCAGCGATCTCCTTGGCGCTCGAGGCGCGGGCAATGCGTTCGGGCATCTTGCCTCCCCATACGAAAAAGGGCCGCCCCAATGGACGGCCCGAAACGTGCTCGGTCTTGCTTTAGCGCTTCTCGGGGATGCGAGCGGCCTTGCCGACGCGATCGCGGAGATAGTAGAGCTTGGCGCGACGGACCTTACCGTGGCGGACGACCTCGAGCTTGGCGATCTTCGGGCTGTGAAGCGGGAAGGTACGCTCGACGCCGCAGCCGAAGGAAACCTTGCGGACGGTGAAGGTCTCGCGGGCGCCAGAACCGCTCATGCGGATGACGTCGCCCTGGAAAACCTGCTCACGCTTGCGCTCGCCCTCGATGATCTTGTAGTAGACCTTGACGTTATCGCCGACGAGGACGGTCGGGATGTCGTCGCGAAGCTGCTGAGCCTCGATTGCACGGATGTAATCCATTGTCTTTCCTTGTCTCTAGAGGTGCCGACGTCTCTTGCGAGCGGCACATAGGCTTACACACAGGGACAAACTATAAACGACGCGCGGCGGCGTATCAAGAAAATTCACAACTAAAGGCAAAATCCTGCGAGTATCCCGTTTTCCTGGCTTGCCGGCACCGCGGATGAGGGATATCCCGAGCCCATGACCTGGAAGAACATGCCGTCGTCGGCGTCCGAGAACCGCAGCGGGTAGGGGGTCCTCAGCCAGAAGCACTCCTCGGAGGAGCCCAGCATGTCGCCCACCGCGGCGTAGGAGTCCCGGTCGTGGACCCCGGCCTGCGCGAAGTAGCGATACTGCGCGCCCTCGGATGATATCAGCTGGTCATAGGGACCGAAATCGGTGTAGCTCGTGTTGTAGATGGGGTCGTCGCCGTATTCCTGCGAGAACCACGTGAGCTCGCCGTAGACCTCCGACGCCGAGAAGAGCCACAGCGCGTCGCCGGTCTGCGTGACCGACGAGGAGTCCGAGGCGATGCCGGCGTTGTTCGTCGACTTGAGGACGCTCGCGACGCGCGGGGCGAGCTCAGCGGGAAGAAGCGAGCGCGCCTCGCCTTGGAGCCAGGAGCGTGCCTCGGAGGACTCCCAGCCGCCCTCGCACGTGGCCGAGGCGTTCATGGCGCTCTTCGGGAGCCCCGTGAGCGCGAACGTGAGGGCGGCCTTGCCGGTGCCGTCGGCCTTCTCGTCCGCGAGGACTCCGACGACGCGGCAAGTCCCGACGCTGCCGTCGGCGAAGACGACCTGGCGCACGCAGTCCTTGAGGGTGCCGTCGTCGTCCACGATCCCGAACTCCCGAGCGGCGGCCAGCCCCTCGTCCTCGGTGCCGGCGGACTCGATGATGTCCGCGATGGAGGCGAGCTCCTCCCAGCTGTACGAGGAGAAGGCCTTGGCGGTCAGGCCCGAAGGGCCTTCCGAGGAAGGCTCCTGCGAGGAGTCGGCGCCCCTCATGCCGGGAAGCGAGCCCGTCGCCACGGCGGCGAACACGCCGGCACAGGCGAGGAGGAAGACGAACGAGAGCACGACCGGAAGATAAGAACCCCTGGACCTCGACACGAACAGCACCCCAATCTCGATTTCAGCGACCCACAGTCTCGCACAAAAGAGAAGGGAGAGGGCCGCTTGGGCCCTCTCCCCCGTCAAAACACTATGGCACGCAGCCTAGGCAAGCTTCTCGGCGCCGCCGTTGGACTTGATCTTGGCCTGAGCAGCCGCGAGGCGGGCGATGGGCACGCGGTACGGCGAGCAGGACACGTAGTCGAGGCCGAGGTCGTAGTACATCTGGATGGAGTCCGGGTCGCCGCCGGTCTCGCCGCAGACGCCGCAGACGATCTTCTCGTTGGCCTGGTGGCCGCCCTCGACGCCGAGCTTGACGAGCTTGGCGATGCCGGGGTCGAGCGTCTCGAACGGGTTGGTCTTGAGGATCTTCTTGGCGAGGTACTGCGGGATGAAGGTGCTCTCGACGTCGTCGCGGGAGAAGCCGAAGCCCATCTGGGTGAGGTCGTTGGTGCCGAAGGAGAAGAAGTCGGCGTA
>CAVJHQ010000098.1:0-9115 GCA_963649365.1 Alloprevotella sp.
GGCTGCTACCGCGGCCTCCGTCACCGCAAGGGCCTCCCCGTCCGTGGTCAGCGCACGCACACGAACGCTCGCACCCGCAAGGGCAAGAAGCGTCAAATCGGCGGCAAGAAGAAGTAGGACAGGGGATATAGAACATGGCGCAGAAGAAGAACGCTCGCACCACGCGCGTCCGCCGCTCCGAGCGTAAGAACATCGCTGTGGGCCAGGCCCACATCAAGAGCACGTTCAACAACACGATCGTGTCGATCACCGATCCCCAGGGCAACGTCATCTCCTGGCAGTCCGGCGGCACCGTGGGCTTCAAGGGTTCCCGTAAGTCCACCCCGTTCGCCGCTCAGCTGGCCGCCGAGGCCGCTGCTAAGGCAGCCATGGAGCACGGCCTGCACAAGGTGGCCGTCTTTGTGAAGGGTCCCGGCTCCGGCCGCGAGACCGCTATCCGTTCCCTCCAGGCCGCCGGCCTCGAGGTTTCGGGCATCCAGGACAAGACCCCCATCGCGCACAACGGTTGCCGTCTGAGCAAGCGTCGTCGCGTGTAGCTCTAGGAGGATTTAACAATGGCAATTGATAGGACTCCCGTCCTTAAGAGGTGCCGCCAGCTCGGCATCGACCCCGTTGTCATGGGGATTAACAAGACTTCTCACCGCGAGCCCAAGCGTCGTCGCAAGGAGAGCGAGTACGGCATCCAGCTTCGCGAGAAGCAGAAGGCCAAGTTCATCTACGGCGTTCTCGAGAACCAGTTCCACAGCTACTACGACGCCGCTCTTAAGCGTGAGGGCATCACCGGCGACAACCTGATGAGCATCCTCGAGTGCCGCCTGGACAACGTCGTCTTCCGTCTTGGCTTCGCCCGCACCCGCAAGGAGGCCCGCCAGACCGTCCGTCACGGCCACATCACCGTGAACGGCCACCGCTGCGACATCCCCTCCGCTCAGGTCAAGGCCGGCGACGTCATCGCCGTCGCTCCGAAGTACAAGGACCTTCTCCCCATCAAGGAGGCCCTCATCTCCTCCGAGCACATGGCCGTCCCCGGCTGGCTCGAGGTTGACATCGAGAAGCTCCAGGGCACCGTCCTTCAGGTCCCGACCCGCGACCAGATCGACCTGGACCTCGACGCCCAGCTCATCGTCGAGCTCTACTCCAAGTAAGCCCGACCCCTTTTGGAGGTAGCAATGTCCGAATTCATCCGACCGCAGGTGTCGGTAGAGGAGATCAGCGGCAGCCTTGCCCGCATCAACGTCGAGCCGCTCGAGCGCGGCTACGGCGATACGCTCGGCAACTCCCTTCGCCGCGTGCTCCTCTCTTCGCTCGAGGGCGCTGCCGTTGAGGCCATCGCCATTGACGGCGTGCAGCACGAGTTCACGACGATCGAGGGCGTCTACGAGGACGTCACCGACATCGTGCTCAACGTCAAGGGCCTGGTTTTCCGCTCCATGGGCACCGGCTCCGAGGCGGAGGCCTCCATCTCGGTCGACGGTCCCATGACCGTCACCGCCGGCGACTTCGACGTCCCCGCTGAGTTCGAGATCGTCAACAGCGACCACGTGATCTGCACCCTCGCCGAGGGTCACCACCTCTCCATGAGGATGCGCATCGGCATGGGCCGCGGTTACGTCTCCAACGAGGACAACGAGCGCGAGAGCGACCCCATCGGCGTTATCCACGTCGACTCGCTCTACTCGCCCGTCCGTCGTTGCGCCAAGGTCGTCGAGAACTGCCGCGTCGGTCGCCGCACCGACTATGACCGCCTGGTGCTCGAGGTCGAGACCAACGGCTCCATCTCGCCGCGCGACGCCGTCGTCGAGGCCGCCAACATCATCAACCAGCACATGACCGCGTTCATGGGCCTGGCCGATGAGGACGAGCCGATCGAGGACGCCTCGATCTTCACCACCAGCACGGTCGAGGACAACATCGAGCTCGACAAGCAGATTGAGGACCTGGACCTCTCCGTCCGTTCCTACAACTGCCTCAAGCGCGCCGGCATCCACTCCGTGCGCCAGCTCGTGGAGTTCTCCGAGAACGATCTTCTCAACATCAGAAACTTCGGCGTTAAGTCCATCGAGGAAGTCAAGGACAAGCTCGAGACCATGGGCCTTTCGCTCAAGGCTTAACGCGCGCCCGAACGCTTAGGAGAAGCAGTTATGCGTCACAACAAGAAGAAGGGCATGAAGCTCGGTACCGACGCTTCGCACACCAAGGCAATGAAGAAGAGCCTTGTCCGCGCCCTGTTTATGAACGATCGCATCAAGACGATCGACGTCCGCGCCAAGGCCATCCGCGGCGATGTCGACGGCATCATCACCCTGGCCAAGAAGGGCGACGTCTATTCTCGTCGTCAGGCCATCGCGAAGCTCGGCGACAAGGAAGTCGTCCGCGAGGTCTTCGAGAAGGCCGCCCAGGGCATGTGGGCCGACCGCAACGGCGGCTACACCCGCATCATCAAGCTCGGGCCCCGCAAGGGCGACGCTGCCGAGATGGTGCTGATGGAGCTCGTCACCGAGCCCGTCACCCCGAAGGCCAAGGCTGCCAAGACCACCGTGTCCAAGGTTGCCGCCCCCGCCGAGGCTCCCAAGGCCGAGGTCGAGGTTGAGGCCGAGGCTCCCGCTGAGGAGGCCGCTGCCGAGGAGACCGCCGAGTAAGTGGTTCTCTTTTCGCAAAAGAACAAAAGGGCCCTGGCATTCGCCGGGGTCCTTTTTTATTGACGTGGGAGTGTTTGTTCATGGGTTCGTACGTTCGTGAAAACGTGGAGCGGGAGACCCCGCTGGTCGACGGCCTGCCGGCTGCGGGGGCCCTCGCGATCAAGCTCGGGTACCGCGGCGAGGCCTTCGCCGGCTTCGCCGAGCAGCCGACCGAGCGCACCGTGGCCGGTGAGCTGCGCCGGGCGCTCGAGACCGTCCTGCGGCGCCCCTGCGAGCTTACCTGCGCCGGCCGCACGGACGCCGGCGTCCACGCCATCTCGCAGTACGTGAGCGTGCCCGTGAGCGAGGCGGAACTCGCCCTTCCGGCCAACCGCCTTGCGCGCGGCCTTATCGCCCTCACGCCGGACGACCTCTCGGTCGTCGGCCTCTATCGCGCCCAGGCGGGCTTCTCCGCACGCTTCGACGCCGAGGCGCGGCGCTACAGGTACCGCATCGCGGCCGGCGGGCCGCGCCCCGTCATGGCGTGGGACCACGCCTGGTGGTACAAGGGGCGGCTCGACGCCGGGGCCATGGACGCCGCGGCGCAGGCGCTCGTCGGCGAGCACGATTTCAAGAGCTTCTGTAAGGCCGCCTCGGCGGTCGATAAGCCCACGCACCGCTATGTGTCCAGCCTCCGCGTCTCGGAGGTCGAGGAGGCCGGAGAGAAGCTCGTGTGCATCGACATCGAGGGCAACGCCTTCCTCCACAACATGGTCCGCACCATCGCCGGCACCCTGGTGGAGGTGGGGCGGGGCCATCGCGACGCGGCGTGGGTCGCAGACGTGCTCGCGGCCCGCGACCGCGTCGCGGCCGGTCCGTGCGCGCCGGCAAAGGGCCTTACGTTCGTCGGCGTGGACTACCCCGACGGCGCGCTTCTTCCCTGGTAAACGTTGGTGTTTGTTATACATTTTCAATTCCCCGAAAGGACATTTGCTTTGGAACTCCTCGTCGACGTGCTTGCCGACTCGGTCATAGACACCTTGAAGCTCATTCCCTTCCTCTTCGTCACCTACCTGGCCATGGAGGCGCTTGAGCACGCGGCCAGCCACAAGATCCAGGAGACGGTCGAGCGCGCCGGCGTGCTCGGGCCCGTGGCGGGCTCGGTGCTCGGCGCCCTTCCGCAGTGCGGTTTCTCGGCCATGGCCGCGACGCTCTACTCAGGTCGCGTGGTCACGATGGGCACCCTCGTCGCGGTCATTCTCTCGACGTCCGACGAGATGATCCCGGTCTTCGTCGCGCACCAGGCGAACGCGGGCCGCATGTTCGCCATCATCGGCATCAAGGTCGCCTGCGGCCTCGTTGCCGGCCTCGCGCTCGACGCGGCGCTGCGCCTGCTGCACCGCGAGGGAGACGGGCACGCGCACATCCACGAGCTCTGCGAGCGCGAGCACTGCCACTGCGAGGACGTCGACGAGGAGGACCTCGCGGAAGAGGGTCGCGTGGGCGAGGGGGCCGAGTCCGCGTGCGGGGCTGCTTCCGGGCACGGTCACGCGCATGGCCACGCGCATGGCCACTGCGGCCACGCGCACCACCACGGCGTCTGGGGCATCGTCCGCTCGGCGCTCGTTCACACGGTCCAGGTCACGGCCTTCATCTTTCTGATCACGCTGGTGTTCGGCCTCGTCATCGAGGGCGTGGGGGAGGACGCGATCGGCGCCCTTCTTGCCGACCACCCGGTGCGCGCGACGTTCTTGGCCGCCGTCGTGGGCCTGATCCCCAACTGCGGGGCGTCGGTGGCCATCACCGAGCTCTTCCTGGACGGCACGCTCGCGAGCGGCCCCATGATCGCGGGGCTTCTTTCCTCGGGCGGCGTCGGGCTCCTCGTGCTCTGGCGCACCAACTCCGACCTGCGCCAGAACGCGGTCGTTACTGTTTTGGTTTACGGTCTGTCCGTTCTCGCGGGACTCGCGGTGTGCGCGTTAGGTATCCTGTTGTAAAAAGGATTCTCACGTGCGCAGAGCCGCACGGGAAGGCGGTTCTCCATGCTCTTTAGGAAGCGCGAGCGCTTCGAGCGCACCGACGTGCCGACGCCGGGCCCGTACACGAACGTCATCGGCGGGGTCGTCCTCGCCGTCGTCGCGGTGGCGCTGTTCTTCATCGTGAGCAAAGTCTCCGACCGCGTGGCCCTCGAGACGCGCCTGGGCGACTCCGACCTCTCCAAGCAGGTGAGCGCCCAGTCCTCGATGAGCGTGACGGACGAGAACTACTCCATCTCGAAGAACTCCTTCACGAAGGTTCTCTTCTTGACCGTTGCGGACGCCGACGACCCGAACACCCCGACGGCCATCACCGGCGCGCGCATCCTCGTGCTCGAGGGGGAGTCCATTGAGGACGAGAACGGCACCGCGATGACGGTGACCAAGGAGAGCGTCGTCAACGTCCCGCTCGAGACCAAGGTCGGCTCGGGGGAGGTCGCCTCGACGCTTTCCGACTACTGCGCGACGCAGGGCGCGGCCGCGTGCGTGGTGCCGCTCAACGCCGCGTCGAACATCAAGTTCTCGCACGTCGTCGTGGCGAGCGAGGACGTGTTCGACCAGGTCATGGCCTTGGCCGGCACGGACGCCTCCAAGTTCATCGACGAGGACACCACGCTTCTGAAGAAGCTCCGCACGGACATGACGGCCGAGGAGCTCGTCGCGCTGGCCAACTCCGTGGCCACCGTGAGCGAGGACAACTACCAGGCGTTCGACGCCCCTCTGTACGCCGAGACCGCGCAGGCCGAGGACGGGTCGACCGCCGAGACGGGCTACCAGTGCATCGACCGCACGTGGCTGTGCATCGCGGTGCGCACGCTGGTCCAGTAATAACGCCCCGGCCCTACGGCCAAGGCACGCCGGCTCGTGGCCGGCTTTGACGCCCTCCCCAAATCTGGTGATTTGGGGAGGGCGCTTGTACTCACAAGGTATGCATAAACGAGCTTGATAATGATTGCGTTTGGGTCATTTTGACTGGTGTCGTGTTGCTCGCGGAGGCCGTATTTGTCGCACTTCTCTCCAACTTCGCCAAAGGTGTCTGTGCTCATGAGCGCGCATAATGCCGAGACGACGCTGCGGCGCGCGGTCGAGAGCGTGCAGAACCAGACGATGCGCGACATCGAGCTGGTCGTGGTGGAGCCGGCGTCTGAGGACGGCACCGGCCGGATGCTCGACGTCGCCTCCGAGCGCGACATCCGCGTGGTGGTCCAGCATGTGCCCGCCTGCAGCCGAGAGACGGCCCTTGACCTGGCGCTCGATCGCGCGCGCGGCGATTATCTGCTGGTGATGGACGCCGACGGCTGGTACGAGCCGACCTACGTGCAAAAGCTCGTCGCGCTCGCCGAGAAGAACCATTCGCAGCTCGTGGTCGGCGGCTTCAGCGCCGAGGTCGTCATGCCGCGCCGCACCGTCGAGCTCGACTGCGACGACGAGGAGAAGGTCTATTTCCTGCAGCACGACTTCCGCTCGGAGGCCTGGAAGCACTTCTCGACGGGCAGGCTGGCGCCGGCGAGCGCGAAGCTGTTCGACCGGGCGCGGGCGGCCGAGGTCGGGTGCCGGTTCGACTCCGGGACGGGCGACGACCACTCGTTTTCCATTGCTTACCTGCGCGATGTCGAGCGAGTGTCGTTCGGCGGGTCCGGCTACCGCGTGAGCCGCGCGATGGGCGAGAAGGGCGGCGTCGACGCCGCCGACGAGCTGTTCGGGCGCATCGATGCCGCCTACGACGAGATCCGCGGGCTGTATGCGGACTGGGGTTTCGAGGGAGACCCGGCGAGCATGGGGGCGCTCCAGAGCCGTTACGTCGAGATGCTCTCGCTCTGCGTCGAGATGGCCTGTGCCGAGGGCGGCGAGGCCGCCCGCTCTCTTGTGGGCCGGATGATCGGCGGGGAGCGCGCGCAGTTCGCGGCGAGCGTCGCCCAGCCGCGCGACAACGCGTCGAGGGCGCTTATCGGGCCGATTAAGTCTCAGAACGTGCAGATGGCCATGGTCCAGGCGCGACTGCTTTCTATGGTGCGTCGCGGCGCGCCGGCCACGCTCACGCCGGACGCGTTTATCTAGGGGAGTCGGCTGGCTCGTGGCCGCGGCCGTAGAGGGCGGGCCGTGGCGGCCGTGGCCTTGGCGGCTGCGGCCTTGGCGGTCGTGGCCGCAGCCGCGGTGCGGCGGCCGGGGCGCTTCTTGCCGGCGGCCGGGGCTCGGATTCCGCCGCCGCTGCCGCTATAGCCGGTTGAGGCGGCTCTTCACGTTCTTGACGACGAAGCCCGGGCCGTTCGTGCGCACGCGATAGACGGCCTCGCCCGCGAGGTAGCCAAGGCGCGCGAGCTTGTTCTCGCGTGCGGGCTCGATGCCGCGGATTCGCGCGAATTGTTGCTTCGCGCTGCCCGACAGCGCCGCCAAGCTAAAGACGCGTTCGGGGTCGAGCCGCTCCATGGACTTCTTTATAAGGTCGTTGACCTGGGCATTGTTGGCGTCGGCGGCGCTTGCGGTTATGGTTGCGTAGTTGACGCCGCGCAGCGCGAGGGCGTCGAGGACGCGGCTGTCCGCGACACGGAGGGCCTCGGCGGCGTCCATCATCTCGTTCCAGCGCGTAAGGGGCACGAGCGGCGAGCGCGCGGCGAGCGCCTCGGCGTCGTTGAGGTCGTGCTCGCGGTAGTCGTAGAGCGCCTCGTCGACGTAGGCGACGGCGTCGGTTGCGCAGAGCGTCTGGATAAGGAACGGGTTGTCGGTCCATCCGGCCCCGGGGACTTCCTTAAAGCGGATGCCCTTCTTGGCAAGAAACTCGCGGCGATACATGCCGGCCCAGATGGCGGGGTGGTGGAGCAACAGCTCAATGCCGTCGCCGATTGCGAAGGGCTGCGACGCGGGGCGAACGCGGTGGATGTAGGGGCAGCTTGCGCGGGTCTCGCCGGAGTCGGCCGAGGCATCGGCGAACACGCGCCAGTACGCGCAGCGGACGACGTCGACGGCGCGGCCGGACGCGGCCTGCGTGGCCGCGGCGCAGGCGACGAGCCGCTCGTACATGGTCGGCTCGAGATAATCGTCGGGCTCCACGATGGCGACCCATTCGCCGTCCGCCAGCGAGATGCCGCGGTTGACGGTGGCGCCGTAGCCCTCGTTGGGCTTGTCTACCACGACAATGCGCTCGTCGCGCGCGGCGTGCGCGTGCGCGATGGCCGAACTCAGGTCGGTCGAGCCGTCGTTCATGCAAATAATCTGCAGGTCGGCGTAGGTCTGCGACTCGATGCTCGCGAGGCACTGCTCGAGCGTGGCGGCCACGTTGTACATGGGGACGACAACGGAGACGGTCCCTTGTTTGATGCTGGTCATGTGCCCTCCTCGGCGCAGGCCCGCGGTCGTGCGGGCTCCCCTATAATAAGTCAGCGTTACCGCCAAACCGATTGGACGCGCGCCTCTATGAATCGCCCCGCCATCGTTATCGTCACGTTCAAGCGCCAAGAGCTCTTGTCGAAGCTGCTCGACTCCATCGAGGGGTCGACGGTCGCGCCGTGGCGCGTGGTGGTCGTTGACAACGAGAATGCGCAGCTCACGGCAGATATCGTGCGAGACTTCGAGGGGCGGGCGAACTCGCTGTGGGGCCGCACGGAGGACGATCCGGACGCGCTTGGCGGCACGTCTCGCGTGGTTTACGTTCCTATGGCGGAGAACACCGGCGGCGCCGGCGGCTTCTCCGAGGGCGTGCGGCGGGCGTACGAGCTCGGCGCCGAGTGGTTCTGGGTCATGGACGACGACGTGGCCATCGAGCCGGACGGGCTGTCTATTTTGGGTCGCTGGTCCGAGGAGGCCGACGCCATCATGGGCCTGCGCCGCGACTTCGACGGAGGCCATTTCTTCTGGCAGCATCGGTTCTGGACGGGTCTGGCCATTTACAACCCGTTCTCGCGCGACAGCTGGCGGCCCGGCGAGCGTTACAAGCTCGCGAACGTCCTCTGTTTCGAGGGGAGCTTTTTCTCGAGGCGCGTGGTCCAGAAGGCCGGGTTGCCCGACCCGCGCTTCTTCATCTATCTGGACGACGCGTGCTTCGGGTATGTGGCGAGCAAGGTCACCGACGTGTACTACGTGCCCGACTACGTGCTCAGCCGTCGTCGCGAGGTCGCCAACAAAGAGATCGGCAGCGTGCGCCAGCTCAACTCCGCGAGCGACATGACGCGCTACTACATCACGCGCAACCGCGGGTATCTGGCCAGGTATTTCCAGGTCTACGGCGACTACAACCCTGTGCTCTACGCGGTGGGCACCGTCGCCAACTTCGCCAAGGAGCTGCTGCGGATCCTGATCGTCGACCGCAGCCACCTGAAGAGCGGCTGGGCTCGCCTGTGGGCCGGCTACAAGGAGTCGCGCAGGATTCTGCATGATCCCGACTGGAAGCCGATGCCCCCGCTCTAAGCGTTTTTGAGCAGACCGCCAGGCCGATTGCCGCCAACGGCGCCCCTGCGACTGCGGGCG
>CAVJHQ010000099.1:0-8565 GCA_963649365.1 Alloprevotella sp.
ATTTAGTCCTCCTTCTCGTACGTGACGCACAGACGGCCCTGTTCGTCCACCGACAGGTAGCCGATGGCGGCGAGCACCTGCGCGGAGAGATCGTCCGTCGTGGTCTTCATCTGGGAAACGGCGGCGTCTGCCTTGGCGGTCGCCTGCGTGGCCGCTGTGTTCGCGGCCTTGGTGGCGGCGTTGATGTTCTCGAGCGATTCCGGGTTGACGGACAGGGCGAAGCGGTGCTCCACGCCGCCTACGCTGATGCGGTCGATGGTGCCGTCCTCGTTGACGGGGATGGTGGCGCTGTCTGCCATGTCTCACCTCCAATAAAAAGGCGGGGGCGCGAAGGCCCCCGCGCGAGACGTTCCTACTTGTATTTGGCGGTCTGGTTGACGAGCGTGATTGTGATGGGGGACTCGCCAGCGGACTTGATGATGGCCGCGTCGCTCGAGAACTGGATGGTGGCCTCGTTGCCCTCGGGGTCGACCTCGGGGAAGTCGGCGGTGAAGGGGATGTGGCTCACGGCGATCTCAAGCGTCATGTTGGGGTCGTCGGTGTGGTAGAACTTCGAGTACACCGAGCCGAGAACGACCTTGGACGTGATGGCGGTTGCGGTCTCGGAGCCGGTCACCATCTTCTTGTACTGGAGTATGTTGTCCGGGATGGTGGTCACGGACACGCCGATGTTGCAGTTGCCCTCGGCCACGTCGCGCGGCATGGAGCGGCCGAGGCCGGACAGGTCGGTGACGTTGTTCTCGATGGTCCAGGACGCCTCGGAGACAAGGGCATCCGCCGGGGTCTCGGAGGCGGTATCGAGCTTGAAGTCGCAGTCGGTCGTGGTGTACTTGCCGTTGAAGCAGGACGCGGCCACGTTGCCGGGGATGGAAGCGATGCCCACCTGGCCGTCGCAGCCGTGGAAGTCGGCCTGCATGGAAAGATGCTCGTTGCCGGTGGCGGTAAGCTGCAGAGTGGAGAGCTTGCAGTCATCGGAGCGGGTGAAGTTGTCCACGCCGATCTGGGACCAGATGGTCGAGTACGGGATATCCGCACCCATCGTGAAGACGTGCTTGTAGTAGCCCTTAAGGCCCTCGTCGGTGCAGGCGGTCGAGGTCACGTTGCCGAGCGCCAGGTAGAGGTAAAGGCCGAACACGTCCGGGTAGCACAGCGACTGGATGGACGGGGTGATCTCCACGGAGTCCACGCGGGCGTCGGAGGGGGCGCGGTTTCCGCAGGCCACGGCGGTGTTGGCGATGGAGCGCGACACGCCGAAGGGCGAGCCGCCGGTAAGGCCGTGGACGAAGGTCGGCTTGGTGGCCACGGAGCCGCGAGCGGTTTGAAGCGCGATGCCCGCGAGGCCGATGGAGGGATTGAGTGCCATATTGGCTCCTTACTCTGTTGCGGCCGGGTCTAGCTCGGCCTTTACGTTGATGCCGAACGTCATGTCGGCGATGTAGCGCCTGCCGTCGGCGTCCTTGGCGGTGCCCGCGTCGCTCATGTACGGCTCTGCGTGGATGACGAGCCCGCCGAGCGTCTTGTCTGCCGCGACCGCCCGCATGAGCAGCAGGTACCAGCGCTGGACGTCGAAAGCTGCCGTCTCGAGGTCGGCGCGGGTGGACCATGCCTCGCAGGCCACGGAGAACGTGAGCCGCCAGCTCCCACGGGCCTTGCCCATGGAAGGCGTGGACGTGGAGCGGTCAGAGACGGTGACGTTCTGCGCGATCTCACGCACGATGAACTCGGACGGGCGGTTGACGGTCGTGCCGCCGATGGTGACGGGGACGTTCTCGCCGTCGAGCGCGGCCTTCGCCAGGTCGCGGACGTAGGTGATGGCGTCCTTAAAGAGGTCTTCCGTTGCCATGGCTACCTCACCAGGTAGTCCTTGAAGCCGTAGCGGTCTATGAAGGCGTTGACCTCTGGGAGCGAGGTGTAAGCGCCGTTCACGCCGCCCACGACGAAGTGCATGAAGTTATCGCCCACGGTGCCGCTGGTGGCGTTCTCGGGCGTGACCTTGGGCAACAGGTGCCAGGCGGCGAGCGACATAACGCACTCGCGCATGCCGGGAGGGGTCTCGCGCATGCCTACGAGCATGGTGACCTCGGCGGCGCTGCCCGGTTTCAGGCGGCGAACGTCCAGCTGAATCGCGGACTGGCGGCGAACTTCGCACTCGTTGCCGTCCTGGTCGGTCGCTGAAAGCACCTCGAGAATGTCGTGCGCCGGGTAGTCGCCCATGAGCGGGACGGCCACGGTCGTGCAGTTGGGGCGGTCGACCCAGCCCTTGCGCACGACCGGCTGGAAGAACCGGTGCGCCCCGCCGCTGCCCTCGATCCTGTCCTCAGCCCAGGCGCGGGCGGCAAACAGGTCATCGTCGGAGGTGTTGCCCAGCATGAACTCGTCGGCGCGGTACGCCCTAATCTCCTCGAGAGTGCAGTAACGCGCGGAGACCAGCTCCACGACGGCGGAGACGGTCACCCCGGAGTACTCCCAAGCGACGGTCACGAGGTCGGGGCAGGCCACCGCCGGGAAGGCGGTGGAGGTGTCCCACTCGGCGCTGCCGCCGCGAGCGTAACCGAGACGCGCCGTGGCGGGGCCACCCAGGAGGGTGACCCCGGAAAGCTCGCTCAGCGAGACGCGGGTGCGGGTGTCAGGCGA
Source organism: Alloprevotella sp. (assembly GCA_963649365.1). Classification (GTDB taxonomy): domain Bacteria; phylum Actinomycetota; class Coriobacteriia; order Coriobacteriales; family Atopobiaceae; genus Paratractidigestivibacter. The sequence continues at coordinate 2,635 of CAVJHQ010000099.1, forward strand.
GAGGCACGGCATGGCTTATCGGCCGGTGACGCCGGTGTTGGCCAGGACGGAGAAGGCGTTGGGACGAGCGATCTTGAGACCATGGGTGCCCTCGGCCAGGATGGTGTACTCGTTGCGCACGAATTGGTCGTTGACCAGGCCGATGGAAACCTCGTCGCTGTGCTTGGTGAACACGGTGGCGGCGTTGTTGTAGTACACGGCCATGCCATAGGTGCTCGAGGTCTCGCCGACGGTCACCAGGTTGGCGTCATCGACCACAGAGAGGGCAAAGAGCTTGCCGTTCACGATCTGGTTGATGTAGCGGCCATTCTTGTCCTTCTCGAGCTGGATGCTCTCGGAGACGTAGGGGTGCATGGCGACGTGGGTAGCGATGAAGCCGGACGCCAGGCGAACGTCGTTGGCCATCTTGAAGACGGAGTCGGTGAGGGAGTCGCCGGTCTTGGCGGTGTACTTCTGGACGCCGTCAGCCTTGGTGATGCCGATGATGCCGCCCTCGGTCTCACCGGCGACAACGGCCTCGGCGAGCTTGGCGCGAAGGCCGTACAGAAGCTCGGTGTTGATGAGGGAGGCCAGCTGGCCGTAATCCATCATCTCGAGCTTAGTGACGGGGATGTAGTGGGCCAGGGTCTCGAGCTGGGCGGAGACCTTCTTCCACAAGAAGGAGGTCTGGCCCTTGGTCTCGCCCTTCTTCCAGACCTTCGCGCCGTTGGTGTAGCTATCGGCGTCGGGGACGAAGAAGCTCAGGACATCGGCGTCGGTGGTGCCGGTCGGCAGGGTGGAGAGGATACCGAAGAGTGGGGCGATGTCGGAGGTCTGGCGGGGGAAGTTGTAGTCGGTGTCGGTCTTCGTGCCGATGCCGAACTCGGTGTAGGCGTTCTTGACGGTGCGCATGACATTGAGGTCGTTCTGCGCGGTCAGGCCGGTGAACTTGGAGGGGTCGCCGAGGAAGTCCTGAGCGGCGTTGCCGGGCTTGTACTCGGCGGGGGCTGCGGATGCCAGGGGCACGCCGCCGCCACGGCGGACCTCGTCCTCGGCGGCGAGGACGTCACCGAGCATGTCGTTCAGGGACTTCTGTTCGCCCTTGAACTGGTTGATGGCGTCGCGGTAGGCGTCCTTGGCGTCTCCCTCGGCGGCGTTGAACTTGTCCTGGGCCTCGGCGATCTTGAGGTCGAGGTCGCGAAGCTCGTTGTGGATCTGCAGGGAACTCTTCATTTTCTTGGCTCCTTAGTAAGTCAGGAATTGTCCTTTGACGCACACGGTCTTCCTGGGAGCGGCCCCCGCCCCCGCAGCGACGGCCCCCGCCGCTGCCTGGTCCCCGTGGTTGTCGGTTGCGATAGTGGGTTCGGTGTCCCCCGCCGCCTTGCCAAGGTTGTCGGGTGCGTTCTTGAAGCGCTTCACGACCTCGGCGGAGACACAGGCGGTCACCGGCTCGTCATCGGTCAGGGCGTCAACGAAGCCGCGCTCGCGGGCTTCCCTGGCGTCCATCCAGGTCTCGGCGTCCATGAGGGCGCGGATCTCGTCTGCACCGGTGCCGGTCTTCTTGACGTACTGGGAGACGATGGTGCCGCACACCTTGTCCAGGAAGTCGGCGCACTCGCGCATGTCGGACGCCTGCCCGGCGCACACGGTGCTGGGGTTGTGGATCATCATCAGCGCGGATGGGTTCATGACCACCTCGTCAGCGGTCAGAGCGAAGTAGCTCGCGGCGCTCGCGGCCACGCCCTCGATGCTCGCGGTGGACTTGCCCTTGTAGGCGCGAAGAAGCTCGGCCATGGTGTTGGCGTCGAAGACGTTGCCGCCGCAGCTGTTGATATGGATGGTCACGTCCTCGCCGTTGGCGTCTGCCAGAGCCTTGGAGAAGTCGGCGGCGCTGACGCAGTTGTCATCGAGCCAATCGTCGCCGATGGTGCCGTAAACGTTGATGTCAGCCATTGATTATCTCCTCAATGTCGTTTTCCATGTCGTACTCGATGCCGTTTATCTCGTAAGCTGCCGCGATGGGCCGCAACACCTTCTCGGCGAAAGAACGCAGCTTGGGGGAGTCTCCTTGGTCTGCCAGGCGGTCGCGGATTCGGTCGCGCATGTCCTTGTGGATGACCGCCAGGGCCTCGGCGGATGCCTTCTGCTCGGTAGCGTTCCCCTCGGTGCCGCCGCCCTTGTGGCGCTCGGCCATTTCCTCGCCGGTTTCGGGGTTGACAGGCACCATCGAGGACTGGCGGAAGAACACCTCGCCGCCGGTGTAGGGCGGCTCGTCCTCCTTCGCGCGGGCGTCGTTGGGGCACATGAAACCGGCGTTGATGGCCGTGCGGTAGCCCTCCATGCGCTCGCGGTAGGAGCCGCGCAACAGGCCGTTCATGTCCTTCTGCACGTAGCAGTCGGTGTAGCCAGCCGCCCATAGGGGTGCGGAGAATGCCGTCTCGAAGGTGTCGCACTCGGGCATGAGAGACTTGTTGGCGAAGTCCAAGGCCCCCTGCTCCACGTTGCTGTAGGTAGCGTGAGAGAGGTCGTAGACCTCCTGCGGCGGGACGGAGAGGGTTCGGCAGGTCTGCTGCAGAATCCACTTCTCTTGCTCCACGAGCGACATGTCGGCCATGGACTGCTGGTTGGCGTGGTAGGTAAGCCCCTTGTCGAAGATTCGGAGCTTGCCCGCGCGGACGATGCCGCCGCCGTCCTCGAGCTGTCCTTTAAGCTGCTCGAAGTCCTGCGGGTTCAGCTTGTTGGGTGTCTCAAGCCAGCCGGGAAACATGCCCTCGCCGCCGATGGTGCGCGCATAGAACTCCTCGAGGTCGATGGAAAGCCCAAGCTCACGCGCGGCGAGCTTCGCCAGCGAGACGCCGTAAAGGCAATCGGCGTCAAGGATCGGGCTTTTTAGCCAGATGATCTCGCCCTCGAGGTAGTTACCGGCGGGCGTGAAGTTGTCGCCGCCGTAGCGGAACACCGGCTTGCCGTTCTTCTTCTCGACCGTTGGGCGGTGCGCCATGGGCCAGATGGCCACCGGCATGCCGCTCGAGTCGGTCTCGAGCCGCAGGAAGGCGTTGCCCTTCACGTCCTTTGTGACCATCGCCCAGCGGGTGCCCTCGGACGCAGTCATGAACGGGTTCCACTTGGTGCGCAGAAGCTGCTCGTAGCGCTTACAGAAGCGGTAGGAGGGGACCTCGCGCACGCCGCCGCTGCGGCGGTACACGTGGACGGGCAGCGCGGCGAGCGGGCGCGACTTGGCAAGCTCGCAGGCGCGGAAGGCGTTCGAGTAATAGGCGTTGTGGTGCGCGTCGCGCAGGTCGACCTCGCTGGTCACGGTGCCGTCCTGGCCCACGACCTTGACGAAGTCGAAACCGCCGGGCACGTAGCCGCCCGAGTCGGAGGTCTGCTGGTAGAAACGGGACACCGCGCGTTGGAATAGGCTCATTGGCACTCCTTATTAGTCCTACGCATAATCACGTGAGCGTCCCCCGTCCTGCCAGAAAGAGACGGGGGACGCAAGCCCGGTTGCGCGGTGAAAGGAGGCAAGCCCGCGCAGGTCACATGTTCTGCGGCGTGTCCCCCGCTACAGGTCGATCGTGTATACCGACGGCGCGTCAGGCTCGTTGTTGTCGTAGGCGTACATCGCCATGGCGGCGGCGATGGCGGCGTCTATTCGCTTGGTTCCCTGGCCGTGACGCCCGCGCTCGGACGCCAGTCTGCGCCCGTAGGCCTTTGACTCGGCCGCAACGGCGTTCATGCAGTGAGCGGCCAGCACCGGGCAGTCCTTAAAGCTGGCCTTGTGCGTCTCGACGGTGCGGCCCAGAAGCTCGGACGCGGGGCACATGACGGCGGCTGACTGGGGAATCTCCGCCAGGTCGATGTTCTGCTCGCGGTCCAGCCAGTTCGCCAGGAACTGCATTCGCGCCGGGTCGCACCCGCCGAAGCTGCTCGCTGGCTTTGAGTCCAGTTGCTGTATGACCTCAGCCACCTCGACAAGGTCGTAGGTGCCCATCGGGCCGGGCTTCTCCCAGCACCATTCCTCGAAGGCCCACTCGTCTCCCTGGCGCTGGCAAGCCACGAGGGCCAGCGTGTCGCCGCGCACGGCACCGTCCAGGGCGTAGGTGAACCACTGCGAGTAGTCGATCTTGAGGTCGTTCTCGCGGCAGCGCTCTACGTCCCGGCGCTTCATGAACGGCTCTTCCACGTCCTCCATCGGTGTGCGGTTCAAGTAATAGCGCACGAAGGACTTGCCGGGCGTGCCGTCCTCAAGCTTATCGGACTCGTACTGCTCTTCCAGCTCCTCCATGGTGACTCGGCCCGCCGCCGTGATCTTCTTCCACACCTTGCGGTCTGACGGGTCATCGGAATCGGTTATGCCCAGCCAGCAGATGAATGCGTGCTTGTCGTGCTTAAGCTTGTGGTAGAGCTTGAAAAGGTAGCCGTCTCGGGACGCACCGGCCGTTGTGATGCCGATGGTGATGGCGTTCCAGATCTTGGCCTGGCCCGAGGTGCCCGCCTTCCAGACGGAATCGTCCTTCCAGACGTGGATCTCGTCGCCGATGAGCACGTGGAAGTGCTTGCCCTGCAGGGCCGCTTCCTTGTACGGGTAGACGTGGATCTCTTGCCCGGTCAGGTCGTTTCGTATCACGTCCTTGTAGATGCTCCATTGATCGGACAGGGCGCTGTTGGCGCGGATGATGGTCACGATGTAGCTGCGAACCATCTTGGTGTTGTCTTTGGTGTCGGCCACGATGCCGTAGATACCGTTGGGCAGCGGCTCCATGGTCGCGATGGTCAGCACCAGACAGGCGGCGAGCTGCGACTTGCCGAATCCTCGGTGCACGCCGATAAGGGCGCGGCGATAGCGCCTGCGCCAACTTTTGGTCCTCTTGTCCATGGTGCCGGTGCCGAACAGCGGGTTCCAGATGTTCTTCGCCAGCCAGTCGGAGATCTCGTACGGTTGCCCGCACAGCTCGGACTCACCGGCGAAGGTGAGGAACGTCTCGGCGAAGGCCCGTGTCCGGGCTATCTGGCGCTTGCCCTCGGCGCTCACGCGACCGGACGGCGTGCGGTAGCTCATTTGTTCTTCCTAGCCAGAGCGCGGTCTATCTGCTCGGCGATGGTCAACGTCACCGCCTGGCCCGCCGCCTGCGCAAGGCCCAGACGCGTGCGGGCGAAGCGAGTAAGCCCCAGCTCATCGGCGAGTTTCAAGGCCTCTGACATGGTGTCGCGCATGACCTTGGCGTAGGGGTTCGGGGAGACGCAGACGTTGCCCACCTCGTCGACCTCGGTGACCATCGGCTGCGGCGTGCCGTCAGCCTTGAACATATGGCGTTGACACTCCTCAACAAGGACCATGTCGGTCACGAACTGGGTGATAAAAGGCACGTCCTGGGACTCGAAAGCGGCTCCCGTGCCCACGCACATGTCCCACATGTCGCTCAGGCGCTGGTTGGCAAGGACGTTGGCGGGCTTCTGACACCCGGCGTCTATGATCTCGGCTTTCGACTGGCCCACGGGGACGAGCATCGCGGCCTTGTCTCCACGGCGAACGGCGGTCGCGTCAGGTTTCCTGCCTCTCACAGACCGACCTCCCACAGATACCCGAGCACCCTGCTCGAGATGCGATGGCAAAGCTCGCGAGTCTCAATCGGGCCGCGAAGCGCTGCGGCATCGAGGGTCGCAGAGGCTTCCTTGAGTTGTAAGACGGCTTCGGCAATCTGGTCTGCCGTGACGGTGCGGGGAGCACGGGGCGTTGGAGGCTTGTTCTCCTGCGGAATTGACGTACACCAGGCCTTTTCGCCTTTATTGCCGTAGACACGGCAAACATCGCAGCAATATTTGCTTCTTTTGGTCTTCGCGGCGTATTTTCGGCCGCAATAATCGCACCTGCGCGTTATCAAATCGCCCTCCTTTTCAGGTTAGGAGGACACTGCGCCGGGTGTCCCCCGTTCCGTAACAGTTCCGTAA
>CAVJHQ010000100.1:0-7906 GCA_963649365.1 Alloprevotella sp.
GGCTCGAATGGGTGTCGAAACAGTACGACGCGGGCAACGTGCCGGACTTCGGCGCAAATGCTACGATTATCGGCGTGGAGCCTTTGCAGAACGTCCCGGGGTTGGCAGAGGTTTCCGGCTCGGAGCAGCTCGCCCGCTACCTGTTTCAAGCGCGTATCGTTTACCGGGAGTCCAAGGAGGCTTAAAACATGTCACAGCTCACACGCGACCTGTTCATTCCGTGTCTCGACACGAACAAGGGCGATGGCACCGCTAACTGGGTGCCCATCGACCTCTCGACGCAGTTCGAGTTCTCGTTCAATCCGAACACCGAGACGAAATCCTACATTTGCAACAAGAACGACAGCACCGTGGTCAGCGGCTACGCGCCGGAGTTCCCGCAGGAGATCGTCCTCGACAACTCGAACCCGATGTACAAGTTCATGGACGAGTTCCTCCACTCGTACCCCGTCGGGGCGGAGGCCAACATCCCGCTCCTCGTGGTGCGCCCCGACCTCGAGACGGGACAGCCGACCGTCGGCCAGATGTGGGCGGATTGCATCGTGGTGGGTGACACGCTCAACACCGTCGACGGCCTGCTGAGCTTCACGATCCACCCGAACGGGGACCCGACTGACGGCACCGTGGCCATCACCGGGGCGGGAGACGAGAAGAAGATCGAGTTCACCCCAAAAGCCTAGGGGGGCAGCTCGGTCTTGTCTTCCCGTTCCACCCGGTGACCGTGGCGCAGCGGCTCGCGTCGGGCTTCGCGATGCTAGGCGGCATCATCTTCACAAGGCCGAACGAGGAAGACGCGACTGCCCTCGGAACCGTCGGCGAGACGGTCGTATAATCGTAGGAAGGCTTCGGCCTTCCTTTTTTTCTTGATATACGAAGGGAGAACGATGGAAGAGATCTACATCAAGGTCAACGACGAGGACGTGAAGCTGCCGCCTTTGACGTTGGCGCTGAGCGAGCAGATGGACAGCGCCCAGAAAGCCGAGGGCGTGCGCGAGAGGGCGAAGGCTATGTACGGGTGGCTCCAGCAGGTCATCCCCGCAAAGACGCTCGGCTCGCGTCTGGGCGGCGCGACGCTCGATGAACTGGACTGCGTGGCGCTCGACGTTCTGTTCACGCAGACGGTGAACGCATATCAGGCACCGGCGCTGAACGCCCGAGCCAAGGCGGCTAACGAGCAGGTGCAGGCGATCAAGCCGCTGCTCGACGTGATGAAGCGCCGCGGCTTCAAGTCGGTTAAATGATCGACCTGCGGTTCGACACGCTCCCCGACTCCATCATCGTGGACGGGGAGCCTTTTCTTATCCGCACCTCGTTCAGGGTCTGGATTGAGTTCGGGCGCGTGCTGGAAGAGGACAGCGTCGGTTGGCTCGGCATCTTCGCCGAGGAAATCCCGGACGGCAGCTGGACCGATGCGGCTCTAGAGTTCTACCAGTCGCCCGTCCTGACCCCGAGAGCTGGGAAGAAGCAGAGCGCGGGGCGAGTCATCGACTACATCGAGGACGGCGAGTACATCGTCGGGTCGTTCCAGCACGCTTACGGAATCGATTTGACTGTCGAGGACATGCACTGGCACCGGTTCTTGGCCCTGTTCCGGTCGCTGCCCGAGTCGACCAAGATGCGGGAGATCATGGGCTATCGCACGTACACCCGCTCGGACTCGCACCGAAAGACCGAACTCGTGTACGAGGACGCGCGGCGACAGTGGAGCCTGCCCGCCGTGCAGAACGCGGATATAATCAGGTGGCAGGAACAAGCGTTCGAGGGTATCGGCCTTACCGGGACGGGGGACGCGACCGAGTAGAGAGGCGCGGGCATGTCCGACGGAACAATCAAGATCGGCATCGAGGTCGAGGACAAGGGCGTTGAGACGCAGACCAAGGCGGCGGCGAAGAAGGCTGGCGCGTCGGCTGGCGATGAACTCGAGAGCGGTCTTGCCGAGGGAGCCAAGGAGGGCGCGGCCAAGGCCGAGTCGGAGATAAGCGGCATCGACCCGGGTGACGTTGACGTCAACGTCACGGCGGATGCATCCAAGGCCGAGTCCGAGGTCAGAAGCGTCGGCGATGCGGGGAGTTCGGCTGGCAAGGAAGCGGGGGACGGGTTAGAGAGCGGGCTCGAACAAGGCGCTCAGGCTGGCTCGTCGGGCGCCGAGTCCATCATCGGCGGGCTGGGCGAGACATTGAAGGGCGGACTCGTCGCGGCGGGTGCCGCGCTCGGCATCGATGCGCTCGTCGGGACGATGCAGGAGGCCATCGAGGTAGCGAACGAGTACGGCGAGGACATGGGCAAGCTGTCCACAGCCGCCCAAACGACGGGTGTCTCCACCGAGAACATGAACTCGACCTACCGCGACATGGTGGGCATTCTCGGCGAGACGGACCAGTCGGTCGAGGCCGTCAACCATCTGTTCCAGCTGTGCGGGGACAACACACAGCAGCTATCGAGCTGGACGAACGCCTGCGCGGGCATCTACGCCACGTTCGGCGATTCGCTGCCGCTCGAGGGACTGACGGAGGCGGCGAACGAGACGGCCAAGTGCGGCACGGTCACGGGACCGTTCGCGGACGCGCTCAACTGGGTGTCGAAGGAGGCGGTCGCCAACGGCGTCGCGCTGTCCGGGAACTCCGCAGCCATTCAAGCGTTCACGGCGGGCGTCGAGTCGGGCATGTCATCGGAAGATGCCTTCAACGCGGCGCTCGCGGCGTGCTCGAGCGAGCAGGAGCGGGCGGCGCTCATCACGGCGACCATGACGGGGGCATACAGCGAGGCGGGGGACACGTACTCAAAGACCAACTCCGACCTTATCGAGTACCGGAAGAGTCAGGACGCGTTGACGGCATCGCAGGCGGAGCTTGGCGAGGCGCTCATGCCCGTGCAGACCGCCTTCAACGACTTCTCCGCGTGGCTCACGGGCGAGGGCGCGGGAGCGGTCACGACGGCCATCGGGTGGCTCGAGAGCTTCGGCGCGAAGGCAGCCGAGTACCTGCAACCGTTCGTCGATGCGGTGCTGCCCGCGCTGCAAGCGGCATGGGATCAGCTTTACGAGAGCGTGGCGCCTAAAATCGAGGACATGGGCGCGAAGGTGTCCCAGTTCTTCGAGGAGAACCAGCCGACGTTCGACGCGCTGGCCGAGTTTCTCGGCGCGGTGCTGCCGATCGTGCTGCAGGTTGTCATAACGTACATCAACCTGCTGTGGAACTCCATCTCGACCGCCGGACAGGTCATCATGGACGTTTGGAACACCATCTCGCCCGTGGTGGTGCCGTTGATCGAGCAAATCACCGACGCGCTCAAGAACGACATTCTCCCGGCCATCGAAGACTTGAGCAAGAAGCTCGAGGAGTTCCAGACAACGGTGCTGACCGTCGTGCAGATCGTTGTCGGGACGGTCGCGGGATTCGTGGCGAACATCATCAAGTTCTTTACGCAGGACGTGCCGAACGCCATCACCTCGATGGGCCAGTTCTTCGGGCGGTTACCGTCGATGATAGGCGGGGCGCTCGGCGGGGCCATCTCGTCGGTCGGCCAGTTCGTCGGGCAGCTCGCACAGAAGGGCGCGGCGGCGGCATCCACGTTCGCGAGCAACATCACGCAGGGCATCCGCGGCATCAACCTTTGGAGCGCGGGGGCCAACATCGTGACGGGACTCTGGAACGGCATCGTGCAGGGCGGCTCGTGGATCTTCGGACAGATCTCGCGCTGGGCGTGGGACATCGTAGACACGGCCAAGGCAGCGCTCGGCATCCATTCGCCGTCGCGCGTGTTCCGCGATCAGGTGGGCAAGAACATCGCGGCGGGGGTCGAGCTGGGCTACCGGCAGAACGACCCGGCCGTCGGCATCGCGCAGAGCCTGCAGGCGGGCGTGTCGAGAGTTCAGGCATCGGCATCGAGCGCCATGAACTTCGAGAGTTTCGGCGAGATACGGCAGACGATAAACTTTAACCAGCCGGTGCAGACCCCCGACCAGCTCGCGAAAACGATGAAGTTGTATAGTCACTACGGTCTGGCCGCGAGCAACTAGGGAGGTCCCGGGTGGAGAAGCTTAACATCTACATAACACGCGGCTCGGACGCGTCCATCAAAATCGACGGCAAGCGCTGGCGAGTCCCCACCGACGGGTTGGACGATTTCCGCGCCGTCTCCGGCGCCGTGTCGAGCGTCGAAGGCGGCTCGTTCTACGGCGGCTTGATAACCGGGGCGCACGTTTCCGTGACCCAGAGAACTTTAAAGTTCGACAGCGCGGTGTATGCGGACGATCTGCGGGAAGAACTCGAGAAGGCGCTGGCTATCGGCTTAGAGTACACGATCATAGTCACGGGCACGGGCCTGTGGCGCAGCTGCACCGGTGTTATCTCGGCGCTCGACATCAAGACGGGAGCAGGCGGCTTCCGGACTTCGTGCACGGTGACGTTCGACTGCGCGGACCCGTTCTTCCATGGGGACGCCCAGTACCTTTGGGGAAGTGGCTCCGATGTGCTATTCGGCAGCATAGACTTCCCGACCAAGAAGATGGGGCAGTACCCGGCGCTGCTCAACGCGGCGGTTTGCAGATTCAAGATCGCGGCTTCCGGAACGGATGTGCTCAAAGTCACCATCACTCGCGATGTCGGCACGATGGGTTGGATCCCGCGGCAGACCGTCGTGAGGTTGACCAAAGCCATCGATGTGTCGTATGGCATCGAGACTCCCGGCATCGCGTGGAGCCGTGGGGTCGGAACGGTGCTGCAGAGCGGCTACCGAATCGATTGGGCTTCCGGCACCAACATGAACGTCGGTTGCGGCCTTCTGATACCGAGCCTGACGCGTGTGGAGGTCGAGCACGTCACGTCCAAGCTTGCTGCCGACGCCGAAGAGATATACATCCACTGGACGCCGCTGTACGGGGGGTTCTGATGCTAACTTTGATACCGTATGTGACGAACAAGAGCACGCGCGAGGATTGGCCAGGGCAACTCTTGCAACTGGCCTCGGTGGCGGACAGCTCGAACCTCACGACGGTCCCCTATCTGAACCTGCAGTGGAACCGCAGCCTGTTCTCTGACGGCACGTTCGAGGTGCTTCTGGACTATGAGATCTACGACAGGTTCGGGCGCGGATGGAAGGCGTTCTCGGTTCTCGGTGAAGAGGACACGTCTCCGTTTATCAACATCAGTAACCACTACACACCCAGCCTGTGCGATTACGTCGGTCATTGCGAGTTCGGGATGATTCTGAAGACCGAGATAACGCGCTCCCAGTCGGGGTCGACGGTGACGCTCTCGGGGATGATGGGGGACAGCCTGCTGAACGGCATCGTCCATGCCGGATCTTATGTCGCGGAAACGCCGCAGGGCCTCTACTGGGCGACGCAGCGGCTGATCGGCAACGGCAGTCAGGCCCGCTACGGCAAGTCGATAATCTACAGGTCGCAGTACGTGTTCCAGACGTTTGCGGAGGTCGACACGGGGTGGACCGGCGGAGGACCTCCGGCGCGTGAGCCGTTCAAGGCGGACTACACCCCGAACATCACGACTTCCACGACGGCGGCGGGAACCTTGAGGAGCGTCGGGGAGGCACACGGATGCGGGCTCGTGAGCTGTATGCAGGCGAACGAGGACATTCCCGGCCTCGGTCGGGTCCCTTATGTGTTCTGGAAGGATGGGGTTGACCGCTCGATCGAGGGAGGGTCGACCATGCCGGTTATCCTCGGCGTGGCCGAGGGCAACATCAAATCGGAGACGGCATCGCTAGATCTGTCGGCGGGCTACTTCGGCGGAGTCACGACGTTCACGGCGATCCGCGAGATCGGAGACGTTGACGCTCAAGGCGTGACCGGGCACTCGACGCACGTCGACTACACGCTCTCGACCCCGCTTGACACGTCGAAGACCTCAGCGACCGACTGGACGATGGGGTACCGCTGCTACGAGGACAGCGCGGCGCTGAACACCGACGAGACGAAGGCGGATCGCGTCGCGAGCGCGCAAGCGAGCATGAGGGACGATGCTTCCGACTATAACTGGGACACAGACATAACGGTAGACGTCTCGAGCATGCCTGCCTCGCAGGTGCGGAAGCTCGGACTGGGGGACTTCGTCTCGCTGCACTCGGCGATCACCGACGATTACGCGAAAGCGCAGATCGTCGGCATCAACGAGATTTGCAAAAACGAGAGCCACAGCGTCGAGCTGGTGCTCGGCTCTAGGCGCTGGTCCAACATCCAGCGCTCGAGGATGACAAACTAGCAAAGGAGGCCACCATGGCCGTTACAGCGTTCCCGATGGACGCAAAGGTTACAGGGACCGACAACGAGGGTTTCCCGATCTACGACCGAGTGTTCACGTCGGAAGACCTTCGCGAGGTCGTGAGAACCTTCTTCAGCACAGGCTATTTCGCAGACGATGAAAATGCCTTGCGGGTGACGATCATCGGCGGCAGGTGGGTCAGGGTTGTCAGAGGACGGGTGAACATCAACGGGACGCTCGGGTTCACCGGCGGCTCCCTCCCGCTCGAGATACCCAGAGCGCCGAAGAGCGGCTCGAGAATCGACACCGTTGTCGCTCGCCTCAATCTGGACGAGGATGTGCGCGCCATCCAGTTCGCGGTCGTTGTGGGGACGGTTGCGGATAAGCCCGTCCGACCGGAACTCACGCGCAACGACACGGTTTACGAACTCGGCCTCGCGGACATCACGGTGCCCGCGAACGCGACCTCAATCGCTGTTGAAAACATCACGGACACGCGGCTCGACACGAGCCGTTGCGGCATCGTCGTGCCGTTCGCGGAGGTCAACACGGACGCGTTGGTCCAGCAGATCAAGACGGCGGTCGACAAGGCGGCGAGCGATGCCGGCGTCAAGATCGACGAGCTGGCCGACGCGACCGACAAGGCCGTAAGCGCCATGAACGACGCTCTTAGCTCCACGGTCTTGAGCACGGTCGCCCGCCTTGGCTCTTCGAGCAGCGCCGACTATCTCGCTTACGGCGACGATCTGAACAACATCGCCAGCGTCTGCACCAGATTCTGCGAGTCGGCATCGGTCGCGGGCGGCATCCTCAACAAACCCGATGATGTGGCGGGCGCGTTCGTGCTGTACACGTTCGCCACGGAGCAGGACCCGTCCCGCTTGGGTCAGATGTTGTTAGCGGTCGACGCGTCGGGTGTGTCGCAGTTCTTCCGCTCGGGCGCTGGGTCGAACTGGACGGCGTGGGCGGTGGTCAGAGGCACAGACCAGGCGGCACGCGACGCGGCGGCGGCGGCACAGGCCACGGCGGACAACAACGCGCTCTCGCTCAACGGCGGTTACGACGGCCGCCCCATCAAGGACCTGCTGGGATGCTCCACGTGGGACGCGACCTACGCGGCGCTCGCGGCGAGGAAGCATTCCGAGCTGGAGTTCCTGCACCTCGGCGACTACCTTGACGTGACGCTCACGTCTGCGGCCTACACGCAACAGCAGACCCTGCGCTTCGTCGTGGCCGACGTCGACCCCTACTACCAGTGCGGCGACACGGCCATCTCGAGCCACCACGTCGCCTTCGTGGCCTCGGTACCCGTCGGCGTGGCCTCCTCGGTCACCGGCGTTAAGAACGGCAGTTACCTGCAATGGAACACGAGCAACACCAACAACGGCACCTCGTCGCAGGCCGCGCCCTACATGGCGAGCAACCTGCACGCGTGGGAGCAGAAGCTGGCGTCCGTACTGCCCTCGGCGCTCTCGTCGGCATTGCTCGAGCCGCGATACCTACTCGAGACGCGCTATAGCTCGTCCGGTTCGCTCACCGACTCGACCGGATGGGCATGGAACTCGGTCGGCAAGATCTTCTCACTCTCAGAGACCGAGGTTTACGGCCAGCTCGTGTGGGGTACCAAGGGTTGGTCGGTCGGCATGGACACGCAGTTCGCGATCTTCCGGCACAACAGATGGCGG
>CAVJHQ010000101.1:0-7786 GCA_963649365.1 Alloprevotella sp.
ATCACGGGGTACCCCTATACACGGTTCTTTCCCGCCGCGCCCCCGAACGGGGGTGGGGGCATACCCCTCCCCCTCGCCCTCCGGCTACCCCCCCGGGCATAGCGCCTTTTTTGCGGGGGCCTGCAAACAGAGTCCAAACAGGGAGGTGTTTGGAATGTCCAAACAGTCCAAACATAAGCAGGGAGACCCGATAACCGCCGCCGAACGGAAGTTTATCCAGGAGGCCTATCCGGCGCTCGGACCAGCGGCGATAGCCAAGAAGATAGGCCGCTCCCGCTCGGGTGTCTGCTACGTGATCAAGCAACTAAAGGAATCGGGCGCCCTGGAGCCCAAAGAATCGACGAAAAAGGGGCCTCCGCAGCCGTCTGTGGCGACACCGCCCGCGGACTCCGCGGAAGGCCATCAGGACACGCTGGGGCGGCTCAGGTGGGTGCGCGGCATCCTCGAGCGCCAGCTCTACGACGCCGAGCCGACAACGGCGGCAAGGCTCGCCAAGGAGTACCGGGACACGATAGCGGCCATAGAGAGGCTCGAACAGGACGGGGGCGGCGGGGATGACATCATCGGGCAGTTCGCCGACGTCCTCGCGCAGAGGCTCGGCTAGGCCGCGCCTCCACCTGTCGCACCCGTACGAGAAGACCGTGGGCGACATCGCGGCGGACATGGCCCCCTCGATGGGCTACGAGCTGCTCCCGTGGCAGCGCGGCTTCCTGTGCGATGTGGGGGCGGTGGACGGCGCGGGCAAGTGGGTGCACCCCCGCGTCGGCGAATCGGTGGAGAGGCAGCAGGGTAAGAGCGTCGGCCTCATCGTGTGGGTCGCCGTGCTCGCCGCCCTCATGGGCTACAAGGTCCTCTGGACCGAGCACAACTACTCGACAACGATGGAGATGCTCGAGCGCTTCCGCGCCATCTTCGGCCGCCGCCCGCGCGACACCGCCATGGGCAGGAAGGGCTGGAGGGAGCTTTTCACCGACGTCTGCTCGCAGACGGGCCAGGAGTGGATGCGGTTCAGGTCGGGCGGCGTCATACAGTTCTCCACGAGGACCAAGTCGAGCCGCCTGGGGTTCAGCTTCGATGTGGTCGTGTACGACGAGGCCCAGGAGCTGACGACCGTCCACACGCAGGTGATCAACCCGACCACCACGTCGGGAGACAAGCACAACCTGCAGATCATCTATTCGGGCACGCCGACCCGCGCGGGAAGCGCGGCGGACGTGTTCCGCGCCGTGCGCGAGCAGGCGTGGGAGGGCGGCGCGAAGTCGTCCGACCTCATGTGGCTCGAGTACGGCGTGGAGGAGATGGGCGACATCTGGGACGAGTCCCGATGGTGGGGCGTCATGCCGTCGCTCGGCTACCATGCCGACCCGCGCGCCATCCGCGCGGGCATGAAGGACATGGACGAGCTGGGCGCGGCCCAGGAGTACCTGGGCTACTGGCTGCCCGCCGTCGAGCAGGTCGACCCGCCCGTCATCACGCAAGGCGAGTGGGACGCGTGCCTCGTGAAGGCCGCGCCCCCGCCGACCGACACCGAGCGGGTGGCGTACGGCGTGAAGTTCAGCCCCGACGGCTCCGTGGTGGCGCTCGCCGCCTGCTCCCTCGACAACGGCCGCGCCCACGTGGAGCTGCCGAAGTTCGAAGGGACGGGGCGCGGCACGGCATGGCTCGCGGACTGGCTCTGCGAGAGGTCGCGGCAGGCGTGCGCCGTGGCGATAGACGGGAAATCAGGCGCGGGGGCGCTCTGCCAGATGATGGAGGGCCGCGCCCCGCGCAACTACGTGATAAGGGCGGGCACGGCGGACGTGACCACCGCCGCCGCCCTCATGCTGGAGGGCGTGCGCGACAGGACCCTCACGCACATCCGCGCCGAGGTCCTGGACGAATCCGCCACCGCCTCCACCAGGCGCCCGATAGGCTCGGGCGGCGGGTGGTCGTGGGGCGGCGAGAAGCCGACCGCCATGGACGCGGCGTCGCTCGCCCTCTGGGCGGCGAAGACGAGCCGCAGGAACCCTAGGAGAAAGGGGATGGCCGCATGAGCGACGCATCCGAGATCGCGGGCATCCCCCGCGCGATAGCCGAGTACGACCGCACGGACGACCCCGAGGGCACGTCCCGCGCGGCCATCGATTCCCAACGCCTGAAGGCCTGCGTGGACGTGTTCCGCGCGAACGAGGGCCGCAACGGCGAGCTGTACGAGATATACGAGGGCACGGTTGACCTGCACAAGGTGCCGACCGTGGTCCCAGACCGCTACAAGTCCCTGCGCGTGGGCTGCCCGTGGCCCGAGATAGCCGTGCAGTCCGTGGTGGAGCGCAGCCGCTTCTCGCGCTACGTGTTCCCCGAGGACTCCGAGGCGTCCGACCTCATGGACGCGCTCGCGGAGCGCTGCGAGGTGGCGCTGGGCTACCAGGCGGGACTCACCGACTCGCTCATCACGGGCGTGTCGTTCGCCGTGGTGGGGCGTGATCAGAACGGCGCGTGCCTTCGCTGGCACACGGCGCAGACGGCGGCGGGCACGTGGGACTACGCCAACGGGCGGCTGGGCTGCGGCTTCGCCATCGTGAACCGCTGCCGCAAGCGCTCCATGGCGAGCGGCGTCGAGCAGTGGGACACCGTCCCCTCCGAGGTCGACTTCTACACGGAGGCGGGCTGCTGGGAGATAACGCGCGACGACGCCGTCGGCCCGTGGCGCGCCACGTGGGTGCCCGACGACATGGGCGAGCCGCGCATGGTCGCGCTGGTGTTCCGCCCGGACGGCAGGCACCCCTTGGGACGTTCCCGCTTCACCGTGCCGATGCGCGGCATCGTGCAGGAGTACATGGCGAACGCGCTGAACCTCCACGTGGCCTCCGAGTTCACGGCCGTGGGCCAGAAGTGGGCGAGCGGGCTCACGGACGAGCAGTTCGCTGTGTTCGCCGCCAACAAGTGGAAGGCTTCCGCCGACTCTGTGGTGCTCGTTACAGACAACCCCGAGAGCGGCAGCAACCCGCAGTTCGGCAACTTCACGCAGCAGAGCATGGAACCCGTCCTCTCGGTCAAGCGCTCGCTCGCCACCGACTTCGCGGCGGCGGCGTCAATCCCCGTGGCGGAGCTGCTCACGCAGGACTCCAACCCCACGAGCGCCGAGGCGCTGACCGCCATGCAGAACAAGCTCATCAGCCTGGTGGAGAGCGTCAACGCCCGCAACTCGCGGACGCTCCGCAAGATCGCGCTCATGCTCATGGCCGTGGAGACGGACGTTCCCCTCGCGGGCCTCACGTCCGACCAGTCATCCGTCATGGTGCACATGCGCACCCCCGAGACGGTGTCCGTGGCGGGCCAGTCTGACGCGATGCTCAAGCGCATTCAGGGCCTGCCATACCTCGCCGAGAGCGATGTGGCCATCGAGCAGCTGGGCTTCACCGATGACCAGGTGCCGCGCGTCAAGTCGGCGCGCGACCGCTACTACGCCCGCCAGATGGTGTCGGGCGCGGTACGGTCGAGCGGGCTCGATATCTACGGCGGCACCGATAGCGTCAACGAGGGCGCATGATCAGCGCCGACCAGTGGAGGGCCTACAACGGGGCCGTGGCCAAGATAACGGACGCGGCGAAAACCGCGACCGCGAACCAGCTGGCCGACTGGCTGGACAGCCACAAGGGCGCAACCGTGGCCGCGGCGCGTGAGGAGGCGCAGCGCATCCTTACCGCCAACGCTGAGGCGTACTCGCAGGCAGCGGCGGCCCTTGCCGCCGACTGGTACGATGCGCAGGGGAGGGCGGCGGGAGCGAAGCTCGACCGCGCCGTGACCTCCGTCACGGTCGACCGCGACAGCCTGTCCAAGACCGTTCGGTACCAGGCGCAGAAGCTCGTTGACGGTGATGTCGACGGCTTCTGCGACGCCGTGGGCGAGTGGGCCGAGAACGAGGCCAAGCGCGCCCTCAACGCGACCATCATGAGGAACGCGAAGCGCGACAGGCGCAAGGGCGTGATGTTCGCCCGCGTCACCAGCGGGCGCAACACGTGCGGGTTCTGCCTGATGCTCGCGGGGCGCGGTGCCGTCTACCACACGCGCCAGAGCGCCGGAGAGATGAACCGCTACCACCGCCACTGCAGCTGCAAGATAGTGCCGAGCTACACCGGCAATCAGTACGAGACCCTGGTGGAGGGCCATGCCCCCAAGAAGATAGAGAACCGCCTAATCCAAGTGGAGAATCAGACGGGCACCGTGCGCGGTACGGCGGATTTCTATCGTGAGGTCTCGCTGCGCGATCCAGACTGGCTGCTGGGCGAAGAGGCGAGGATTACCTACGACAAGCCAAAAGATCAGCTGTTCGACCACGAGTTGTTCGCAGTTGACGCGCTCCATAGCGGAGGGTTTACCTTTACGGTTCTCGATGAAGACGAAAATGCTCCTGCAAACATCGACCTACTATTCGATTCCGGTCAGCTCTGGGAAATGAAGGACGTGGGGGACGGAAAGCATTCGATTGAGGACCAGTTAAAGGTTGCGAGGAGCAAGTGGAGGAGACTTGGCATTGAAGACCCCGTTCGCGTCGTCATCACAGGGACGAAGATGATGAGAAGCGAGGCTGACGCGATTGCTGAGATCACTAGGCGGTCCCACTACTACGACGAGGCCCTGTTCATAAAAAAGGACGGGAGCTTCGCGAGAATCACCAAATAAAAAACGAGACGCACACTCCCAAAAGGCTGGGCGAGCGCGTCTCGTCTTCGAGCTATTTATACCACATTTTTCACCGCCCCGACCACCTGCCTTGGAGGACCAATGAGGAAATTGTATATTTACGCGGCTGTCTCCATCGCTGCGGCATCGCTGTTCGGCCTGAGCGGGTGCGCCTCCTGCTCCCGCATGACAAAATCCATCTCAAGCGACATGGGCGGCGGCCTCGACCGCACCGTGACGCTCTACGACTACAACGGAGAGGTCATCGACAGCTGGAGCGGCAAGTTCGACATCTCCGAGGACGACAACGAGGTCTACTTCGACGACGCGGACGGCAAGCGCGTCATCATACAGGGCGGCATCGTGGTTTGCGAGGAGAACTAGCGCACCCGACCGCGAACGAAACAAGTTGAACCAAGGCATCCGCACGGGTGCCTTTTTTCATGCCTAGAAGCACGCCCCGCACGGGGCGCGGACAGCCCGCACGGGCGAAAGGAGCCACGCATGGCAGAAGAGACCACCACCCCCACCGAGACCAGCGGCGCGGAGCCGACCGGTACGGAGCCGCAGGGCACCGACTGGAAGGCGGAGGCCCGCAAGTGGGAGGAGCGCGCCAAGGCCAACAAGGCCAAGGCCGACCAGTGGGACGCGCAGGAGCAGGCCAACAAGACCGAGCTGCAGAAGGCTACCGAGCTGGCCGAGAAGTACAAGAAGCGGCTTGACGGCATCGAGGCGGAGCGCAAGCGCGCCGAGAGCGTCAGGAAGGCCGCGACCGAGTACGGGGTGGACGCCGACATGCTCGCCCGCATGGGCGGGGACGTGGAGGAGAACGCCAAGTGGCTCAAGGAGCGTTCCGATACCGGCGCGCGCCGCTACCCGCCGACCCGCGACAAGGGCGAGTCGGGAAAGAACCAACAGACCGACACCATGCGGCAGACCGCCCGCATGATCTTCGGCCGCAACAGCTAAGGAGTAGAAAATGGCTGCACTCATCACCAACGACTTCAACCTGCCCGAGGAGTACGTCACCGGCGTCTTCAAGAAGGCACAGTCCACCTCCGCGCTCGCCCGCCTCTCCGGCGCGCAGCCGCAGAAGTTCGGCAAGTCCAACGTCATGACGCTCACCAGCGCCCCCAAGGCCGAGCTGGTCGCAGAGGGCGCAAGCAAGTCCCCGACCCCCACGGCCTACGCCACCAAGACCGTCACGCCCTTCAAGCTGCAGGTCACCGTGCGCGTCTCCGATGAGGTCAAGTGGGCAGACGAGGACTACCAGCTGGGCGTGCTCGCCGACATCCAGGAGAACGCCGGCATCGCGCTCGGCCGCGCCCTCGACATCGTGGGCATCCACAAGGCCAACCCGCTGACCGGCACCGTCGCCGCATCCGTCACCGAGGGCCTGGTGGACGCCAAGGCCAAGGCCACGCTCTCCGGCACCAAATACGACGAGGCCATCGAGGCCGGTGCCGCCCTCGTCATCGCCAACGGCTACACGCCCACCGGCATCGCTCTCGACCCGACCCTCTCCTTCGGTCTGGCCACCATGCGCGACACCACCGGCCGCCGCATCTACCCCGAGCTGGGCTACGGCAACGGCCTCGCCTCGTTCGAGGGCATGACCGCAGCTGTCTCCGACACCGTCTCCGGCAAGGAGCTGGCCGAGGCGTCCAACGTCATCGGCCTCGTGGGTCAGTTCGACGCCTTCCGCTGGGGCGTGCAGCGCGACATCGCCGCCCACCTCATCGAGTTCGGCGACCCGGACGGCCTGGGCGACCTCCAGCGCCAGAACCAGGTGGCCATCCGCGCCGAGGTGGTCTACGGCATCGGCATCATGGACCTCGACGCGTTCGCGCAGGTCGTGAAGGCCTAAGCCATGGCCGAGTACACATTCGTCCCGACAGGCGGGCGCGTGGTCTCCGAGAAGGAACTGCTCCCGCCCCTGTTCGAGCCCGTGAAGGCCGCCACGAGGGCCGCGACCAAGAAGGCCGCGACCGCCAAGGCGGGCAAGGCCGCCACGGGGGCTAAGGAGGGCTAGCGATGGCCTACGCGACCATAGAGCAGCTGTCGGCGTCGTGGCGCGAGTTCGCGGCATGGGAGACGGCCCACGTCGAGCAGGCGCTCGAGGACGTGGCCGTCTTCCTCGACGCCCAGCTCAGGGCATGCGGGCGCACGCCCGAGGACGCGGGCGCGGACGTCCTCCGCATCGTGTCCTGCAGCGTGGTGCGCCGCTCCATGGGCGAGCTGGACTCGACCGACGCAGACTCGCGCTGGAACGAGCTGGTGGAGCCCACCGCCGTCAACGTGACGCCCGCCGTGCGCCACTCCGACTTCTACCTCACCCAGTGGGAGAGGCGGATGCTGGGCGTGCGCTGCGGGCGCTGCGGCTTCGCGGAGTGCGAGTAATGGCCGCCGTCGAGTTCAAGTGGAACCGTCAGTTCTGGGGCGAGTGCATGCATTCCCCCGAACTGGCGGCTGCGCTGCAGGACGCGGCGGAGGACGAGCAGGAGAAGGCGGAGGCGCGCATCGGCGCGCCGTCCCGCAAGACCAACCTGCGCAACCCCGACTTCGTGAGCAAGGTGGTGACGCGCCACGGCTCGAGCAGCGACTACTACGTGGGGCTGGTCATCGCGGCCAACCCCAGAAGCATCTACAAGGCCGAGCACGGCGAGGCCTTCTAACTAAAACAAGGAGGAACTAATGGCACAGACAGCCAAGAACGTTGTGTTCTCCAAGCCCAAGGCCACCGGTGCCGTGTGGAGCGCACCGGAGGGCACGACCCTGCCCACCGACGCCACCACGGCGCTCGATGCGGCCTTCAAGTCCCTGGGCTACATCTCCGAGGACGGCGTGACCGAGGCGCACTCGCTCACCAGCGAGACCGTGAAGGACTACGGCAAGACCGCCGTCCTCATCATCGACGGCGGTGACGACACCACGCTGGAGTTCACGCCGCTCGAGTACACGAACCCCGAGGTGCAGAAGAACCTCTTCGGCACCGACAACGTGGCCGTGGACGAGGACGGCGCGCTGCAGGGCGTCAAGGTCTCCGATGACTCCAAGGAGGTCAAGCCCTACGTGCTCGAGCACGTGCTGTCCAACGGCGTCATCGAGCGCGACGTGGTGCCGC
>CAVJHQ010000102.1:0-7677 GCA_963649365.1 Alloprevotella sp.
GGCCTTTCGCGAGCCTGTGCAGCCCCTACTTTTCCGTGGCCGCCTTCTTGGTCGCGGCCTTCTTGGTCGCGGCCTTCTTAGCCGCCGGCTTCTTCGCCGCCGGCTTCTTCGCGGCAGTCTTCTTGGCCGCCGGCTTCTTCGCCGCGGCCTCGGTCTTCTTCGCGCCGCGGGCGGCCTTGGCGGCCTCTTTCTTCTCTCGGCCGGGGCAGTCCATGTTCGGGCAGAGCTTCCACGGCCCGCGCGCCGTGGTGACCACGACCATCGGGGCCCCGCAGTCCGGGCACTCCTCGCTCGTGGCCTCGAGCTTGCCGCGAGCGGGCAGCGGGTAGCTCGTGCCGCAGTCGTCGTAGTTCGTGCAGCGGATAAAGCGCTTGCCCGTCTTCTCGGACTTGTGGGCCACGAGCTTGCCCTCGCGGCCGGCCTCGGCGCACGCCTTGCAGGTGCCGACCTCGACGTCGGGCTCATAGTTCGTGGGGCAGGCGGGGTTCACGCACTGCTCGAAGGCGCGGCTGCGGAACGGGTGGACCTTCACGCGCGGGGCGCCGCAGTCGGGGCACACGGCGGCCTCGCCCTCGAGGGCCTCGATGCGGCCCTGCGGCAACGGGTAGGTCACGTCGCAGTCGGGCCAGCCCATGCAGCCGGCGAAGCTGCCGCGGGTCTTGGCGCTCGTCTTGACCACCAGGTCCTTGCCGCACTTGGGGCACACGCCGATCTTCGCGTCGGCCGTGACGGCGTCGGCGATGGCCTCGGAGAGGTCCTCGGTATGCTCGATGAGCCCGTCCATCATGCCGGCGAGAAGCGCGCGCGAGTGGTTGACCACCGCGAGCTGGGTGTCCTTGCCCTCGGCGACCTTGGTCATGTCGTCCTCGAGCTCGGACGTCATCTCGGGCGTGGTGATGCGCGGAGCGTAGGTGTGCAGCGCGTCGATGATGGCCATGCCGAGCTGGCTCGGCTCGCAGGGGTCGTTCTTAAGGTACTTGCGCTGGTAGAGCGTGTCGATGATGCTCGCGCGGGTGGACTTGGTGCCGAGGCCGCGCTTCTCCATCTCCTGGATGAGCTTGCCCTGGCTGTAGCGCGCGGGCGGCTCGGTCTGCTTGGCGGCGAAGTCCATGGACTCGACGGCGCACACGTCGCCGGCCTTGAGCTCGGGCAGCTGGTCGTCCTTCTTGAGGCCGTACGGGTAGATGCTGCGGAAGCCGGGGGTGGCGAGGACGTTGCCCGAGGCGGTAAAGGGCTCGCCCGCGACGTCGAGCGTGACCTTGGTGCCCTCGATGGTCGCAGGCCCCATGAGCGTGGCGAGGAAGCGGCGCGCGATCAGGTTGTAGAGCTTCCAGGCCGCGGGCTGGAGCTTGTCGGGGTCGGCCGCGCCCGTGGGGTAGATGGGCGGGTGGTCGGTCGTCTCCTGCTTGCCGCGCGTGGCCGTGAGCTTGGGCTGGGCAAGAAGCGCGTTGCAGCAGCTCGCGTACTGCGGCACCTTGGAGATGGTGCGCACGCAGTCCTTGAGGTCGAGCGAGTCGGGGTAGACGGTGTTGTCCACGCGGGGGTACGAGATGAGGCCGTCCATGTAGAGGCTCTCGGCCAGGCGCATGGTGCGCGCGGGGCTGATGCCCTCGGATGCAGCGGCGGCCTGCAGGCTCGTGGTGTTGAAGGGCGCGGGCGGGCGCTGCTGGCGGCTCTTGCTCTCCACGGCCTTGACCAGGGCCTCCTTGGCGTCGGCGACGCGCGACCAGGAGGCGTCGGCCTCGTCCTTCTTCCAGAAGCGGCCCTCGGCGTGCGTGATCTTGAAGGGGTCGGAGCCGTCGTGGGACGCCTCGCCGGAGATGACCCAGTAGTCGTCGGGCACGAAGGCCATGCGCTCGCGCTCGCGCTCGACCACGAGGGCGAGCGTCGGGGTCTGGACACGGCCGGCCGAGCGGGTGTTGCCCAGGCCGGAGAAGCGCGCCGTGGTGAGGTAGCGCGTGAGGACCGCGCCCCAGATAAGGTCGATGTACTGGCGGCTCTCGCCGGCGTCGGCGAGGTCCTGGTCGAGGTCGACGAGGTTCGCGAAGGCGTGGTCGATCTCGGCCTTGGTAAAGGCGGAGTAGCGCGCGCGGGAGACGGGCACGTCGGGGTTGACGTCGAGCACCTGGCGCAGGGCGTCGGAGCCGATGAGCTCGCCCTCGCGGTCGAAGTCGGTGCCGATGACCACCGAGTCGGCCTTCTTCGCGAGGTTCTTGAGGGAGCGGATGATGCCCTTCTCGGCAGGGAGCTTCTGGATCGGGGCCCAGACGAGGTACGGCAGGCTCGCGATCTTCCAGCCCTTGATGTCGATGCCGTCCTTGAGGAACGGCTTGCGCTTGGACTTGTACGGCGGGCGCTCGAGGCCGTCGGGGAGGTCGGCGGGCATGATCTCGCCCTCGGCGTCGACGGCGTACCAGCCGTCGCGGTCGTTGAACTTAAGCTCGGTCGGGAAGTCGGGCTGCAGGATATGCCCGCGCAGGCCGATGGTGACGCAGTCCTCGCCGCCCATGCGGAAGCGGTAGACGGGCGTGTCGTAGACCTTGTCCGCCTTGGGCTTGCCCGACTCGGAAAGAAGCCTGGCGATCTGGCCCGCGGCGTCGTTCTTCTCGGTGATGATGAGCTTCAAACGTGGTCCTTACTTCGGTGGTGCAGATGCGGTGCGGGTATGGTGCAGGTAGCGCACATTATAAAGATACGGGAGCGGGCGGCAAGGTCTCCCCTGCCGCCCGCTCGCCATACGGCTTGCTTGGCTAGGCCTCGTTGAAGGCGTGCTCCTCGTAGTCCTCGCGGGTCCACTTGAGCGACGCCTTGCCGTCCCGGGCGATAAGCACGTAGCGGGCGACGGCGAGCGCGACCTCGTAGAGCGCGATCAGCGCCGCGAACATGAGCAGCATGGTCACGGGGCTGGCGTCCGGGGTGACGACCGCCGAGAGCACCATGAGGCCCACATAGACAATGCGCCACTGGCCGCGAAGCGTGGAGTACGGGACCAGGTGGAAGATGGTCAGGTAGAAGATGACGAGCGGGAGCTGGAAGGCGATGCCGAAGCCGATCTCGAGCATCATGTAGATGCTCAGGTAGTCCTCGGCGTCCGCGATGGAGTTGGCGAACTCATAGGTCTGGTCGAGCAGCCAGCCGAACGCGGCGGGCTGGATAATGAAGTAGCAGAAGACCATGCCGAGGAAGAAGAGGAACACCATGGCGGCGACGGTGGGGACGACCCACTTGCGCTCGCTCGGCTTCAGCGCCGGCAGGAAGAAGGCCATGATCTCCCAGATGATGATCGGCGTGCAGATGATCACGGCGAAGAAGCACGCGACCTTGAAGCGGATGGTGAAGCCGCCGAGCGCCGTCATGACGGTGAGCTGGCCGCCGCGCATGGCCTCGCGGATCTGGTCGACCATCAGGTCGATGAGCGCAGGCGTGGCGAAGTAGACGACGATGGCCGCCACGAGGACGGAGACGACGATAATGGTGACCCTTCGGCGGAGCTCGCCGAGGTGGTCGAAAAGCGGCATGCGTGCGGGACCGATAGGCATGGGGCTAGGCCTCCTTCTCGGTGGTGTCGGCGGCGGGGCTGCTGAGGCTGTCGCCGGCGGCGTTGGTCTCAACTGCTCGGCGCTCCTCGCTTCGCTCGTCGCTCACTTCGTGACTCGCGTTGAGGCCAACGCCGCCGGCGACAGCCTCATCGGCCGCGGACTCGGGGGCCGGGCGCTTCATGGTGTAGAGGTCGGCGACGCTGGGCTTCTTCGGGGCGGCGGGCTCGGCCTCAGTGGTCGAGGCGGGGGACTCGGCTGCGGGGGCGTCGGCGGCCTCGTCGGTACCGTCGGCCTGGGCCTCGACAGCCTCCTTCTCGGCGGCCTCCTTGGCCTTGCGCTCGGCCTCGAGGCGCTTCTTGCGCTCGGCGAAGGTCTCGGTCTTCTTTGCCGGAGCGGCGGCCTCGCCGCCCTCGATGTCGGCGTCCTCGTCGAACTCGACGCGGCTGCGGTTAGGCTTCTTATCGCTCATCGCCTCGGTGGCGGGGTCGACGATCTCGGTCTGGACGACCTGGGTGAAGCCCTCCTGCGCGGTCCTGAACTGGCGCAGCGCGCGGCCGAGGGTCTTGCCCATGCCCGGCAGCTTGTCGGGGCCGAAGATCATGAACGCGAAGAGCAGGATGAGTACGAGCTCTGTTTCTCCGATGCCAAACAAGGTCGGTCCCTTCTTTACTGCTGGATGTTAAGGTCGCCGGCCACGCCGAGAAGCTCAAGCACCCGGGCGACGTTCTTCTGCGGCCGGGCCACCACGAGCTTCTTGCCCGCCTCGGCGGCGCGGTGCGCGGCGCCCACGAGCACGCCGATGCCCGTCGAGTCGATATAGGTGGTCTGCGAGAGGTCGGCCACGAGCTCGCCGGCGGTCTCGGGGAGCGCGGCGTCAAGGGCGGCCCGGAGCTCGTCGGCGTTCGACACGTCGACCTCCCCGACGACGAGCACCTTGCGGACGGCGTCTTCCGTGGTCTGGATGGAAAGGCTCATGAAAATCCTCCTAGTTCGTGGTAGAAGGTCGTGGTTTACAGGCTCGAGCCGGTAAGGTCGCTCAAGGTGTCGGTAAGGCCCTGGGCGCCCGTCGAGGAGCCGGTCGTGTCCGAGGAATCGTCGGCGGCCGTGTCGTCGGAGGCGGACTCGTCGGAGGTGTCCGTCTCGTCCGAGGACTCGAGGGAGGCGAGGCGCTGGGTCGCGTAGGACTTCGCGCCGTACTCGTCGTTGGGGTCGGTCTCCTGCGCCTTGGCGTAGGCGGCCTTCGCGGAGTCATCGTCGCCCGAGGCCTCGTAAAGCAGCCCGAGGTTGGCCCAGGCGGGGCCGTAGTCGGGCGAGGACTCGGTCAGCTCCTTGAGCTGCTGCAGGGCGGAGGTGCCGTCCTCCTGGTAGTAGGCGCACAGGGCCTTGTCCACACGGACGGCGTCGGAGTCCTTGATGGCCAGGTACTCGTCGTAGTACTTGACCGCGTTGGAAAGAAGCTCGTTGGCGTGCGAGGTATCCGCGTCGGTGGAGCCGAAGTAACGCACGTAGGTGCCCCAGGTCATGTAGTTCTTGCCGAGGTTGAGCAGGGTGGCGAGGTTGACGGGGTCGGAGGCGTACTTCTCCTCGAGGGCCGTGACCTGCGCGCCGTACTTCTCGTCGGCCTTGGCCACGTAGTCGGTCTCCGAGCTGTCGGAATCGGAGCTGGAGTCGCTGTCGGAATCGGCCGTCTGCTCGGAACTCGAGGAGCTGCTGGACGAGGACGAGAAGATGGACGAGAGCGAGGGCAGCATGAGCGAGAGGGCCATGAGCGCGGCGAACAGGACGATAAGGGCCTTTCCGGCCGGCCCGATGTTGGAGGTGCTCTTCTTCTTGCTCTGCTGGGCCATGCGACGGCGCCTTTCTTATTGCTGCTCTATCCGCGGGGTGTTCGCCCACAAGTTTATAGAGTATGGCATGAGAAGCGCCGCGGCGCCGGAATTCGCCGAATCCCCCACACACCGCCATTGGGCGACGTCGCCGGGCGCCAGGCTCCCGGCGCAGCAAAAAAGGGACAGATCGCCCGGCGAGGAAGCAGGCCCCGCCGCGCAATCTGTCCCGTGGCGCTACGCCGGGAACTTGAGAGCGACCGCCGCGCTAGCGGGCGGCCTTGGCCAGGCGCGCGGAGACGAGCTTGACGGCGATGACGAAGACGTCGAGCGCGGCGCCCAGCTCCTCGAGCGTCGGGAAGGTCGGGGCGATGCGGATGTTCGTGTCCTTGGGGTCCTCGCCGTAGGGCCAGGTGGCGCCGGCGCCGGTGAGCTTGACGCCGAGCTCGGCCATGAGGGCCACGATCGCCTTGGCGGAGCCTTCCGGGCCGTCGAAGCTCACGAAGTAGCCGCCCTTCGGCTCGGTCCAGGTGGCCACGCCCGTCTCGGCGAGGCCGGAGGCGAGCTTCTCCTGCACGAGGGCGAAGCGCGGGCCCACGATGGCCGCGTGCTTCTTCATGTGCTCGCGGACGCCGTCGAGGTCGCGGAGGAACTTGACGTGCGCGAGCTGGCCGATCTTCTCGGGGCCGACGCGCATGGCGGAGAAGGCGGAGCGCATCTCGGCCATGTCGGCGGGGCTGGCCGTCATGAAGGCGATGCCGGAGCTCGGGAAGGTGACCTTGGCGGTGGAGCCGAACTCGTAGACGAGGTTGTCGGCGCCGGCCTCGGCGAGGGCATCGAAGATGTTGAGGAGCGTGTCGCCCTCCTCCGCGAAGGTGTGGACGCAGTAGGCGTTGTCCCAGAAGACGCGGAAGTCGGGGGCGGCGGGCTTGAGCGCGGCGAAGGCGCGGACGGTCTCGTCGGAGTAGGTGATGCCCGTGGGGTTGGCGTACATGGGGACGCACCAGATGCCCTTGACCTGCGGGTCGTTCTCGACGTACTCGCGCACGACGTCCATGTCGGGGCCGTCGGCGGTCATGGGGACGGGGATGTTCTTGATGCCGAAGCTCTGCGTCACGGTGAAGTGGCGGTCGTAGCCGGGGGCCGGGCAGAGGAACTTGACCTCGCCCTGCTGCGACCAGGGCTTCTCGCCGCCGATGCCGTGGACGTACGCGTGGCAGACGGTGTCGTGCATGAGGTTCAGGCTCGAGGAGCCGTTGACGACCACGTTGGCGGCGTCGACGCCCAGGATCTGGGCGGCGAGCTTGCGCGCGGAGGGGATGCCGTCGGGCAGGCCGTAGTTGTCGACCGCGACGCCCTCGTCGGTCAGGTCCGTCTCGGAGGTGAGAAGGTCCAGCATGGGCTTGGAGAGCGCGGTCTGCTCGGGGCTCGGCTTGCCGCGGGCCATGTCGAGCTTGAGGTTCAGCGCGCGGACCTTGTCCGCCTCGGCCTCCAGCTCGGCGATAGCCGCGTCGAGCTCGGCATCGGTCATTGCCTCGTACATGTTGGGCATGGAAGTCCTCCTTCGTCGTTGGGCAATCCGTGAGTATAGTATTGGCGCGGCCGCGAGCCGCCTACGGCGTCAGAAAGGTTCATAGATGGACATGTTCGAGGTGCGCTCCGAGGACTACGGCGAGCTCCAGCGCGTGGTCGACACGATCTTCCGCCCCGGGGTCTCGAGCCGAGCCACCGTGACCAAGATCGACGTGCTCACCCGCGCCGAGACGTTCGACCTCTGCGACGACCTGCAGGAGGTCATCGACCTTCTCCCCTCGCGCAGCTTCACGCGCGTCCAGCTCTGCGACCAGATGAACTCGATTCTCTCCGGCCACGGCTGGGGCGGGGTCTACGGCACGGTTGAGTAAGCGGCGGCCGCCGCTCGCGAGAAGGGCGGGGCGGAAAGGGCTCCGGCCAGAAGGGGCGCCGACGCCCCGTTGCCGAGTCTCGGCGAGCGGCAGGCACGTCCCTGACCGCTATACACAAAAATGGGGCGGCACCCGGATGGATGCCGCCCCTTGTTTGCGATGCGATTGAACCTGCTCGGCGAGCTTACTCGTCCTCGGCCAGGGCCTCGGCGATCTCGTCGGTCATGTTCATGGTGTGGTAGACGTTCTGGACGTCCTCCAGCTCGTCGAGACGGTCGACGAGGCGCTGGACCTTCTTGGCGTCGGCGACGGAGACGTCGGTCGGGGTGGTCGGGACCATGGTGAGCTCGGAGCCCTTGACCTCGATGCCCTGGGCCTCGAGGCCCTTCTGGACGTCCTGCATCTTGT
>CAVJHQ010000103.1:0-7582 GCA_963649365.1 Alloprevotella sp.
AGCTCCTCGCAGACGCGCTTGACCTCGGGGTCGACGTCCTCCATGCGGCCGCCGTTGGCGATGCGCTTGCACTCGTTCTGGACGATGAGGTCGGTGTCGCGGTCGAGCTTCATGAACTTGGCGGAGAGCAGGCCGAGGAAGGTGAGGCCGCAGATGCCGACGACCATGATCTGAAGGATGGCGGTGGAGACGCTGGCCGGCTGCGTGATGTCGCCGGAGGTGCCGGAGACGTAGCCGTTGAACTGCAGCCACATGCCGAGGATGGCGACGACGGCGGAGTTCATGAGCTTGCCGCAGAGGTGCATAGCGGCGGAGAAGGTGCCCTCGCGGCGACGGCCGGTGACGACCTCGTCGACGTCGGCGACGAACAGGTACGTCTGCCAGGGGATGTAGTACACGGCGCCGGTGCCGAGGCCGAAGACGACGACGATGGCGGTGATGCCCGCGAAGCCGGCGGCGGAGGCGGCGTCGACGTGGAAGACGCCGCAGAGGACGTAGGCCAGGACGGCGGAGATAACGACGCCCTCAGCGATCATGTAAGGCCTGCGGAAGCCCTTCTTGGCGACGATGCCCATGACGACCAGGGTGGAGATGAGCTGCAGGATGGAGCTCATGGACTGCCAGGCGGAGGCGTTGGCCTTCTGGAGGCCAAGGACGTACATCACGAAGTAAGCGAAGGTGGAGTTAAAGAGCCACTCGGCGCCGAAGCCGAAGAGGTACATGCCGAGCAGGTTGCGGAAGGTCTTGATGCGGATGGTCGAGAAGATGTCGGTGAAGAGCTTCTTGATGGCCTCGACCGGGGACTCGACCTTCTCCATGGTGGTCTCGTCGACCGGGCGCTCCCAGGTGCTCAGGTAGACGATGAGCATGGCGCCGCCCATGAGCACGCCGAAGCAGCAGCCCATGATGAAGAACGCCTGCGGGTTGGAGTTGCCGAAGATGCCGAAGAAGATGCCCGGGACGGCAGCGGTGAGGAAGTTGGCGATCTTGCCGAAGATGGAGCGGAGGCCGGACAGGTAGGTGCGCTCCTCGAAGTTGGTGGTCATCTCGGCGGGCAGGGCGTCGTACGGGATCATCACCATGGTGTACATGAGGTTATAGACCAGGTAGATGCCGAAGTAGTAGCCGAAGCCGTTGGGGACGACGATCCACATGAGCGGGTTCAGGATGCCGAGCACCGGGACCGCCAGCAGGATGAAGAAACGGCGGCGACCGAACTTACGGCCGAGGGCGGTGTTGTTGAAGGCGTCGGTGATGAAGCCGGCGATCGGGTTCATGAACATGTCGGCGAGAAGCGCGAACGAGTAGATGAACGTGGCCTCGCCCATCGAGAGGCCGGCGTACTGGGTGTAGAAGATGACGAGCCAGGCGGCCGAGATGGCGAGGGCGCCCGAGCCGACCAGGTTGCCGCAACCGTAGCCAAGACGGTTGAGGAGCGTGATCTTGCGTTCCTGTTGTTCCATTTGGATCCCTTCTATTATCGCCTCCGGCCCCGTGGCCAAAAGCTTCCTTGACTCTTTGCTGTGCTTAACGATACTCACTATACATGTAAACCGGTTTAGCGGGTTAACGTTCACCCTAAAATCTTCTGAACGGCACGAAACGTGAGGCGAGCGGTTTCTCAGGCGCGGGCTCGCGGGCGAGGCGGGGGGGCGCGGCGGAGGCAGCGATTGGTTGCGCGGGCTCGCGGGCGGGGCCTACGGGCAGGCGCGGCGCGGACGAACCGTTGTGCGCCCGCGCACAAGAAACCCGCCGGCGTCTGCGCGACACCGGCGGGCCGTACTTCGGCGGAAACGTTTCCGCCCTGTTCATCAAGAGGAACCTTCTGGCGCGCCTTTGCCCTACGCGAGCACGGCGCGAAGCCCCGCGGCGATACGGCGCGCGAGGCGCTCGTAGCCCGCGGGAGAGTAGTGCAGCCCGTCGGGCATGTAGCGCTCGCGGTGCTCGGGCAAGAAGGGCGAGATCCCGCTGCCGGCGTACAGGTCGATCACGGGCAGGGAGTAGCGGTCGGCCACCTCGCGTACCGCGGCGACGTAGGGCGCCTGGGTGAGGCCGAGGTGGTTCTCCTCGAAGCTCGCGGGGATGTCGATCTCGTGCTTGCCGGAGGTCTTGCACGGCGTCATGACCACGAGGCGCGCCTCGGGCGAGCGCGCCGTGATGCCGCGCACCAGGTAGTCGAGCGCGCCGTAGAACTCGTGCGTGTCGGTGGAGCCCATCTGGCCCAGGGGCACGTTGCGGGAGAAGTCGTTCACGCCGCCGAAGAGCACGTAGACGTCCGCGTCGGCGTCGATGCCGTCCAGACGCTCCACGAAGGAGTCGTCGCGGTCGGCCTTGATGGCCAGGCGCGAGCCCTTGACGCCGAAGTTCTCGACCGTCGCGCCGTCGAGCAGCGCGCCCAGGTGCGACGTCCAGCTGATGTCCGGGCCGCCGGCGCCGCACCCGTCGTCTCCCCAGGTGGTCGAGTCGCCGAAGCAGCAGATGGTCAAATCGCTCAGGTTCTTCTTCATCGTTCGTCATCCTTTCTTGCCTGCTCGTCGAGCCAGGCGACATTATCTTCCAGGTTGAACACGCCGAGGTGGTGACCACCGGGGCAGGTCTCGCGCGCGAGGTTCTCGCCGTGGTCGACGAGCTCGTAGGCCGCGCGCACGATCTCGAGCTGCTCGTCCACGTTCGCAAGGCCACGCGGGCCGTTGAGGTGGTCTTCTTCGCAGCTCTGCACCAGCAGCGGGCGCGGCGCGATAAGCGAGGCGATGTCGCCCATGTCGAAGAGCCGCCAGAGACCGGGCGCGTAGTTGCAGGCGCAGTTGCCGTTGAGGTGCAGCAGCGCGTCGGCGTAGCCGTAGAGATAGCCCGAGATAAAGGCCTTCTTCACGCGCGGGTCGAGCGCCGAGAGGAAGAGCGTCTGCTCTCCCCCGCCGCTGAAGCCGAGGCAACCGAGCTCGTCCATGCAGACGTCGCCGCGCGCGTCCAGGTAGTCCACGAGCCGCATGAGGTCCCAGGCGTTCAGGCCCGCGACCGAGAGGCCCAGCGGCTCGGCCATCTTCGCCTGGTTGGCGCAGGTCCCGCGCAGGTAGAGCTGCTCGTCGTCGCCGTGGCCCTTCCAGTCGCGGCGCTCGCCCCAGCCGCGCGCGTCGGGGCACACGGCCATGTAACCCATGCGCGCGAGGCGCAGGCCGTAGTCGTAGTTGAAGCGGCGGATCGCGTCGTCGGCCGCGGGCACGCCCATCACGCCGGCGATCGTGTCCTTGCCGGCGCCTTGGTGGCCGTGCGGGCACACCCAGCAGAGCGCGCGGCCGTCCGCCCCACGCTTGGGATCGGCAGGTTCCAGCAGGTAGAAGGGCATCCAGACGCCCGGTTCGGTAAGGATCGCCATCTTTGTGCGCGAGATCCCGCCGGCAAGAAGCGCCCGCTCGAGCACGCGCGGCTCGGGGTCGCAGCGCTCCATGAGGCTGATGCCCAGCAGGTCGGCGAGCCGCTCGCGCGAGCGGTCGCGCCAGGCGAGCCAGTCCAGCGCCGTGCCGCCCGTGAACGCGGCCGAGCGGCCGTCGCGCGTAAATCGGCGCCGCAGCGCGGCCTCGTCCTCGAAGTACGTCTTTATGTGCAGGGTGCGGCCGTTGTCGGAGAGGCGCGCCGTCTCGACCGCCTCGCCCTCGCCGCCCTCGGGGTCCCAGCCGTCTTCGCCCGCGAGGACCGCGCGGCGGGAGAAGCGCGCCGCGTCCGCCGGCGCGACCGCATGCGCCCACTCGGGCCACCCGGCCGCGTCGCCCGCAGGCCCGTGAAGCGCGGCCGCCGCGTAGAAGCTGCCCTCGTGAGCCGCGGGTTTGTTCCAGTCCCACCAGCCCTCGGCCTTTATGTGCGCCCCGAGCCAGCAGTCAAGAAGCGCCGTCTGCGCGAACTCGCGCCACGGACGCCCCAGGTAGACGGTGTTGTCCGCGACGCCCGCCTCGGCCGTGAAGGAGCAGCCGTGGAACACGAGGCCGTGCGGCTCGCCCTCAGGCGTGGACGCCGCGGTCACGTAGCCGTTGACGTCCATGTCGCGGTTGAGCGAGCGGATCTCGCAGCCCTCGAAGTACGCGCGCCCGCCGCCGAAGATGAAGTCGACGTCGCCCGCGATGAGGCAGCGGCGGAAGTACTGGCGCCCCACGACGCGCGGCGCGAACTGCTTGGGTCCGATGAATCCGCCCGGCTTGACCTCACGCGGCGGCAGCGGCCCGCAGAAGAGCGTGTCCTGATGGCCGAGCAGCCGGCAGGAGTCGACCACAAGGCGGTCGCCGTCGGCATAAAGCGCAAGGCCCTGGCCGACCTCGCGGCCGTCGCCCGCGTCGTTCTCGATGGTCAGGTTGCGCAGCGTAACGTCCGCCGCGTCCACGAGCATCGTGTACGTGCGGAAGGTGCCGAGCTTGCCGTCGACGCCGCTGCCGTCGCCGGACTCCATGAAGGCGCCGAGGCCGTAGACGATGCGCACGCTCTCGGCGGTCTCGCCCGCCAGGGTCACGTTGGGCCGGCGGATCTCCACGCGCTCGCGGTACTCGCCGGGCGCGATGCGAATCTCGACCGGCGCGGACTCATCCGGGACCTGCTCGCACGCCGCCATGAGCGCCGCGCTCACTGTGGGATACGCGTCCGACGACGCGCCGGCGCCGGCAACAACCTTGAAAATCTTCTCACCCATTAGGCATCACGCTCCCATGCGGCGAACATCTCGGGCCAGGCTTGTGCCTGCGGCTGGACCTGCTCGGCGTGACCCTTGAAGGCCGTCGTCTGATTGGCGAGCGCGATCCCGTGCGGCCCGTGCGGGAACACGTGGAGCGAGAAGGGCACGCCGGCGGCGGCCAGCGCCTCGGCCAGGAGCAGGGAGTTCTGCACCGGCACCGAGCCGTCCTCGGCGGTATGCCACACGAACGTCCGCGGGCTTCAGCGCCCGCGCATACGCGTCCTCCTCGGGAGCAAACGCATAAACGCTGAGCGTGGCCGCCGAGCCGTCCACGCCGATGCTGACCTTCTTGCTGATCATCCCTGCACATCCCCCAACCCTTGGATCGCTAGCAAAAGGCGCAGCGAAGGTCGCCCCCTCGCTGCGCCGGTAATCATGCCGTGCAGACGCACATCTCGTCGGCCCGCGACTACGCGCGGATGACCTCGTCGACGTTCGTGAGCTGCATCTCGTCGCCGTCCTGGCCCTCGACCACGACGTTGCGCAGGTCGAGCACCTTAACGTTCTGGGCGATGATGCCCTGGCGAACCATCGGCTCGACGCCGCAGGCCATGGCGGGGACGGCCGGCTCGGCGTCCTCGGCGAAGGTCACGTGGACGTCCTCGAAGGTAAGGCGCGTGACCTTGCTCTCGGGCAGGCCGGTGATGTAGGCGGCCGCCGCGTGGCAGTTGGTGGCCTCGATGTCGCGGAAGGTCGTCACGCCGAAGCCCGGGGTGCGCTCGTCGACGGGCAGCGCCTCGCGGTTCTGGACGTAGTCGGTCTTGCCGTCCTTGTCGCAGAAGTAGAAGGAGTTGACCACGAAGGGCGTGAGCACCTGGTCCATGCGGATGTGCTCGAAGGTGATGCCCTCGTTCACGGCGTCCTTGCCGCGGCCGCGGCGGGTCTTCACGCGCAGGCCGCGGTCGGTGCGCTCGAAGAGGCACTTGGTGACGGTGAGGTCCTTGATGCCGCCGGCGGCCTCGGAGCCGAGGACGACCGCGCCGTGGCCGTCGTGCATGTAGCAGTGCGCGATGACCATGTCGTGCATGGCGGGGCGCAGCTCAGGCTCGATGCCGAGCTTGCCGCTCTTGATGGCGATGCAGTCGTCGCCCACGGAGAAGTGGCAGCCGAGCACACGCACGAAGCCGCAGCTCTCGGGGTCGAAGCCGTCGGTGTTGTGAGAGTTCTTCGGGCCCTCGATGGAGAGGCAGAGGGCGTCGACGTGCTCACACAGGATCGGGTGGATGTTCCACGCCGGGCTGTTGCGCACGGTGAAGCCGGCCATGGCCACGTTCTCGCACTCAGACAGGAAGATCATGCGCGGGCGGGCGACCTCGCGGCCCTCCTCCGGGCGGTAGATGTTCTTGAAGTCCTTGTTCCACCAGTTGTCCTCGGCGAAGTCGGTCTGGCCGTCGATGGCGCCGCGGCCGTAGATGCAGACGTCGTGGACACCCAGGCCGGTGAAGGTAGAGCAGTAGGTCGAGAAGCTCTCGCCCTCCCAGCGGCCCATCGGGGCCATGCCGGAGCCGGCGTAGCCGTCGCCCTTCTTGCCGCGGAGGGTCTGGGGCAGGTACGCGAGCGCCGCGCGGTCGTGGCGAGCGAGGAGCTGGGCGCCCTCGGCGAGCTCGATGTTGATGCTGCTCTTGAGGAAGAGGGACTTGATCAGGTAGCTGCCGGCGGGGACGAGCACGCGGCCGCCCTCGGGGCAGGCCATGATGGCGGCCTGGATGTTGGTGGTGTCGTCGTGCTCGGCGTCGCCCTTGGCGCCGCAGTCGCGAACGTTGATGGTGAAGGTCTCGTCCGGGGTGGTCACGCCGACGGTGAGCTCGCGGTCGCCGTTGACGAAGCGGACGATGTTGCGGCGGCCGGGCTCGAGGCCGTCGACGTAGGTCTCGACGCGGTTCGTCTCGCCGGCCGGCTCGTCGTTGACGAAGACCTGCCAGGTGTCGGCGGTGGTGAAGTAGCCGCCGTCGTCGAGCTCGATCACGGCCGCGCGGGGGCAACGCCAGATAACGCTGGTTTCCATGTGTCTCTCCTTAGAGGAAGAAATGTCTTTAGATAGGGGCCATTCGAACCGAGGACCCCTGGGATAGGAAAGGGGCCGAGCCGCCGGCTTTCGGCAGCTCGGCCCCTCCAAGGGAAAGCAGGTAGTGCGAGAAGCAATCGGTGCTTACGCGGCGGCCTGGACGGAATCCTCCTGGAAGCCGACGTTGTTGTGGCCGAAGCACTCCTCGTACTTGAAGCCGGAGAGATCCTCGCAGAGCTGCTTGACCTCGGGCTCGACGTCGGCCATGAGGCCGCCCTCCTTGACGCGCTTGACCTCGGCGCACAGGGCATCGCACTGAGCCTTGTCGATGTGGATGGTCTTGCCCAGGATGCAGGCGACGATGAAGCAGCCGGCGCAGCCGATCAGCATGAAGGCGCAGATGGAGACGGGCACAGAAGTGGGCTGCACGATGTCGGCGGAGTTACCGGAGGACTTGATGAAGCCGCAGACGCCGAGGACGAAGGCCCAGGCAGAGGTGGCGAAGGCGGAGACGATCTGGTCGACGAACTTCTGGGCGGCGGAGTAGATGCCCTCGCGGCGACGGAGCGTGATGAGCTCGTCGATGTCGGGCATGTAGTTCAGGGGGACGTCGAGCAGGTACTGGAAGCCGACGTAGAAGAACTTCCAGATGGCGAAGATGATCGGGTAGGCGATCATGGAGAGGGCCATGTCGGAGAGACCCATGATGTTGCCGGCGGCGAAGACGTTGTAGGCAACGATGCAGGCGGCGGCGCCCAGCGTGGAGACGTACCAGGGCTGGTGGAAGCCCTTCTTGGCCATCCAGGCGACCCAGACGACGGTGCAGACGATAGCGACGATCTTGCCGGGCATCTCCATGACGG
>CAVJHQ010000104.1:0-7539 GCA_963649365.1 Alloprevotella sp.
GCGGCGCCATCTGGGACGAGAACGAGGACGGCTCCAACCCCTACGCCGGCCGCTGGCCCGAGAAGTTCCAGATCGCCCACAACCAGCTCGTGGCGTCCGCCAAGGCCGTCATCAAGCTGCGCGAGATCGACCCCGAGGCCCACATCGGCAACATGCTCTGCCGCCTGGAGAACTACGCCGAGACCTCGAAGCCCGAGGACCAGCTCCAGGTGCTCTTCGAGGACCACTTCAACTGGTTCTTCACCGACATCCAGGCCAAGGGCGAGTACCCCTACTACGTCAAGCGCTTCTTCCGCGACTACGGCGTGGACATCCAGATGGAGGAGGGCGACCTCGAGACCCTGAAGAAGGGCGTCGTGGACTACATCTCCATCAGCTACTACATGACCTACATCATGCGCTACAAGGGCAAGGTCTCCCCGGAGCCCTCCGGCAAGCTCCTGACCGAGATCAAGAACCAGTACCTCGAGCTCACCGAGTGGGGCTGGCCGATCGACCCCGTGGGCTTCCGCATCACGCTCAACCACATCTATGACCGCTACCACCTGCCCATCTTCATCGCGGAGAACGGCAACGGCATGACCGAGAACCGCGACGAGAACGGCTACTGCGACGACGACGCCCACATCGAGTACATGAAGGAGCACGTCGAGCAGATGCACCAGGCCATCCTGGACGGCGTCGACGTCTTCGGCTACGCCTGGTGGGGCCCGATCGACCTGATCAGCTCCGGCACCTCCGAGATGACCAAGCGCTACGGCCAGATCTCCGTCGACCAGGACGACAACGGCAAGGGCACCGGCAAGCGCGGCAAGAAGAAGAGCTTCTACTACTACAAGAAGCTCATCGCGAGCAACGGCGCCGACACCGCCACGGACAACATCGTCGTGGAGTAAAGGCGCAGGCGAGCTCGGGCTTGCAAAGCTCGACCGGCTATGAAGGGGCGGCGTCCTGCGTGCGGCGGGGCGCCGCCTTTACGGAAAGGGGCTTATCGATGGGCAAGAAGGCAAAGAAGCTCGAGGCGGCGTACGCGCAGCTGCGCGGCAAGGCCCGGCGCTCGCTCGCTGCGGCTGGTGCGGCTATGGCCGGCGTGACGGCGGTCGAGCTGGTCTCCGAGGCGGTGGTGGCCGGCCTTTCCGGCGACGCGGCGAACGCGGCCGCGGTGGCGGCGCTGGCGCTCGTCGTCGTGCTCGTGGTGGTCCTGGTCGTGCTCGAGGCCCGGGCGTGGCGCGCGATGCTGGCCGCCTGCCAAAAGGAGCCGACGGTGGCCGACAAGGTGATCCTCGGCGCGGCGCTCTGGTTTACGGGCGGGCTTCCGCTTTGCCTGGTCAACCTGGCAAGAAGCGCCGGCCAGCCGAGCCTGCTCGTGGAGCTCGGCGTCACGGTCGTGCTCGCCCTTCTCGCCGCCCAGCGCTTCGCGCCCGAGCTGCGGCAGCGGTAGGGGGGGTAGAGCGGTGCGCTATGCGGTGAGGGCGTCGTTCGTGACCAGTTCACGCAGGCGTTCTGTCCGGGTCTGCCCGTTGCGCTTTGCCTTGGCGTCAAAGGCTGCGAGCACTGATTCTCCGACTCGGCCGGAGATCACCTTTGTCGGCTCGTCGGCTATGGGAGGACGGCCCATGCGGACTGTCTTCCCAGCCGGCCATCTATCTTGTTCGTATGCCTCGGCGGTTGCTTCTAGTTCTCCCGGCGAGAAGCCCATAAGCTCCTCAAGCTTCTTTGCATCCATATCCATGGTCGCTCCTATCGAATGCCAAGCTCTTTCAAGATCTTCTTGGTCGGGGGAGTAAAGGCATGAAAAACGATATATCCGCCCACTGGAGCTGAGAAACGTGCGATTAGCTCAGAGAGACGTCCTTTTGTATCCGGCCCGATGAAGACGTAGTCAATTATCCCGTCGTCGCGATCTCGACGGATCCATTCAAATGCGTTGCTCCATGCATGTCGAATGTCCTCCTCTGTGAGTCCGTGTTTAAGGCGTTAGGGTGAATTGCCGCAAGGTCCATATATCCTCCTGACTATTGTATACAAAAGTCTAGCCATTGAAACAGTCGGAGCGAAAACCCTTAGTCCCACGTGCTGAAGTCTTCAGGATGGGCGAACTCATCGTCGGCGTACATCTGCGCGCGTTCCTCGTCGGTGGCGCGCAGGTAGTCCTCGAAGCCGGTCAGGGCTGCGAAGGGCATGAACTGGCTTGCGCGCTCGGCACGCGGTTTGGGTAGGCGAGAAGTGCGGGGCCGACCCAGCGGCTCGTCCTCGGGGCGGTGAGGCCGGGGCGCGCCTTGGGCGGGCCGGCTTGCGGTGTCCGGTCGGCTTGCTGCGCCTCTGCCCACGCCCGCTTGCCGGCGCTTGTCGTCGTTACTCCGCACGGTGGCCTCCAACCTGGTTGTTCCTCTCGCGCTGCGTGGCCTCCTCGCGCAGGCTCACGCCGCGGAGCAGGGCGTTCTTGCCGAACTTCTTCTGCACGGCGAGCGTGGCGGCGCTTAAGGAATGCTCCTCCTCGGCCGCGGCCACGTCGTCGAAGAGCGTGTGCGTGGCGCACTTCTCGTCGGCGAGGCCGCCCAGGCTCACGCTCAGGCGCCTTACGGAACGGTCGCGATCCACTATCTCGTCGTAGATCTCGAGCACGCGGGTTAGAAGCTCTGAGCGCGAGTTCGTGAGCTTGCCGAGCTTGCGGGCCGCGCCTGCGCTCGGGGCGCCGAGGTCGTCCCATGAATAGCCGACGTAGAGCGCGACCGAGTCGCAGACCAGTCGCTTCTCCACGAGGTCGAGGGCCGAGGCCGAGGCCATCTCGCGCAGCACGTTACGCGCCTCGGCGACGCTGTAGTCGCGCATGAGGACCTGGCCGTTGGCCGTCGAGTGGCCGTGCGGCCGGTACGCGTGGATGTCGGCCATGGTGCAGGGCTCGTATCCCCAGGCATGGTCGATGAGGTACTCGGCGTTGACGCCGAACTCCTTGTGCAGGAACCGCTCGTCTATCTGCGTGATGCCTGCCAGGTCGCGTACGTTGTACTGGCGCAGGCGCCGCGCGATGCCGGGGCCGATTCCCCAAATGTCGGTGATGGGCTGGTGGTGCCAGATCTTTCGCCGGAACTCGCGCTCGTCGAGGAAGCCGATGTGGTCGTCCACGTGCTTGGCCGTCACGTCGAGGGCGACCTTGGCGAGGAAGAGGTTCGTGCCGATGCCGGCCGTCGCGCAGATGTGGGTCTGCTCCTGGACGTCCTTCATAAGGAGCTTGGCCAAGCTGCGCGCATCGGTGTTGTAGAGCTTGAGATAGGGCGTCGCGTCGATAAAGCACTCGTCGATCGAGTACACGTGGATGTCCTGCGCGCTAATGCGCTGCAGGTAGATACCATAGATTTGTGCCGAGACCTCCATATAGCGCTTCATGCGCGGCGGGGCCTTCACGTATTCGATGTCCTTGGGGATCTCGAAGACGCGCGCGCGGCTCGAGACGCCGAGCGCCTTGATCGCGGGGCTCGCGGCGAGGCAGATCGTGCCGTCCCCGCGGGTGGGGTCGGCCACCACGAGGTTCGTGGTAAAGGGGTCGAGCCCGCGGTCGGCGCATTCGACGGAGGCGTAGAAGCTCTTCAGGTCGATGCACAGGTAGGTTCGCCCGGTGTCCACCGGGTCGCGCCGAATGATCGGGTCCGGTCCCATGCTCCTCCTCCCGCGAATGCCGTCCGAATAGTGTGCGAGAAAAGCGCGCCGGTAATTTGCCTCAGGCACATTCCTCACATACTTAGCAACACTTGTTCGTATTACAATAATAACGCTGAGCCGCGGAAACAGGAGGGTGCCATGCGCGCATTCATCGCTTTGGAGTTGCCTGAGGGGTTTGTCGACGACGCCGCTGCGATGGCGCGACGCCTTGCGCATTCGGTCGACGGGAAGTTTGTGCCGGCGGAGAACTATCACCTTACGCTGGCGTTCCTTGGCGAGGTGGGGGAGGTCGAGGCCCGCTCGGCGATGGACGCGATGGACGAGGCATGCCGTACGGTCGGCCCTGTCCCCATCGATGTCGAGGGCCTGGGCGCCTTCGGCAAGCGTGCGGGCGGGTCGGGGCTCTGGCTCGACGTTGTCGAGGACCCCGAGCTTATGGCGCTCGCCGAGCGGGTTCGCGCGGGGCTCGACGAGCGCGGCGTGGCGTATGACGGCTCGAGGCCCTTCTTGCCCCATGTGACGCTGGCCAGGCGGGCAAAGCTTCCGGCGGGCCTGGCGCTTTGCGAGCTGCCGTTCCCGTTGCCTTGCGAGGCCCGTTCGGTTACGTTGTTCCGCAGCTATCTGGACAAAGACGGGGCGCGCTACAAGCCCTTGTACACGATTGACCTGGGAGAATAAATGGCTAAACAGGTTTGGGCCGGCGGAAACATGCTCTATCCGCTGCCGGCGGTAATGGTGAGCTGTGGAAACGAGGCCGGCCAGACGGATATCGTCACCATCGCGTGGACCGGCACCGTGTGCACGAACCCGCCGATGCTCTACATCTCGGTGCGTCCCGAGCGCGCGAGTTACCCCATCATCCGCGAGTCGGGCGAGTTCGTCGTCAACCTGACGACGGCCAAGCTCCAGCGCGCCTGCGACTGGTGCGGTGCCCGTTCCGGCCGAGATTGGGACAAGTGGAAGGAGTGCCGCCTCACGCCGGCGCCCGCCGCGACGCTCGCGCACGCGCCGATCATCGCCGAGAGCCCGGTGAACATCGAGTGCAAGGTCACCGAGGTCAAGGAGCTCGGTAGCCACCACATGTTCCTAGCGAGCGTCGAGGCCGTGCAGGCCGAGGAACGCCTGCTCGATGAGCGCGGACGACTGGACCTTGCGCGCGCGGGGCTGACCGCCTACAGCCACGGCGAGTACTTTGAGCTGGGTAAACGCTTGGGAACCTTCGGTTACAGCGTCCGCAAGAAGAAGGGGCCGCAGAAGTAGCGCTTGGCAGGGCGCGTTGCCGCAATCTTGGGCTGGAGCCTCACATGCGTGGTAAAATTCGGTCACGATATTACGGATAAGGAGGCCTTCATGCGCATTATTTCGTCCAAGACCCTGCGCAACGACTATGCCGGCGTGACGGCGGAGGCCCACGAGTCCGGTGAGCCCATATTCGTCACCAAAAACGGTGCCGAGGACGTTGTCCTCATGAGCCACGAGGCTTTCCTCGAGCGCGAAGCCGCGCTGAACGAGCGCGCCGCGGTCCTTGAGGCCGAGGCGGAATATATGAGGACGGGCAAGTCGTATAGCCTTGCCGAGGTTCGCTCCATGCTCGCCGCTGCCCGCGACGCCACCGTGGTCGCGTGATGGCCACGCTCCGCTTTCTCCCCGGGGCATATGATGACCTGCGTAAGCTCGATGAATACCATGCGTTGAGCGGCGGCCGGGAGCCGTTTCCGTCCGATGCCGTGCTGGATAAGGTCGCGTTGCTCGAGACGTACCCGCTGATGGGCCCCTTACACCAGGATCCGGTCTTGGCAGGCCGTGACTTTAGGAAGCTTCTGGCTGGCCGCTGGGTCGTGATTTATAGGGTGGAAGACGATCAGGTCGTGGTCTATCGAGTCTTTCACCAGCGGTCAAATTACGCGGTTTCCTAGGTTCGAAGCCGAGTCCCGCTCGTGTGGGGATGGTTGGCGAGCATACAACGGGGTGATCGCCGGCCGAGGTCACCCGGCAAGGGCGGCGAGGAACACGTCTGCGTAGGCCTCGGCCTTTTTCGCGCCGACGCCGGAGACCGCGAGGAACTCCTCCTTGGTCGTGGGATGCTTGGCGCACATGTCCGCGAGCGTCGCGTTGCTAAAGATAAAGTACGCCGGCACCTGCTGCTCGCGTGCAAGCTCAGCACGCAGGTTGGCGAGGCGCTGGTAGAGGTTCTGGTCGGCCTCGGAGAGGTCGGCGAGCGCGACGTTTCTTGCCGCGGCGCTGGAACCGGCCGCTTTCTCGGCCTTCTTCGGGCGTGGTTTCGCCTTCGCCACCTTAACTATGAGCGGATCGCCGTCAACCGTGCGCGTGCGCATGAACGCCACGCCCTGCTCGCTGAGCGAGAGCGTGGGGAACTTGCCCGCCGCGCGGGACAGCAGGCCGCGGTAGACGAGCTCGTCGATGAGCGAGCGGATGCGCGTCACGGGCACGTCGGCCATGATGCCGTAGGTGCTGAGCTGGTCGAACCCGGACGAGAG
Organism: Alloprevotella sp.; assembly: GCA_963649365.1. Taxonomy (GTDB): domain Bacteria; phylum Actinomycetota; class Coriobacteriia; order Coriobacteriales; family Atopobiaceae; genus Paratractidigestivibacter. Next base: position 6,159 of record CAVJHQ010000104.1, read on the forward strand.
GACCTTCTCGGCACGCGACCCGCGCAGGATGTCGACGATGGTCGAGGCCCCGACGCTCCGGCCGCGCTGGGCGAGGCGCGCCACGCAACTCACGATCTTGAGGGCGTCGGTGGTCGCGTCTATCTCCTCAAACTCGGCGAGGCAGTTTCCGCAGTTTCCGCAGTAGGCCGGCGCCTCCTCGCCGAAGTAGCGCAGGATGAAGGAGCGCAGGCAGTCGCTCGTCGTGGCGTAGAAGACCATCTGGCGCAGGCGCTTCTCGTCCTGTTCGCGCAGCTCGGCGAGCTCTTCGGGGCCCAGGTCCTCGCGCGTGGTGCGCGAGATGAGGAACTCCTGCGTGTGGACGTCTCCGGGGGAGTAAAAGAGCACGCACTCGGCTTTGGTGCCGTCGCGCCCGGCACGCCCCGCCTCCTGGTAGTAGTTCTCCAGGCAGCTCGGCAGGTTGTAGTGGGCCACGTAGCTCACGTTCGACTTGTCGATGCCCATGCCGAAGGCGTTCGTGGCCACCATGATGCGGGAGCGGTCGTAGAGGAAATCGTCCTGGTTGCGGTCGCGCTCATCGGCGGAAAGGCCCGCGTGGTAGCGCGTGGCAAGAAGCCCGTGGCTGCACAGGTAATCGCATACCTCCTCGACGGCGCGCCGGCTCGAGCAGTAGACGATGCCGCTGCGGTCCTCGCGCGCCTGGCAGAAGCGCAGCAGGCGGCGGTCCTTGTCGGCGCCGTTTTGCGGGCGCTCAACCGCGAAGGAAAGGTTGGGGCGGTCGAAGCTCGCGACTACGCCGAAGGGGTCGACGAGCCCGAGAGCTCCGGCGATGTCCTCGCGGACGCGGAGGGTGGCCGTCGCGGTAAGCGCCATGATGGGCGGGCGGGCCGGAAGCGCGTGGATGAACTCAATGATCCGCTGGTAAGAAGGGCGGAAGTCGTTTCCCCACTGGCTGATGCAGTGCGCCTCGTCCACGGCGAGAAGCGCCACGCCGCGCGAGGCGGCCACGTCGAGGAAGCGCGCGTCGTCGAGTCGCTCGGGCGCAACGTAGACGAGCGTGAGCGCGCCGGAGGCGATGCCGTGGAGCACGTCGGCCTGTTCGCCTGCTCCGAGCGTCGAGTTAAGGCAGCTTGCCGCCACGCCGCACTGCCTAAGCGCACCCACCTGGTCGGCCATGAGCGAGATCAAGGGGGAGACGACCACCGTCAGTCCGCCCGAGGCCTGCGCCAGCGCGATGGCCGGCACCTGGTAGCAGATGGACTTGCCCGCCGAGGTCGGCATGACGGCGAGCACGTCGCGGCCGGCTAGCGCAGCGTCGACGATCTCCGCCTGGTGAGGGCGGAAGCTCTCGTAGCCGAAGGTCCGGCGTAGGATGTCGAGCGGCTGCGGCGTCGTGGTCATG
>CAVJHQ010000105.1:0-6876 GCA_963649365.1 Alloprevotella sp.
GTACGAGACCAGCAACTCCAGGACGATCGTATACGCGACGGAGGTGGATGAATGAGCACGGTGCTTTTCGTAATCGGCATCTGGGCAGGCCTCTGCACCTTCATCGGCTACTGCTGCGTGCGCGTCGGCTCGATGCACGACGACGATTACGACGGTTGGTGCCGAAGCGATGAAGAAGCGAGGCGGTAGCACAGGGGGCGACGTGCCTTCACCCAACCCTCGATACAAACCCGTTTGCTACAATGGCGGTCTGATAAACCCGAGCGTGGATTTTTCCAGACGCAAACGTCTCTTTTCGCCACGCAACCGCAGCACCGCGCTTCAAGCGACGGTGCCCGATTGCAGAAGGAGCGCGCCACATCCATGCAAAGCCATCCATCGCAAAGCCCTGCCAAGAAGAAACCCTCGTTAGCCCGCCCCGCCGCCTTGGTGTTCCTTGGCGGAGCCTGCTACGGCTTCAACGCGACCTGCTACAAGTTCTCCTACGCCGCCGGGTTCAGCTCCGCCCAGACCGCAGCGGCGCAAGTGTGGTTCGCGTTCTTCCTCTTCGCGGCGCTCCTGGCCGCCAGCCTCGCGACCGGCCGCAGGTGGGATCGCATCGGCGCACTCGCCACGCTCAAGCTTCTGGGACTGGGATGCGCCACCTGCGCCACGACCATCTTCTACACCTTCGCCATGAGCACCTTGCCCGTCCCGCTGGCGTTGACGCTGCTGTTCCAGTTCACTTGGATAGGGACGGTTGTGCAAGTTTTGATGACGCGACGCGCCCCGGCGGCATGCCAGGTTGCGTCGGCGCTTGTCATTGTCGCGGGGACGGTGTTCGCCAGCGGCCTCTACGCAACCGATCTCTCAAACTGCAATCCATGGGGTGTGGCGGCGGGGCTGGCAGCCGCCGTCTGCTGCGCGCTGTTCCTCGCGCTTTCCGGGCGGGTGCGCCCAGCGTGCTCGCAAGCGCAGCGCGGGTTCGTCATCTGTGCCGGCGCAGTCGTTTTGTCGCATGCCGTCTGCCCGGATTTCATCCTCTCCGGCGTTCTGCTCGAGGGCATCGCGCCGTTCGGCCTCGTCATAGGCGCGCTGGGGTTCTTTTTGCCCGTGCTGCTCTTCGGATTGGGAACGCCGCATTTACCCGCGGGGCTTTCGGCCGTGCTCGCCGCCTCCGAGCTTCCCGCCGGCCTGATTGTCGCCATGGTCGTCCTGGGCGAGCCCATCGGAGCCGTCGAATGGGCCGGCGTTTTCATCATCCTGCTCGGCGTGTGCATAGCGCAGCTGCAGCTGTTGCCCTGCGTAAGGCGCAAGGGGCAGATATCCGATTCGGGTAAATGCGGATGAGCCGCTCGTTGGCCGGGTCGAGGAAGCTCGCTGAGAGCAGGACCAAGCAGCCAGCTAATGAAACGGAAAGGCCGAGCGGTTATGCTCGGCCATGAGGGGCGCCGGGCGTGCGACCGGCCGGACAACCGGCGCCCCTTGCTCTTTCTTTGACCCGTCGCCGGGCAACGCTACATCACCCACTTGAACACGGCGTGGAACAGCCACGCGAAGAACGCGAGCGTCAGGCGCAGAGCGCCCTTGAGGAGCTTACCAACCCTTTTCATCCAGATCACCCCATTCCTCTTTGATCTCGTCTTCCTCGGCCTCTTCCGCCATCAGCGCCTCGACCAGCGCCCTCGGCACCCCTGGCACGTCGGGAGCGTCGTAACTGCCGTCGTCCAGAGCCGCCGCTAGCTCGCGCACCTGGCAGCGCACGCCCCTTGCGGACGAGCCCAGATGCACGCGCGCGGCGCAGGCAAAGGCCGTCATGTCGCACCAATGGCCGTCTATTCGCAGGTACGCGTCCTCTCCGTCCACGGTCACCCGCCGCACGGCCTCAAGCTCGGATGCGTCGGCGAGCAGGAAGGCGCTGCCGCGGCTCCTCGCGGCAACGGGGATGCCGTCGGCCGTGCAGGCCGGCTCCGTCCCGCCGACGCGGTGCCAGTTCGCCACCAGCCAGAGCCCCGGCTCGGGCTCGTCGCGCATGCCCAGCTCGAGCTCGGTCAGCATGTTCACGCCCTTGAAGGGCGACGCGTCAGTGAACGACACGGTGTCGAAGAACGTCGTCCGCCCGTCGTCGTGCTCTATCCTCACGATCATCTGCGGTAGCCTCCTCTTCCTTGCTGCTCGCGGCGCTGCTCGGCCTTGCGCACCTGCTGCAGCTCGTCTTGCCTCAGCTGCCTTCTTGCCCGTTGCTGCGCGGGCGCAGCGGCTTCGGCGTGCGCGGTCCTCTGCGGCATCAGGTTGTTGGCGGCCATGTACATGCGCGCCTGCTCGAGGCGGCGGTGCCCCTCGGAGCCCTGCTTCCCGTGGCGCTCGAGCGTGGCGATGCGCCGGTCGATGTCCTCTATGCTTCGCGCGTCGAACTTCGCGCAGGTCTCCAGGGCCGCCGAGAGCCTGCTCAGGTCCGAGAGGTCGTTCAGCAGCAGGGCGTCCTTGGCGTGGGCCCCGAGCCGCGTGATGGACGACGGGGTGGGGCGGTACGCCGAGGCGCGCTCGAAGCGGCGCCGCAGCATCTGCTTCCCGTAGGTGAAGCCCAGGCGCTCGCCGCCTACCTTCTTCGCCGGATCGTCGGCGAGGCTGAACACCCAGTCGTCGCGCCTGGCCTTTGCCGAGTTGTCCGCCACGTGGACCCCGAGCGCGTCCAGGATGCCCATGAACTCGGCCTCGTCCGCCGCCATGGTCTTCGCCAGCGCCACGCGGGATCGGATGTCGCCGACCCACGAGTAGCCGCCCGCGCGCATGATCTCGCGCTCGGCGCGGCCGAAGTAGACGGCCTGCCTGCTGCGCGGCCGAACCTCGCCCTCGGGCGAGCTCTTCCCGCGCCTTTCCGGCATCTCGTTGGAGAGGCTCGACAGCCCGCGCTCGCGGGCCATGTCCTGCAGGTCGCGGTTGAGGTCCTCGGGGTGCTGCGTCTGCATGCGGTAGCCGGTGCGCAGGTTCGCGTTGTTCACCACGATGTGCGCGTGCGGTATCCCGCGGGCGTTGTCGTCGTGGTAGACGATCGCGATCTCGTGCTCTCCGAAGTGCTTGAGCGCCCAGGCGACGGCAAGCTCGCGCAGCGCCGGCAGCTCGATGCGGTCGCCCGGGTCCGGCGAGAGCACGAAGTGCTTGAACGTGCGGGCCGGCTTGCCTCGCCAGGGCCTGTCGGTGCCGAAGGCGCGGCGCGTGGCGTCCATCTCGGCGTCCCACTCGCATCGTTCCTTGGCGCCTGCGCCGAGCGATTCCGCCTGGCGTTCGTCGTAGCTCAGGTTGAAGAGGTCGCGGGCCAGCGCGCGGCCGCCCTTCTCCAGGTAGCGCCGAATGCCTCCTGTGGAGCCGTGGCCCGATATCGGCTTGAGCACCGGCATCAGTCGGCCCTCGCGAGCATCTCGGCTCCTATGCGCGCGAGCTCGGCTTCGAGCCTTGCGGCGCTCTCCCTCACCTTGCCGAGCTCCTCCTCGATGAGCGGGCCCTTGCCCTCGAGCACGTCGCTTCCCGCCTTGCCGCGCTCTATGAAGTACTTGACGGTGTTCAGCGCGTGCACGGCCTGGTTGTAGTGGTAGCCCCACTTGCGCAGCTCCCGCGACATCGCCCACAAGGCCTTGCGGTCGAAGAGTATGCGGTGCTCCTCGTCGGCGTTGGCCTCTGTGGAGACGGGGATGCGCACCAGGAGGCGCATGTACTCGGACTTGCTGAGCCCCGCGCGCTCGCAGCGGGCGCACAGCTCGGCGTAGTCCGCCTCGTCCATGCGGAACGTCACGCGCCGGCCCTTGCCGGCGTTTCCGGTTGTCATACGGTCCTCCGATCCCGGGCGCGAAGCCGCCCGTTTCCCCAGGGGCGCGGGGCATCCCCCGCAGGGCTGCCGGCGGAAGGCCGGCGGCCCTCACGGCACGGGCCCTGCGCCAGGCGAGCCCCGAAAGAAGCTCGCGGCATAAGGTTCCGACGCGGCCCGTGCCCAAGTGCTATGGACGGCCGACCTTGTGTCGGACGCCATAGGCTACTTGCTGGATCGCCTCTAACGCGCCCTTTTCCTTCTTCCGGCGGCCTCTCCCTCGGAAAGCCCGTAGCCGGCCGTCAGCGACGCGATCTCCCGCAGGGCCTCCAGGTCGGCCCGGCTCGCGCCCTTGGGCGGCGACGCCAGGTACGATCGCAGCGACCTCAGCGCACGGTCGAGCCGGGCGTCGGGCTTTGATGCGTCGCGCCCGCGGCTGCGGACGAAGGCCGACACGTCGCGCTTGGATGTGCAGTTCTCTGGCTTCGTGGCGAAGAGTTCGCGCTGCTCGGCGGCGTCCATGCCGCAGAGCTCGTCGATTGCGGCGGCGGTGAGGTTGCCCGCGTCCGCGGGGCCGGCCCACTCGGGAACCAGCTTCTCGGCGATCCTGCGCGCCGCGCGCTCCTCGCGCTGGATGGTCTTGCCGGACACCTTGCGGCCGGTCTGCCGCTCGATGATGGCGGCCTTGACGTCGGCCAGCCGCGCGCCCTGGAACTCCGGCGACTCACGCCGGAGCATCTCGGCCTGGGTGCCCAGCGCCAGGGTCGCTGCGGCGCGCTCGGTGACGGTGAGCTGGCGCACGAAGTAGTTGGCGGTGTGCAAAAGCGTGACGGCCTGCTCGTCGCCGATGCCCTCGATAACCCGGCAGGGCAGCTTCGAGAACGCCGGGTCCTCCTCGGCCAGGAGCGCGTAGGCGGTCTTTCGCCGGTGCCCCGATATCATCTGCCAGCCGCCGCCCGGGAGCTTGCGCACCAGCGGCAGGTCGGTGAGCCCGTCCTTTTCTATCGAATCCGCCAGCTGGCGTATCGAGTAGGCGTCCATGGAGTACGCGACGTTGGCCGGGTGGTCCGCGATGTCGGCGACGGGGATCTCCGCCACGGGGAAGCGCTCGCGGGTCTTGGCGGCGCCGTCCAGGAGCCCGGTGATGGAGAAGCCGGCGGCGACCTCCGCCGCGCTACGCGAGGCCATCGAGCACCTCCTGCGCGAGCGCCGCGTAGTCTTGCGCGGGCCTGCTGCCCGGCTCGAACGCCGTCACCGGCTTCCATTGCCAGCTGCCCTCGCAGACCTTGCTGCTGGCGTGTATCACGGTCTTGAACTGCGAGTCCGGGAAGAACCCGTCGAGCACGGCGGCGCCCGTCGCCTCGGCGTTGGTCATGCGCCCCGGCACGCAGGTGCGCAGAATCCGCCACCTCGGCGTGGGCATGCGCAGCGCGTCCGATATCTGGCGCGTGGCCTCCACGGTGAGCGCGGTGCCGCGCATCACGGTGGAGTCGAGCTTCACGGGGATTATCACCATGCCGCCCTCCGCGGCGGCCAGGTACGCGTTGAACGCGAGGCGCTTCATCACGGGGCTGCAGTCTATGAGGCAGACGTCGTAGTCGGCCGCGGCGTCGTCGAGCGCGAACTTCAGGCGCTGCTCGCGCAGCATCAGCTCGTTCTGGTCGACGAGCTCGATCGTCGAGGGGACGACGCTCAGCCCCTCCCCGGCGGCGTACGCCACGTCCGCGACGGGCGCGCCTCCGTAGAGGAGCTCGATGGAGGTGCGCCGCTCGGAGGCGGCGCGGTCGTAGAGCCCGAAGAAGTCGGTGGCCGATGCCTGCGGGTCAAGGTCTATCAGCAGCACGCGCATGCCGCGCGAGGCGTATATGCTCGCCAGGTTGACGGCGGTGGTGGTCTTGCCGACACCGCCCTTGTAGTTGGACACGGCTATCGTGCGCATTCTCGCTCCCTCCGGGCGTTGGTTGCATCCGGGCGGCCGCATGGAAGCGCCGGCCGCCCGCGTTTAGGAGACGGCGGACAAAACCGTACAGATTTGTCCGACAAACAGACTATAGCACATAAACGTACGGATATGTACGCTTGTGGAAAACGCAGGCAGAGGGAGCCGGGCATGCCTCAGGCGCGCGACTCCGGGCGCAGTAGAGAGCCCGGCGGCGCCTGCGGCCGCCGGGCAGCCGGGCCGGGGCGCGCCCGGCCCGGAGGGGCCCGCTACTCGGCGGGCTCCATGGTGCCGAAGCAGTTGACGTGCCTCCTCAGGAGGGCGCGGGTGCCGTCCATGACCATCATCGCCACGTCGTCGAAGCGGACGTTCATGCCGGTGTAGCCGTCGCCGTGCCCGCCGAGCCACTTGGCGGCCAGGATCTCTCGCAGCTCGCGGCCGAGGTGCGCCTCGGGGAACCCGTCGGTGGTGCTTCGCGCCGCCACGTCCACGAACACCAGCTCGCCCTCGTCGATGGCCACCAGGTCGATCGAGCCGATGCCCTCGGGGCCCGCCCATTCGCGGTCGACGACCTCGCAGCCCTTGCGCTCCAGGAACTTCGCCGTCGCCTCGATGGCCCTCTTGTTCAGTGCTTCCATGATCCGTCTCCTTACGGTCTCGCGGCCCGCCCCTGTGGCGTGCCTTGTGGCGCGTACGGCGCTCGCGGGCGCGGCGGGCGCAAGGGGGAAAGCGAAGGCGGAATGGAAATTGGAATCACCCGCCGGCAGTTTCCGGGATTGTTCCCGCGCGCGAAGCGCATCGGGCGGGAAGAATCGCGGAAAGTGTCGCGGCCCTTGCGGCCGCTGCGACGGCGTGCGACCTTGCGTGCCCAAGGAGCGCGCAGGCGCGGGATGCGCGGCCATGGAGCCGGTTTGATGCTTGAGCGAGAGGGATTTCGAGGCAAGCCTGGGTTGGGTGCATGTGGATGAGGGGCCTTCGCGAGGATGGGCAAGACGGGATCGGAGTTTCTCCGGTGGCGCTTAGGGCGAGAAAGCTGGGCCCGTGGATGCAGGAAGACGCTCAGCTGTACAGTTCCCTGTACGCAGCCACCCGCCAGCATGCGATAAGGTTCTGCTCAGCTGCGGCGTATAATGCGACTAAAGCAAATGTATTGCAC
>CAVJHQ010000106.1:0-6672 GCA_963649365.1 Alloprevotella sp.
AGGAGGCCGCGCATGCCGTGGGCTACGAGAACATGAGCTTCTTCTACCGCAAGTTCCGCGAGGCGTACGGCTGCGCCCCGGCAGAGTATCGCCGGGGCGCGCGGGTGGGCGGCGCCCCTCGGGGCGCGCGTGGCTGAGGGGCAATGAGAACCGCGAAGAGAATCAACGACAACGCCGCCATGTGAGTCGGCTCAAAGGGCCGAAGCGTCGTCGCCTTTGGCAAGGGAATCGTCTTCTCCGCGAAAAGGGACGGGCGAGTTTCCGCTTTCCGCCGTTGCCGCCTTCGCCTACGCCTACACCGCGATCTCGATGTTGATGCCCTCCCAGCCGAGCAGGCTCGTCTCGTAGCGCCCGTTGTCGGTCACGCGGGGTCGGGAGAGATTCTCGCGGACTGTCTTTACCGCTTCCGTAGGAACTGCAGCTGGGATACGCAGACGCCCACGAGGATGATCGCGACGCCGAGCCACTCGACGGGCCCGACCGGCTCGGCGAGGACGAGCATGCCCACAAGCAGGCCGGCGGGGAGCTCGGCTGCGGCGAGGATGGTTGAGAGGCCGGTCGGCAGTTGCGGCGTCCCGATGCTGAACAGCAGCACGGGCAGGAAGAATCCGCAGGTACCGGCAACAAGGCCCAACGGCGCTATACCGCGGAGCAGCACGCCCGACACGATGAAGTCAGGACAAATAAGATGAGAAGCCGCGACCGACCCGGCGCAGATGACGAGCCCGCGCTGCGCCTGCGGGCACTCGGTCTTGGTGCGGCCCGACATGGTGAGAAAGAGCGCGCAGCACACGGCGGCGACGAGCCCCGCGGCGATTCCCGTGGGGTCGCAGGTCGAGAGGTCGGTCTTGTAGAGCCCGCTCGCGAAGACAGTCCCGAACACCGTGATGAGCGCCGAGGCTACCTGGCTCGTCGCCGGGGGCTTGCGCGTCATGAGCGTCTGGATAAGCGTCCCGACCCAGGTGAACTGGAACAGCAGCGTGAGCGCCAGCGACATGGGGAGCACGCTCATGGCATAGGTGTAGAAGATAGAGGTGAGGCAGGTCATGCAGCCGGCTAGAAAAAGCTTGGCCGCGGTCGCGCGGCCAAGGCGAACCCATCTGCGCCCGCGGAGAAGACCGACGGCGAAGAGCAGCCCGAACAACGTGAACGAGGCCCACACCTGGGCGGCCGCTATCTGCGCGGAGCTGAACCCCATGCCGAACGCGATCTTGAAGCACGTGGCGTTGAACCCGTAGCAGGCCCCGCCGAAAAACACGAGCGCGGCCGAGCTCAACGGCCCCGGTCTTCCCGGTTCGGCGGCGGTTCGAGGATTGAGGTTGGGGTTGGTGTCGGTTTGCATGGAAAGCGCTCCTTCTTGCCAATCGATCTGCCGCGGCGTCGTCGCGCGCGGCGAGGCGCTGCGAGGCAAAAAGAGACGAAAGGGGCGTCTGGAAAAGTCCACGCGTGTGTTTCAGGGTTACCAGTTTAGCAAACGCCCGCCGGCATCGTGCGGATGCCGGCGGGCGCGACGACGCGGAAGGGGCAGCCCCCCGCGCGGTTTAGTCGGCGCGACTTAGTCCAGGTCGGCGCCGTTGGAGGCGATGACCTTCTTGTACCAGCCGAAGGACTTCTTCTTGGAGCGGGCGAGGGTGCCGTTGCCGGCGTCGTCGCGGTCCACGTAGATGAAGCCGTAGCGCTTGCTCATCTCGCCCGTGCCGGCGGAGACGAGGTCGATCGGGCCCCAGGTGGTGTAGCCCATGAGCTCCACGCCGTCCTCGACCACGGCGTCGCGCATGGCCTCGATGTGGGCGCGCAGGTAGTCGATGCGGTAGTCGTCGTTGATGGAGCCGTCCTCCTCGACGACGTCCTTGGCGCCCAGGCCGTTCTCGACGACGAAGAGGGGCTTCTGGTAGCGGTCGTACATGTCGTTCAGCGTGATGCGGAAGCCCAGCGGGTCGAGCGCCCAGCCCCACTCGCTCGTCTTGAGGTAGGGGTTCTTCGGGCCGGAGAAGGCGTTGCCGCTCGTGCGCTCGCACTCGGTGTCCGGGGCGGCCGAGGTGCGGGTGTTGTAGTAAGAGAAGCTGATGAAGTCGACGGTGTTCTCGGCCAGGAGCTTCTTGTCGTCCTCGGTGATGCCGAGGTCGATGCCGCGGCGCTCGAAGTCCTTGAGGGCGGTGTTGGGGTACTTGCCGCGGGCCTGGACGTCGATGAAGCAGAGCTCCTTCTGGGTGTCCACCTGGGCGGCGCGAACGTCCTCGGGGCGGCAGCTGTAGGGGTAGTAGGTGCCGGCGGCCATCATGCAGCCGATCTTGACCTCGGGGTCGATCTCGTGGGCGATCTTGGTGGCCCAGGCGGAGGCGACGAGCTCGTTGTGGGCGGCCTTGTACTTGGCGGCGTCGTGGTCCTCGCCCTCCTCGAACACGATGCCCGCGCCCATGAACGGCAGGTGGAGGATCATGTTGATCTCGTTGAAGGTGAGCCAGTACTTAACGAGGCCCTTGTAGCGGGTAAAGAGCGTGGTCGCGAGGCGCTTGTAGAACTCGATGAGCTCGCGGCTGCGCCAGCCGCCGTACTTCTTGATGAGGTGAATCGGGCAGTCAAAGTGCGTGATGGTCACCAGCGGCTCGATGCCGTAGCTCTGGCAGGTACGGAAGACGTCCTCGTAGAAGGCCAGGCCGGCCTCGTTGGGCTGCTCCTCGTCGCCGTTGGGGAAGATGCGCGTCCAGGCGATGGACATGCGGAAGGTCTTGAAGCCCATCTCGGCAAAAAGAGCGATGTCCTCTTTGTAGTGGTGGTAGAAGTCGATGCCGGTCTGGGCGGGGTAGTAGTAGCCGTCCTCGAAGTCGAGCATCTTGCGCTCGCCGGCCACGACGGCGAAGCGGTCCTTGCCGTGCGGGGTCACGTCGACGTTGGCGAGGCCGCGGCCGTCCACGTTGTAGGCGCCCTCGCACTGGTTCGCGGCGGTCGCGCCGCCCCAGAGGAAGCCGTCGGGGAAGCGCTTGGTGGTGTCTGCCATGATGCTCCAATCGATTGGTTGCTTATGTTGCCGCTTAGTATCGCTCAAAGTGAGGCGAATGTGCGAGGTATCAGGATTGCTGATACTTCTTTTCGCAGGTTGCGAGATTGGCTAGAGTGTGATTGACACGTTTTGATACCTTGCGGCCGTGCGGGCGGGAGCGCCCTTCTTGCCCGCGGCGAGAGGAGCTGCCATGGACATTCGCCGGCGCCTTAAAGAGGCCCGCGGCCTCACCCCGACCGAGAGCCAGCTCGCCTCGGCCGTGCTTGCCATGGGGGAGCGCATCCAGACGACCTCGATCAAGGAGCTCGCCGCGGCCTCGGCCACCTCGATCGCCACGGTGCACCGCCTTTGCAAGAAGCTCGGCCTCGAGGGCTTCAAGGAGCTCAAGGTCGAGCTCGCCCGCGCGACGGCGCGGCGCAGGGACGCCGAGGACGTGGACTTCGACTTCCCCTTCGACGAGGGCTGGGGCCCCGAGCGCGTGTGCGGCGGGCTGAAGTCGCTCTACGCGGGCGCCATCGACGAGACGCTCGAGGTGCTCGACGCAGACGAGCTGGGCCGGGCGGCCGACCTTCTGCGCGAGGCGTCCGTCGTGGACGTGTACACGCAGTCGCACAACCTCTACCCTGCGCAGATGTTCACCGACCGCCTGCTCTCGGCGGGGCGGGCCGCCACCTGCCACGAGAGCCAGGAGCGCCAGGTGAGAAGCGCGCTCACCTCGGACAACACGCACGTGGCCGTGGCCATAACCTACTCGGGCGTGAACGACGTGCTGGCGCAGGTGCTCCCGCTGCTGGTCGCCCGCGGCACGCCGGTCGTCCTCGTCGGCGCGCCGATGGCCCGTGAGCGCAACCCGGGCCTCGATGTGTACCTGCTGGTCGGGGACTCGGAGAGCACGCTGCACCGAATCACGCAGTTCGCGTCGCACATCTCGGTCCAGTTCGTGCTCGACGCGCTCTACAGCTGCGTGGTGGCCGGCGACTACGAGCGCAGCATGGCGTTTATCCGCGACTCGCTGCCGTACACGCGCAAGCCGGGGCTCTGACGGGCGGAACTGCGGCCGCGGCCTGCGCGACGCGCGCCGCCGCCCTGCGCGCGGCCTTGGCCGTTGTGGCTCCTAATCAGGCCGAACGTCGCCAAGGCTCGCACCCCACCCGGGGCGCGAGCCTATCCTTTCCTGATACTGAGCATCAAGTTCGGGGTGAGGGCGGAGACCTGTTCAGAATTAGCTAGGCTGAATCGCTTTCGCAACCCCGACTTGCAGGCCTAAAGGCCTTCTTTTCGCCTTGACCGAGCCCCGGGCTGGGCTTGACGCCCGCGCCGACAAGCTGGGCGGGTGAACTGACCCATTCGATTACAGGTTAGAGGCTATCGACTTCATGACCTCCTGGAGGGCATCGAGCATCTCTTCGAAGGTCAGGCCTGCGGCGTAGGAGTGCTTCGATGCGTACGTCCGCCATTGCCGCTCAAGGCCGGCATCCTCCCGCATGGCGTTGATGACCTTCCCGCTGTTCTGCACCGCTTCCCAGCTGTTGCGCTTCTCGCACGTTGCAGCAAGAGCCTGGGCGAGGGTGCAACTGTGGACCGTACGGCCACGAACGTTCCAGAGCTCATAGACGTCGTAGAAGTCGCGGATGCGCGTTGTCGCGACGTTTCGCGCCAGGACGGTCTCGATCTTCTCCGCCAGCACGGTCTCCAAAGGATAGGCCATGACGGTTGCCGATCCCTCGTCGAACACGAACGGGTACTCGTATGCGATGGCGTCGGGCGTGATCTTGTCCCCAGTCGTTACGTCGATCGTGAGCGGGACGGCCAGCGGGTCGTAGCAAGCTCGCAGGAACACGCGTATGCCGGGATAATCGTCTGTCTCGCGGATGTCATCTGTGCGCAGCAGCTCGAAGGTTAGGTCGTCGTCTGCGTCTATCGCGCAGATTTCCCCGAAAACCTCGACTGCTTTCTGATGGGTCAGGCTGAAGCCTCTCACCGTTGTGTCGAGGTCCTTCGTGGTGCGCCTGTCCACACCGATGAGCGATCCGATGAGCATGCCGCCCTTCACGATGATACAGTCGCGCCAGGGCGACCTGGAGATACGGTCGATCAGCCGCTCGAGCATGTAGTTCTGCAGCATCAACTGGGGCGACACTCCTGCAGCCTTGGCCCTGTTGTTGACGAGCGCCTTGAGCTGCATTGCGTTCTTGGTCTTCACAGCAGCACCTCCATGTATGTTCTGACTTTCTTGGCCACGCCGAGCTTGCCAGCGAACGACTGGAGCTTCGGCAGGTTGCGCTTTCCCGACGAGAAGTACGACCGGAACGCCGGCGAGAGCAGCTGCAGGTCGGGTGACGACGTGCCGCGCAGCACGTCGCACAGGGTCCGTTCGGCGTCGTAGGCGCGCACCGCGTTGCCATACGGCGTCACGAGCTCGGCGAGGCCGAGGCCGTGAAGCCCCTCGGGCGACGACTTCGCCACGATGCCCGCCGTTTTTGCGGAGGACGGGTTGTAGCCCCTGGGGAAGCTCATCGTGAGCAACTCGGGCGCCGAGTCGCAGAGCCCGAGCAGGTAGAGCGCGGTGTCGTGCGAGAACACGCCGCGCGCGAAGCGGTGCTGCGCCACTACGTACTCGTCCTCCCATGTGCCCGGAGTGCAGTACAGGCCCCGAGCGACCCTGACGAGCTCTCCGCGCCCCACCGCGTCTGCGATATCTCGGCTTTGGATACCGTTATTCCTGGCCATCGACGCGGTCAGGAAGCCGTTGTTCGCGGCAGCTATTTCATCGATTGCTTTCGTTTCGTCCTCCTGATTTCCCATGCTACAGACCTAAGTATAATGTAGCATCGCTGATTCAAGAGGAAGTGTATTGAACGGAGAGGCGGCTTGATCGCGGCGGGTGCAAGCGGCCCAAGACCGCGTTTCCTGCCCTTACGGCAGTCCCCAGGCCCGAAAAATCGGGGATGGCGGCAGTTTTACGCGGCGTTTGAAAGTAGGCCACGGTACTCGTATTACAAAACCGCAGGTAGACGACTTGACCGAGATTAGATTACCTGGGCCGTGCGTTGAAAACTGCCGCCATCTCGCATTTGTGCGCGGCAAGTCGCGCTGTGTCCCATGAGCGGAGGCCTACGGCACTGAGGGGTGCTTTACGCAGCGGGTCGCGGGCCATATCAGCTCATCTATTCCCGGGCAGACACCGCCAACGATTCGCTTTCGTTGCATCATCGATTGCAACGAAAGCTCAGTGCACCGATGGGCGACGGGCCTCGCAGCAACTCACGAGCTTCTAGCCCCGATGTGTTTTGACATCAACTCGTGCTCCAACACATGCCCAGGGATGTTCGGCTCAGGCGGATGGCGTTATGGCCCGATGGTCGATCTACGTCATTGGATGCATTTCGGCAATTATGGCTGACAGGTGCCATTTGCGTTACTGTCGTGGTTTCGAACGACCGCCCCTCGCAACCCACTGTTATGCAACCTTTTTGCTGGGCGAGTGGCATATTCAACCGCCTAAACAACATCGGCCATCGTCGCTTTCTCAAGCGAAAAATAGAATGCAGCCACAAGGATGCACCTTGGGGCATTTGGTGCTCCACAAGAAGGAACAACGAACGTCTTGGCGATTGTGGAGGAGGAACACCATGAAAAGATTATTTGCGATGATTTTGCCAGCCGCTATG
>CAVJHQ010000107.1:0-6524 GCA_963649365.1 Alloprevotella sp.
AACCCGAACAACCCCACGGGCGCCGTCTACTCGCGCGAGATCCTCGAGGGCATCGTCGAGATCGCGCGCAAGCACCAGCTCATGATCTTCGCCGACGAGATCTACGACCGCCTGATCATGGACGGCTACCAGCACATCTCCATCGCGTCGCTCGCGCCCGACCTGCCCTGCGTCACCTTCTCGGGCCTCTCCAAGTCGCACATGATCTGCGGCTACCGCATCGGCTGGATGGTCCTCTCCGGCAACCTGCGCTGCATGAAGGACTTCATCCTCGGCGTGAACATGCTCTCCAACATGCGCCTGTGCTCGAACGTGCCGGCGCAGTCCATCGTCCAGACGGCCCTCGGCGGGTATCAATCCGTAAACGAGTACATTCGTCCCGGCGGGCGCGTGTACGAACAGCGCAACTACGTTTACGAGGCCCTGAACGCCATCGACGGAATCACGGCCGTCAAGCCTAAGGCCGCGTTCTACATCTTCCCGAAGATGGACGCGAAGAAGTTCAACATCACCGACGACGAGCAGTTCGCCCTCGACCTGCTCCACGAGAAGAAGATCCTTATCACGCGCGGCGGAGGCTTCAACTGGGGCGAGCCGGACCACTTCCGCATCGTCTACCTGCCGCGCATGGAGGTGCTGCGCGAGTCCATGGAGGACCTCGCGGACTTCTTCGCGCATTACCGGCAGTAGGGGCGCGAGGCGCGCCCAATCCATGCGGCGACAACGCTTTGGCAAGAAGCGCGGCGGGCGGCGGGCTGTGGGCCTCGCCGCCCGCTGTCGTGGAGTCTGCGTGTTCAGACAGTTTGTCTACCTGCGAAGACGCTGCTGGAACCTAAACTAGACTACTTGTGAAGCGCCCGCAGAGTGGTGGCGCATTTTTACGCCGGAAGGCGAAGAAGGAGACTCATGTCTGAGTACAGCGAGAACGACGAGATCATGACCGAGGACGAGGAGGTCCTGGCCGAGGACGTGGCCGAGGACGAGGAGCTCGACGAGGACGTCGTCGAGGACGAGATCGACGAGGACGAGGGCGACGAGGAGGAGGTCGAGGAGACCGAGGAGGCCCCTGTCGACACCAACGAGATTCTCTTCGACAAGGCCCAGCGCGCCGCGCGCCTGCTGCGCAACCGCAAGGACAACATCCGCGACGAGGAGGCGGCGAAGAACGAGCGCGTGAACAACATCGTGCGCGCCATCAAGCTCCTCGAGCTCAAGCCCCAGATGGAGCAGAAGGAGATGGCCGAGCTGCTCGGCATTCGCCTGCGCGAGCTCGACTCCATGATGGCCGAGGCCGAGAAGTCCGGCCTGGTCACGCGCACCTTCCCCGAGGAAGAGGACATGCGCGCCGTCGTCGTTTCCGCTGAGGAGGGCGCTGCCGAGGCCGCGCAGGCCCAGGGTCGCGAGGGCATCAAGCTCGTGCCGTCCCTTTCCGACGAGGAGCTCGAGGAGGTCTTCGCCGTCCTCGACAAGATCATCGTTCCGCTGACCGAGATGGGCCTGGACCAGGATCGCGGCCCGCGCGGCGGCTTCGGCGGCCGTGACGACCGTCGCGGCGGCGACCGCGGCGGCCGTGGCGGTTTCGGCGGCGGGCGCGGCGGCCACGATGACCGTCGTGGCGGCTTCGGCGGCCGTGGCGGCGACCGCGGCGGGCGCGGCGGCTTCGACCGTGGCGGCCGTGACGACCGTCGCGGCGGCGGCCGTGGCGGCTTCGGCGGCAACCGCGGCGGCTTCGGCGGCCGTGACGACCGTCGCGGCGGCGACCGCGGCGGCTACGGCAAGCGCTACTAAGCCCTAAGTCCTTAGCCCTAAGCCCCTAAGCTCTACGCAGCAACCCCCTCCGAGTTCGGAAGCCTTCCAAACTCGGAGGGGGTTTCTTCTTGCCAAAGGACAATCCTCTGACCTGCGGATATGCGAATCCTAACTAAAGTTCGGAAGCCTTCCGAAGTTTGGAAGCCTTCCGAACTTGAGGGGGAGCGGTTGGAGCGGGGGCGCCGGGCGCGGCCCGGGGGGCGGGGCGGATTAGAGCGAGAGGAACGCCTCGTGGATGCGGGGGTCGCCGTCGAGCTCGGGGTGGAAGGCGAGCGCGAGCTGCGCGCCCTGGCGCACGGCGACGATGCGGCCGTCGACCTCGGCCAGCGCCTCGGCGCCGTCGCCCGCCTCGACCACGTACGGCGCGCGGATAAACGTCATCGGGACGTCTTCGCCGACGCCGGCCACGGCTCCGTGCGCATGGAAGCTGCCGAGCTGCCGGCCGTAGGCGTTTCTTTGCACGGTCACGTCGAGCGTGGAGAGGCGCGGCGTGCCCGTATCGTCGTGCGCGTCCAGGCGCTTGGCAAGAAGGATCAACCCCGCGCAGGTCGCGAGCACCGGCATGCCGCCGGCGATCCGCTCGCGCAGCGGCTCGAGCATGCCGAGCTCGGCCAGGAGCTTGCCCTGCACGGTCGACTCGCCGCCGGGAAGCACGAGGCGGTCGAAGCCCTGCCTGAGGTCGGAGGCCTGACGCAGCTCGACGCACTTCTCGCCAAGCCGAGCGAGCGCCTGCTCGTGCTCGATGAACGCCCCCTGGACGGCGAGAACCGCGGTCGTGCCCACTAGATGCCTCGCTCTTCCATGATGGTCTGGATCTCGTCGGCGTTGATGCCGACCATGGCCTCGCCGAGGTTCTCGGAGAGCTTGGCGATAAGCGCGGCGTCCTCGAAATTGGCCACGGCCTTGACGATGGCCGCCGCGCGGCGGGCCGGGTCACCCGACTTGAAGATGCCCGAGCCGACGAAAACGCCCTCGGCGCCGAGCTGCATCATAAGGGCCGCGTCCGCCGGGGTCGCCACGCCGCCGGCTGCGAAGTTGACGACCGGGAGCTTGCCCGTTGCGTGGACCTCGCGCACGAGCTCGACCGGCACGGCGAGCTGCTTGGCCGCCTCGAAGAGCTCGTCGTCGCGCAAGGCAACGACGTCTCGGATCTGCTTCTGGATCTTGCGCATGTGGCGCACGGCCTGCACGACGTCGCCTGTGCCCGGCTCGCCCTTGGTGCGGATCATCGTGGCGCCCTCGGCCACGCGGCGAAGGGCCTCGCCGAGGTCGCGCGCCCCGCAAACGAACGGCACGTCAAAGGCGTTCTTGTCGATGTGGTAGACGTCGTCGGCGGGGGAGAGGACCTCGGACTCGTCGATGTAGTCGATCTGGATGGCCTGCAGGATCTGGGCCTCGGCGATGTGGCCGATGCGGCACTTGGCCATGACGGGGATGGACACGGCCTCCTGGATGCCGCGGATCATGGCCGGGTCGCTCATGCGCGAGACGCCGCCGGCCGCGCGGATGTCGGCGGGGATGCGCTCGAGCGCCATGACGGCGCAGGCTCCGGCTTCCTCGGCAATGCGCGCCTGCTCAGGGGTGGTGACGTCCATGATGACGCCGCCCTTGAGCATCTGGGCGAGCTGACGGTTGAGCGCGGCACGCTCCTCGCGGGTCTGGGTGGTGGTTGCCATGGGGCTCCTTCGGTCGCTTTCGGGTCGATGGGTCCAGAGCATAGGCCCAATCTGACCGTGGCAAAATATTCAGACTATGAGAAAATGACCAGGTCAGAACAAGGCCAGATGCATAGAACGGATAAGGCCAGATGCTTGACTACGACCTCGGCTCCCGCGGTGAGAAGCCCCTGTACGAGTATCTTTACCAGCGGATTCGCGACGACATCGTGAGCGGCGCCATCGGCGCGGAGGAGCGACTGCCGTCCAAGCGCGCGCTGGCCGACCACCTGGGCGTGAGCGTCGTCACCGTGGAGGGCGCCTACGCGCAGCTCGTGGCCGAGGGGTACGTAAGGTCGCGGCCGCGCAGCGGGTACTTCTCGGCGCGATTGCCGCAGCAGGTCAAGCGTGGTTTGCCGCAGGGCGAGCGCGCGCCTGTGGCGACCGAACCGTCGCACGCGGCGCGGATTGACCTCACTGCCGGCGAGCCGGGGCCGGAGGCGGCGCGGCTCTGGTCGCAAGCGTTGCGCCAGG
Source organism: Alloprevotella sp. (assembly GCA_963649365.1). Taxonomy (GTDB): domain Bacteria; phylum Actinomycetota; class Coriobacteriia; order Coriobacteriales; family Atopobiaceae; genus Paratractidigestivibacter. Next base: position 3,999 of record CAVJHQ010000107.1, read on the forward strand.
CGCTCGTCTCCGAGCCGGAGGCCGAGTGCTTCTCGCCGTCGCCCGCGCAGGGGGCGCCGCGGCTTCGGTCGGCCATCGCGGGGTACCTGCGGCAGACGCGCGGCATGGACGTCGACCCCAGTTGCATCGTCGTGGGCGCGGGCGCCCAGGTGCTCGACACCATGATCGTGCAGCTGTTAGGGCGTGGGCTCACATTCGCGCTCGAGGACCCGGGGTATCCGCGTTTGACCAGGCTTTACAGCGCTTGCGGCGTGCGGCAGGTCGCGCACGTGCCGTTGGACGACGACGGCGTGCAGATGGCGGCGCTTTCCGCTTCGGGCGCCGACGTCGTGCACATCATGCCGTCGCACCAGTTCCCTACGGGGCGCGTGACGAGCATTTCTCGGCGTTATGAGCTTCTGAGCTGGGCGTCTGCGGCAGCGAGCCGTTGGATCATCGAGGACGACTACGACTGCGAGTTCCGTCTTGCCGGCCGGCCGGTGCCGCCGTTCGCGGGCATGGACGCCGCGGGGCGCGTGATCTATACGAACACCTTCTCCAAGAGCCTGGGTTCCGCGCTGCGCCTCGCGTACATGGTGCTGCCGGCCGAGCTCGTGGGGCGCTTTATGGACGAGCTCGGCTTCTATTCGTCGACGCTGAGTTCCGTGCAGCAAGTGGCGCTCGCGCGCCTGCTCGAGACGGGCGACTACGAGCGTTACGTGAACCGCATGCGCAAGCGGGCGCGCGAACGGCGAGACGTGCTCGTGGATGCGCTTCTTTCCAGTTCGGCGGCGGACCGCATGCGGGTGGAGGAGGCCGACTCAGGACTCCACTTTGTCCTCGCGGTCGAGTCTGGCCGCAGCGAGAAGGACATCGCGGCGGCGCTGCTCGACCAGGGGCTGCGTGTGGCGCCGCTCTCGGACTTTGTGACGGTGCCGGACAATGCGCCGCAGGTAGACGGCTTGCGGAGGTTCGTTATCCAGTACGCGAGCCTCGACGAGCCGACTGCGGGGGAGGCGGCGTCGCTGCTCGCTGATGCCGTCGGCTAGTGTCGGAGGCCTCTTCTTGCTGTTTTAACAACCTGGTGTTGCTGGCCTTCATTTCCAAGGTTATTCGATAACCTTGGAAACCGAGGCGCTTCATCCAAGGTTATGCGATAACCTTGGATGAAAACGACGGTCATCCAAGGTTGGGGGCGACGCATGGGGAGCTATGAGACGTGCTTCTGGAATTCAGACAGCTGGTATGGAGCGAGCGGCGCGTACCGGGCCTACATTCCCGACTTCCTTGCCGACTGTGCGATTGACCTTGAGCAGGAAGTCTCGGCTAAGGTGGCGGAGGCGACTGCCCGTGTTGCCGAGCTCGACTTGAGGGCCGCCACCTTGACGGACACCGAGCCCCTTGCCCGTCTTCTCATGCGCTCCGAGGCGCTGAGCTCCTCGAAGATCGAGGGGATGACGGTCCCCGCGAAGAAGATTCTCGAAGCCGAGGCTCTGGACGAGCTCGGCGTCGCCCATAGGCTTGACTCTTCGGAGGCGGCGGTCTTGGCGAACATCGCTGCTATGCGCGACAAGATCGAGCAGATGCATCAGGGCGATACGATTACCGTTGATATGCTCCAGGCAACGAATAAAGCCCTTCTCAGCGGCAGTCAGTTGGAAGAGTCCGGGGGCGTTATCCGCGACTCACAGAATTGGATCGGCGGCAGCGATTACTCTCCCGTGGGGGCTGCGTACGTCCCCGCCCCGCCGGAGATGGTGGCGCCGCTGCTCAACGACCTTGTGCGGTTTTGCAACGAGTCCCCGCTGCCGGCAATTGCCGTTTCGGCGATAGCCCATGCCCAGTTCGAGTCCATCCATCCCTTCGCGGACGGAAACGGGCGCACAGGTCGGGCGCTCGTGCAGATGGTCCTGCGGAGCAGGGGCGTCGCGACGCGTACGGTGCCGCCGGTTTCGCTGGCGCTTGCGACGGACAAGTCGGCATACATCGCTGCGCTCTCGAGGTTCCATTCCGATGACGACGAGGCGGTTCGGAGGGCGACCCAAGAACTCATCCTGTTATTTGCCAAGAAGGTCGTCGTTTCTTGCCAGTTGGCTGGTGCCTTTGAGCAGAGGGTGGCGCAGATCCAGCGGTCGTGGCGCGAGAAGGCGAGCCCGCGCGCAAACTCCGCCGCGGACAAGCTCCTCGGCGTGTTGCCCGGGAACCCCGTGGTGAGTATCGCCTCGGCCGCGCGTCTCACGGGGCGTAGCCACGAGGCGGCCAGGCTTGCGGTCGCGTCCCTCGTGCAGGCCGGCGTGCTTAAGCAGAACTCGAAGAACCGAAAGAACAACCTGTTCACGGCGGACGACGTGCTCAACGAGTTCACCGCGCTTGAGCGCGCGCTCGGGACTCCGGGAGGGAACACCGTGGTCGTGAAGCCCGCCCGCGCCGTGCCGCAGCGGGCACGGTGGTAGCTTGGCGTAAGGGGGCGCAGGGCGACACACGAAGTTCGCCGCCCCGCTAGATCGCCTGCAGGAACGCCTCCACGAACTCCTCGTAGCGGCTCGT